>CAZSQJ010000009.1:0-91515 GCA_964608665.1 uncultured Bacteroidales bacterium | reverse complement strand
CAGTGAAGACTGAGTTATGCCGTACACCGTTATTACACAATTTTTCGCAAACCTGCTCCGTGTCGGTATACATTTTTTCTGAACATTCGCGCAGAAAAACCTGAAGATGCCTGTTATAATTAATTTTACTCAGTATTGACAGGTTTGCGAAAAATCGAAGGATACCGGCACTGAATGGGTTTGTGAAACAACCGGAATGAAGGGTTCACAAAAAAACTCATTTGCAGCAGCCCTTCCAAAACCCGCGGAGAATGAGTACATAGTGGTGAACGGGATAGCTCATATAAAGCTGCCTTGCTTCCAAAACCCGCAAAGAACGAGCATACATCAGTCATTTACTTTTAGTTACGGCCATAGCATGGCGTAAACATCGGAAGCCGCTGAAATTTCTTACAGATTATTTAAAGTACGATTAACAAAAGCGCTACCTTTGCAGATCATTAAAAAAACCTTACATTATGGCTAAGAAATCAAAGCCAGTCGTAGACCTTGAGGATGTGGTTGTTAAATTTGTCGGAGATTCAGGTGACGGGATGCAGCTCATAGGAACCTTATTCTCTGAAACTGCTGCATTGGACGGTAATGACCTGGCGACCTTTCCCGACTTCCCTGCTGAGATTCGTGCTCCTCACAACACTGTTGCCGGTGTCTCTGGTTTCCAGGTACATATCGGGAGAAAGAAAATTCTGACTACCGGGGATTACTGCGATGTGCTTGTCACGATGAATCCTGCTTCGCTTAAATCCAACCTGAAATGGGCAAAAGCCGGGGCTACCCTGATCATTGACATCGATACCTTCGATCCTGCAGCGATCGAGAAGGCCGGTTATGCATCAAATCCGCTCGACGACAGCAGCCTGGAGAAGTATCATCTGGTGAAAGCTCCGATCACTACACTGACAAAAGAGGCTGGCAAGGACCTTGGAGTTGACAATAAAACGGCCGAAAGGAGCAAAAATATGTTCGCGCTCGGCATACTGTACTATCTTCTGAATAAGCCGCTTGATAACACTTTCAGGTTTTTTGAAACCAAATTCAGGAAGAAGCCGGATGTGATCAGTCTTAATAAAGCGGTTTTACAGGCCGGTTATAATTTTGCCGATACTGTTGAGGCCATTTCTTCGCAGTACTCCATCCCAAAAGCCACCATGGAAAAAGGGAAGTACCGCAACATAGTTGGGAATACCGCAGTGGCATGGGGGTTTATTGCCGCTTCCGAACGATCAGGGCGGCCGCTGTTCCTTGGGTCATATCCGATTACCCCGGCCACCGAAATCCTGATGGAGCTTGCCAGGCATAAATCACTTGGAGTGAAAGTATTCCAGGCTGAGGATGAAATTGCCGGGATTTGTTCAGCCATCGGTGCTTCCTATACCGGTTCTCTGGCAATTACTACCACTTCTGGTCCGGGGCTTTCGTTGAAAAGTGAAGCCATCGGCCTGGCAGTCATGACCGAATTGCCCCTTGTAATCGTGGATGTACAGCGCGGAGGCCCCTCAACGGGGTTGCCAACCAAATCAGAGCAGTCTGATCTTCTGCAGGCGCTCTTCGGACGTAACGGTGAGTGTCCGGTCATTATCGTGGCCGCTTCAAGTCCGGCCAATGCATTTTATATGGCCTACGAAGCCGCCAAACTGGCCCTTGAACACATGACCCCGACCATCCTGCTTTCGGAAGGTGTCATCGGCTTCGGATCCGAGCTTTTCAAAATACCCCGGACCGCTGAGCTTCCGGCTATCAATCCTCCCATTGCAAAACCCAATGAACCGGATTATAAACCATTCCGCAGGGATACTGAAACCCTTGTCAGAAAATGGGCGCTTCCGGGAACCGAAGGACTCAGGCACAGGGTTGGCGGTCTTGAAAAGGAAAATATTACCGGCAGTGTATCCACTGACCCGCTGAACCATCAGCTGATGGTTAACCTGAGAGCCGAGAAGGTGCAAAAGGTACAGAATTTTATCCCGAAACAGGATATCTATGGTGACCCCGAGGGTGACCTGCTGGTTATCGGATGGGGAAGCACCAAAGGTGCCATCCAATATGCAGTTGATGAGATCCGCGCTGCAGGCAAAAAAATCAGCCATGCTCATTTTCATTATATTATGCCGCTTCCTGAAAATACACCCGAGGTATTGGCAGGATTCAAAAAAATCATCATTTGCGAACTTAATTCCGGACAATTTATCTATTACCTTCGAATGTTATTCCCGCAGTTCCAATACAGACAATATAACAAGGTACAGGGACTCCCGTTCGTTGTAAATGAATTAACAACTGTTTTCAATCAAATCCTTGAGGAGGAATAAACATGTTTGAACGTCAAGAAAATACCACCATAGAACGCTCATCCGTAGAGCTGACAAAACAGGATTTCGTAAGCGACCAGATGGTAAAATGGTGTCCGGGCTGCGGAGCTCATGCCATCCTGTCTTCCGTTGCCAATGTCTTCCCTAAGATCGGGTATAAAAAGGAAAACTTCGTGATGGTTTCCGGTATCGGTTGTTCCTCCCGTTTCCCGTATTATGTGAACACCTATGGCATACATGGCATTCACGGAAGGGCAGCCGCTATTTCCAGCGGGGTCAAGATTGCCAATCCGCACCTGAGTGTCTGGGTAGCCACCGGCGATGGTGATTCCCTTGCAATCGGAGGAAATCATTTTATTCATGTCATTCGCAGGAATATCGATCTGAATATTATCCTGTTCAATAATCAGATCTACGGACTTACCAAAGGTCAGTATTCTCCTACCACTCCCATGGGTATGGTTACCAAAACCTCTCCCCAGGGTACTATCGAACATCCTTTCAATATCGGGGAACTGGTAATGGGGGCGCAGGGAACCTTCTTTGCCAGGGCGGTGGATACCAATCCCAAACTCATGACGGAAATCATGTTCGAAGCAGCGAAACATGACGGTACTTCTATGATAGAGATATTGCAGAATTGCATCATATTTGCCGACGGTGCTCACCAGCAGGTTACTGCCAGGGATATCAAGGATGATTTCCAGTTAATCCTGAAAAATGGTGAACCGATGATTTTCGGAAAAAATAAGGATAAAGGTATCCGATTCTTCAACAATCGTCTGGAGGTAGTCCAGATCGGGGAAAACGGGATCACCGAGAATGATCTCCTGGTTCATGATCAATACCAGCAGGACCCGGGAGTTCACCTGATGCTGGCAAAAATGGCTCCGCCGCTGTTCCCTGTCGCCCTCGGGGTGATCCGCTCAGCCATGTATCCCACCTATGATGATATGGTGGAGGAGCAGATTGCCTATGCAAAGGAAAACAGTCCTGTAAAGACGGTCGATGACCTGCTTAACAGCGGGGATACCTGGGTTATCTGATCCGTTCTTTCCAGGGCCACCGTCATGAAACCGCACCATCCCAATCACAGGCAGGATGGAAACTGATCTTTCTGATTTTATTTCAAAACTGATCCTGCCGGAACCAGGTAAAAAACTGCTGCTTGCTGTTAGTGGCGGACTGGATTCCATGGTGATGTGGCATGTGCTGACAAGCCAGGGTATTGATTGTGCGGTTGCCCACTGCAATTTCCGGCTCCGGGGTAAGGATTCAGAGGAGGATGCCCGTTTTGTTGCACAGAAGGCAGCTTCTGAGGGGATACCTTTATATGTCAGACATTTTCATACCAGACAATATGCGCAAAGGCACGGACTTTCCATTCAGATGGCAGCCAGGGAACTCCGGTACGCATGGTTTGAGAATCTTGCTGTTGCACATGGTTTTGAACACATCGCAACGGGGCATCATGCTGATGACCAGATAGAAACCGTCTTCGTAAACCTGATCAGGGGAACAGGCCTGAAAGGATTGCAGGGATTTCCCGCAAAGCAGGGTCGCCTCATTCGTCCGCTTGCATTTATCAGCCGCAGCCTGATCGCATCATACGCCCGGCATTATGGGTTATCTTTCAGGGAAGATCACAGCAACGAAGAGAACCATTACCTGAGGAACAAGATCAGAAATCAGTTGTTACCGCTCCTTGAAGAGATTTATCCGGGTTTCCGCAAAGTGATGCATCATAATATCCTCAGGTTCAGAGATGAAGCCCTGCTTTTGCAACATTACCTGGCATCGGAATTCGCGGCGTTTGCAACGGATGACAAAACTGGCGTCAGAATCAACCTTGAACGCCTTGCCGCCAGGGAGCAGGCCTGGTACCTGCTGTTAGACCTTCTGGAACCATATGGTTTCAATAGGGATAACCTCCCGGACATTGCCATGCTTCAGCGTCTGCAAAGCGGGAAGCAGGTGTATTCACCCACCCACAGGATCATCCGCGACAGGGATGCACTGCTGCTCGCACCCCGCGCCACGGAAGGAAGGGAGCTGACAATACCGCTTACACTGCCGGCCCGTCACAGAAAAATGATCAGAAAAAAAGTGTTGCCTTTTGTACTCCAAATGGAAATCATCGATAATGCCGGGGCCGGCCTTCCTGATCCTTCTCCGCTGGTTGCCTCACTGGATCTGGATAAACTGTCGGCCCCCCTGTGCTTGCGTAACTGGCATCAAGGGGATGCTTTCAGACCTTTTGGCCTGAACCGGAGAAAAAAACTCAGCGATTTTCTGATCAATCTGAAACTGCCACTGACAGTAAAGGAAAATATCTGGGTGCTTTGTTCGGGAGAAAAGATCGTATGGGTGGTTGGTTACAGGATAGATCATGCCTTCCGGATCACCAGAAGTACAAGAAAAATACTGAAGATCAGTCTTTTAAACATCTAACCGAGAGTCCGTCTTCCTGGTCGGCATAATCACGGGTAACACTGTTTAAATTGTACGACAGGGTGCGATCATAGCCATAAATGCCGTAATAGGGCGTTGAACTCCAGAAAAATCCCCTGGTCCCAAGCAAACGAAACTTCTGACAGTCGATCACCCAACCTGCAAGCAGGCCGTTAAAACCGGAAGTCCCGCCGGCTTTGAGCGCTGCCCCTGCCAGGGCATAACCGCCCAGCTCATAGATGAGGGTATCCCATTCGCTGTCTGTGGGAATATGCCAGCCCGCAGGACAAATCCCCTGCACACCCGGAGTGGTGTCATATTGCATCATTTCATCCCACTGGTAAAGCCCGCCATAATTATAACAATTGGTGAGGCTGTTCTGGTAACAGTATTTTTCGATGACGTAATTATTGCCCTGGTTCCCGACCCCGTATATGAAAGTGCCGATATTCATGTTCTTTGCCATCCAGCATTGTTCTCCGATCAGGACAGTCGGGTACACCTGGTCATCGCGCGGATCGGTGACGGACTGGCCACAGGCGAAAGTTGCCGGTGGAGAAAATGATGCATTTACATCGCCCATGCAGGTAGCCTTCAGAATAGCGGAAATATTTCCTCCAGCCAGCGTCACCGGTTTTTCTCCTACAACCCAGTCGCCGGCAGGAAAACTGTCGAGCAACTGGATATACCTTCGGCTTACCATCAGGGCATCTGTCGTGTTCACCAGGTTGTTGTTGTCAACATCGGCAGCCAACAGGTTTATGCCAGTAAGGGTTTGAATATGAACAAAATGCTGAAGGATTATCAGGGCGTCGGTACTGCTTCCTCCTCCCCAGTGCTTGGAGCAGATACCGGATAGGGTGTAGGTACCGTCAGAGATACCGTTGAAAAAAAAATGACCCATAGGATCAGTCGCTGTCTGGGCAATAATGGTATTGCCCTGTTTCAGCAGTACCGTTACGCTGTCGAGATATGTAAGGGTTTCATTGTCGTAACAAACATTGCCTGAGATACGGTGCTGGGATTTTGCCTGGGAAAAAAGCACAAGGAGCAGGCTGAACAGCAATATTTTCTTCATCGGACGGTTTTTCGTACAAAATTAGGTTAATTGCCGGAATGCATATGCATGTTAACACCTGTTTAACCAAAAGGTTTTACGGAGCGGATGAACCCTGGAATGCGAAGCTTAGCTGATAGAACCCTTAATTCCGTGCACATTACTGAAGTTTTTTATACAATCCTGTTTCGTGAAGGGTTAACGAAACTGTCCGGTTTCATTATTGCAGAAAATCACTACCTTTGCTTGATTATCGTTTGAGGGTGATGCTGAGAGACATGCAAGAGGTGAAACGGCGAATCGCTGCGTATTGTGCCAGGCGTGAGCGTTGTGAAAAGGAAGTAAGGCTGAAACTGGAACAATGGCAGCCTGCCGCCGGCCAGGTTGAGGAAATACTGACGGAACTGCGGGAATTAAAACTGGTTGACAATACCCGGTATTGCCTGCATATGACGGAAACGTGTTTGTATGATAAAAAATGGGGAAGGGATAAAATCAGATTGTTCCTTTTTAACAATGGGATAGCAGATGAATTGATTTCCAAGGCACTGTGCTCAATACCCGAAGCGGAATACCTGCTTGTAATGGAGCAGGTGGCAGCCGGAACTGCTAATCCTGCGGGTATTTACCGCAGGCTGGTCAGCAGGGGGTTCGAGGAGGAGATCGTTAACAGCTGGATGCAAAAGAAATATTTATCGCAGTAATATAATTATTGTTTATGGTATCGGCAGAATTGATGCAGGAAGTCCGTGAAAGGGCAGAAGCCCTGAGGAGGTTCCTTTGAAGTTGAAAGCAAGCTTTCCCAGATCGCAGAAGAAGAAAAACTGACCCATGAGCAGGGTTTTTGGGATGATCCGCGTAAAGCGGAACTACTGCTGAAGAGCATTCAGGAGAAAAAAAGCTGGACGAATGCTTACGGGAAGTTGCATCAGGGAATCGACGACCTGCAGGTGATCTATGATTTCTTTACTGAGGGTGAGGGAACGGAGGAGGATCTGGACAAGCAGTACCAGCATGTTCTTCAAATGGTTGAAGATCTGGAATTCAGGAATATGCTTAGCGGAGAGGAGGATAAACTGGGAGCAATTCTCACCATCAACTCAGGTGCCGGCGGAACTGAAAGCCAGGATTGGGCAGCTATGCTGATGCGGATGTACATCCGCTGGGGTGAAAGGAATGATTATAAGGTGAAGGAAATTGATCTTCAGGACGGGGATGTGGCCGGCATCAAGTCGGTAACGCTGGAATTCGAAGGGGATTATGTTTTCGGTTATCTGAAAAGTGAAAGCGGAGTGCACAGGCTGGTGAGGCTCTCCCCTTTTGATGCCAATCACAGGAGGCATACTTCTTTCGCGTCAGTGTATGCCTATCCTGTTATTGATGAGCACATTCAGATTGAAATAAACCCTGCGGACATCACCTGGGATACATACAGGTCGAGTGGTCCCGGAGGCCAGAATGTGAATAAGGTAGAAACTGCTGTGAGATTGCGGCATGCACCCACGGGCATCATCATCGAATGCCAGGAAACCCGTTCCCAGCTTCAGAACAGGGAGAAAGCCATCAGGATGCTGAAATCCCAGCTTTATGAAATTGAGCTGCGCAAGAAACGAGAATCTCTTGATAAAATTGAAGGGACCAAAAAGAAAATTGAATGGGGATCCCAGATCAGAAGTTATGTCATGCATCCGTATAAGATGGTCAAGGATCTGAGAACTGATTTTGAGACGTCTGACGTACAGTCTGTGATGGACGGTGACCTGAACGACATGATGAAAGCCTATCTGATGGAATTTGGCAGAAAGGAATAACTAACCACTAATTAACAGCATTATGGAAACAAGAACTGAAAGGGACACCATGGGGCCAGTTGAGGTTCCGGCCGACAAATACTGGGGTGCACAAACCCAGCGGTCAAAGGATAATTTTAAAATTGGCGGGCAACGGATGCCGGAGGAGGTCATTCATGCATTTGCCATTTTAAAGAAGGCGGCGGCCCTTGCCAATAAAGACCTTGGTGTGTTGAGCGGGGATAAATGCGATCTGATCGCAAAGGTATGTGACGAAATACTCTCCGGTTTACATAAAGATGAGTTTCCGCTCGTGGTGTGGCAGACCGGTTCAGGAACCCAGTCGAATATGAATGTCAATGAGGTGATCGCGAACCGGGCGCATGTACTGCACGGTGGAAAGCTGGGTGAGAAGACTGTTATCCATCCCAATGACGATGTTAACAAATCCCAGTCGTCAAACGATACCTTTCCAACAGCGATGTCAATTGCGGCTTATAAAGCCGTGGTTGAGACCACACTTCCCGGTGTGGAAAAGCTGTGGCAGTCATTATCTGCCAAAGCCGTTGAATATGAAAGCATTGTCAAGATCGGGAGAACCCACCTGATGGATGCCACCCCGCTGACCCTGGGTCAGGAGTTTTCGGGTTACGCCTCTCAGCTTGAACATGGTATCAGAGCCCTGCGGAATACCCTGCCACATCTCGCCGAGCTAGCTTTGGGCGGGACGGCCGTGGGGACCGGCATCAATGCTCCCAAAGGATATGATGTGCTGGTGGCAGCTAAAATTGCGGAACTCACCGCCTGTCCTTTCGTAACGGCACCCAATAAATTCGAATCCCTGTCTGCCCATGACGCCATGGTCGAAACTTCCGGTGCGCTGAAAAGACTCGCCGTCAGCCTGATGAAGATCGCCAACGACATCCGTTTGCTTGGTTCCGGTCCCCGCTGTGGCATCGGAGAACTCAACCTGCCCGCCAACGAACCGGGTTCCTCCATCATGCCGGGAAAAGTTAATCCCACACAGTCCGAAGCGCTGACCATGGTATGCGCCCAGGTGATCGGAAATGATGCTGCCATTGCCATCGGCGGCATGAATGGCCATTTCCAGCTGAATGTCTTCAAACCTGTAATCATTTATAACCTGCTGATGTCAGCAAGGCTCATCGGGGATGCTTGTCAGTCATTTGCCGAACATTGCGTGGAAGGTATCGGGGCTAATCATGTGAATATCCAGAAGAATTTGGAAAACTCACTGATGCTGGTTACGGCGCTTAATCCCCATATCGGCTATGACAATGCCGCGAAAATTGCAAAAAAAGCGCATGCTGAAAACCTCACCCTCCGGGAAGCTGCGCTCCAGTTGGGACTGCTTACCGATGAACAATTCACGCTATGGGTTGATCCTGCAAAAATGATCTGATTGATCCTTCCGGCTTTACAAATGAAGTGAAGCCTGAAGGTCGGTTTTTGATCATTCTCATCACTGATATTATTCAGACCGGTATGCTTTTTTGTAAACAGCTTTGCATTCGCAAACTTGTCAAGACTGAGTATACAACGGTGATTCTGGAATCACGTTTTTCACATTCCTGTGTTCTTTCGGTATAAATCATCCCTTTTTGGGAAAGTTTCATTGATTTGTCCTATCTTTACATTCCATAATTTCCCAAAATGGAATCTATCCTGGTTTTTATTGTGGAGGATGACCCGGCCTACGCCGAAATGCTCCGGTATACGGTAACCAGAAATCCCCTGTTTTCCGCAGAGGTTTTTCTTACCGGATCAGAGATGTTGAAAAACCTCCAAAAGGAACCGGCAGTGATCTGTCTGGATTACTTTCTTCCTGATCTCTCAGGGAATGTGGTGTTGAAAAGAATCAGGGAACATATGCCTGATATTCCGGTGGTTGTGATCTCCGGACAGGAAGATGTCCGTATTGCCACAGCATTATACAGGGAGGGAATTACCGATTACATCGTAAAGGATCATGATACTCCAAACCGTATACAGTATCTGATGAAACACCTGAGCGAGAAGTTTGACCTAAAAAGGGAAATTGATGATCTGAGGGAAGAGGTCGAAAAGAAATATCATTACCAGGATGTGATAAAGGGCCGGAGTCCGGTGATCCGTCAGGTTTTTAACATGATTGACAAGGCCACCAGGTCTGGTATTCCTGTGATGATTACAGGTGAAACAGGGACTGGGAAAGATCTGGTTGCCAAGGCTATCCATTTTAATTCAGTGAGGAAGCGGAAACCCTTTGTGACAGTCAATGTTTCAGGCTATACCACTGATTATATTGAAACTGAATTATTCGGATATGAAAAGGGATACCTTTCAACCATCACTGCCAGAAAAACAGGCCAACTGCAGCAGGCAGAGAAGGGAACGCTTTATCTGGACGAGATCACTGATCTGGACTACAACCTTCAGGGAAGGCTTTTAAAAGTAATTCAGGATAAGGAATATGTGAGGCCCGGGGGATCTGAAGTGGTGAAACTGGATTTCCGAATGATCGTTTCCAGCAGAAAGAACATCGCAGAGGAAATTATCGGGGGCAGATTCAGGGAAGATCTTTATTACCAGTTACTGGGGATGCCGATCGAACTTCCGCCCCTCCGCTACAGGGGGGAGGATATTCTTATCCTTGCCAAGTATTTCATTGAACAGTATTCGCATGATAATAAAACACCCAGATATACCCTGACACCGGCTGCCCAGGAAAAACTGCTGCGGTACTCATATCCGGGCAATGTAAGGGAGCTTAAAGCGGTGATAAACCTGGCCTGTGTGATGACAAATTCGGAAATGATCGATGATGTGGACATTTCCTTTAATTCATCCCTTCCTCACAGTGATTTCCTGATGGAGGAAAATACACTTGAGGAATATAACCGTAAGATTATCAGGTTTTTCCTCCAGAAATACAATAGCAACGTTTTACTGGTGGCAGAGAAACTGGATATCGGGAAGTCGACGATATACAGGATGTTAAAAAACAAAGAAATATAATCCTTCTATGAGTGATGAACCCTTATATGATCTGAGCGCCTTTCGTGCATTGGATGAAGAGGATCCGGGAGCACTGGCCAAAATCGTGCAGGTTTTTCTTGATTCAACGCCTGAGGTGCTGGCAGAGTTGAATGATGCTTTCAATGTTTCAGATATGGAGGGCGTATCTCATCTTGCACATAAGCTGAAAGCCACGATCGACATTCTTACGATACATCCGCTTCAGCAGGTAATCAGGGATATTGAAAGAGCAGGAAAAACAGGCGAAGGGAAAGACCAGCTTCCGTACCTGATGGAAACGCTGAATCGTACGATAGAAATTGTGTTTGCAGAGATCCGCAGGGAGATCAGCTGAGATCCATTTCCGGAATAACTCCTTCCACCAGCAGGGGTGCTTCCGTTGCCTGAATGATTTCTTCCACACTGATGCCTGGTGCTCTTTCCACCAGTTTAAACCCGTTGTCTGTTACATCAACGACTGCAAGATCCGTGACAATGCGTTTTACGCAACCGACTCCGGTCAGGGGAAGGGTACATTGCCTGAGCAGTTTCGATTCCCCTTCTTTATTGGTGTGCTGCATGGCAACGATGATGCGTTTGGCACTGGCCACCAGGTCCATTGCCCCCCCCATGCCTTTCACAAGTTTTTCCGGTACCTTCCAGCTGGCGATATCGCCCTTTTCACTGACCTCAAATGCTCCCAGCACAGTCAGGTCAACATGCCCTCCCCGTATCATGGCAAAACTGAGGGAAGAATCAAAAAAGGAAGCACCTGTGACTGCCGTAACTGTTTGCTTACCGGCGTTGATCAGGTCCGCATCCACTGCTTCTTCAGACGGAAAGGGTCCTATGCCAAGCAGCCCGTTTTCCGATTGCAGGATCACTTCCATCCCCTCAGGAATGTAATTGGCCACCAGGGTCGGAATCCCTATACCAAGGTTAACATAAAAACCGTCTTTCAGTTCTTTGGCAATTCTTTTTGCAATGCCGTTTTTATCTAATGCCATATGCAGTGTTTTTAATTATGAAGAACGCACTGTCCGGAATTCAATCTTTTTCTCATAACTTGATCCCTGGAATATTCTCTGAACGAAGATTCCCGGCAGATGTATACAATTGGGATCGAGCGACCCGGCCGGAACAAGTTCTTCCACTTCGGCAATGGTGATACGGCCTGCCATTCCCATGGCCTGGTTGAAGTTGTTGGCCGTGGCCCGGAATATAAGGTTTCCCTTGGTGTCTCCCTTCCATGCTTTTATTAATGCGAAGTCGGCTGTCAGGGCTGTTTCCAGGAGATACATCTTACCGTTGAATTCCCTGACCTCTTTCCCCTCTGCCACCTCGGTTCCGTAACCGGCGGGTACAAAAAATGCGGGAATGCCTGCTCCGCCTGCCCTGCAACGTTCGGCAAGCGTGCCCTGAGGGATTAGCTCCACTTCCAGTTCCCCGGCCATCAACTGCCTTTCAAATTCTTTGTTCTCGCCAACGTAAGAAGATATCATTTTTCTGACCTGGCGCGTATTCAGCAGCTTGCCAAGGCCAAAACCGTCAACGCCTGCATTGTTTGAAATACAGGTGAGCCCTTTCACTGAAGATTCGGAAAGGGCAATGAGCAGGTTTTCCGGAATTCCGCATAACCCAAACCCCCCGACCATGATGGTGGCGTTGTCGCCTATATCACGGATGGCTTCGTACGCGTCTTTTACAACTTTATTCATCCTTGTAAGATTAGTGATATGTATTCCTGGATAAAATTAACAAGAAATCCTGCCAATGGTTGAAACATTTGCGTGAAAAATCGGTTATTATGAACAAAATATTGAATATGTCAGGTTTTACATTTGTCCTCAGGTGGATTAACAGAAATAAAAAAAACCTTTTATACGGTTATATCATTAAAACTGTACTGGTGCTGTCAGTGATGGGTTTCGCCCAGAATACCGCGAAAAACACTGCCGAAATTTCAGTTAAAACCTCAGCAGTTTGCGGTATGTGTAAGGACAGGATAGAAAAGGGGCTTGCCTTTGAAAAGGGAATAAAGGACGTCAGCCTCGATCTGAAATCGAAGATTGCGACCATCAGCTATAAAACCAACAAGACCAATCCTGAGAAGATCAGAAAGGCGATCTCCCTGCTTGGGTATGATGCCGATGATGTTCCGGCTGATGAAAAGGCTTATGAGAAACTTCCGGCATGCTGTAAAAAGGATGCACCTCCTCACTGATTGTCAGTAAAGTCCTTTAACCACAGGTTTGCCCGCCACAAATTCTTTTAGGTAGAAAGGCTCGAAATAGGCAGTATTCTCGATAATGCCGCCCTCCAGTTTTTTTTCGGCCAGTACTCCCATCCATGCAGCTGAAGGGGTGATCCCGGCTTCAACATGCACGTTTCCCCTTCCCGATAGCAGGCTGGCAGCCTTATCTGCCCCGTCGCCGAAACACAGCACGGAGTGACGGACCAGGTATTCATTAAATGTTTCTTTTGTAATGATCAGCGGACTGGCAGGCATTACCTCTGCGAGTTGCCAGTCATAAATTGCACAATACACTTCCATGCGCCTGGCATCGATCATCGGGCAGAAAAGAAGATCCTGAGGGATATCCTTGCTGCCTCTCATGGCACTGATCATTCCGAAGGCCATGGATTCCAGGGTATTGATGGCAACCAATGGTTTACCCATACTGTAGCACAGACCTTTGGCTGTTGATACTCCTATCCTCAGTCCAGTGTAGGAACCGGGACCTTTGCTCACTGCAATGGCATCGGCTTCCCGCAATTGCAGCCCTTGATTTCGGAACAAGTCATCGATCATGCCCGCAAGCATGGCGGAATGATCGTTGGTTCCGCTGCTTTTCAGCACGGAAATCGTATCCCCGTTCCTGAAAAGGGCGACGGAACATGCCGGGGTAGCCGTTTCTATGCAGAGTATCAGTGCCAACGACGATTTTTAATCTTTACTGAACAGATCTTTTTTATCGACCTTCTTTACTTTGTCCCCGTCTTTCAGCGTTTTACTGATGGCTCTGTAAGGCGCACTCACTACCTCCTGTCCTTCTTTTAATCCTTCTTTGATTTCGATGTACGTGTTATCCTGGATTCCGGATTTCACTTCTGTCATTTTCACCTTGCCTTCCTCCAACACAAAGACATATTCCCTGAAGGATTCGTTTTCCTTTTTATCAGGTGTATTCATATCCTGCTGTTTCCTCTCCTGACTGTCTTGCTTTGCTTTAACAAGAGCCGAGTCGACCCGGGTGGTTACTGCCTGTATCGGTACGGTCAGTACCTGATGTGCCCGTTGGGTCTGGATGTCGACCGTTGCCGACATACCCGGCCTCAAGGGAGAGAATCCCGGCATGTCTTCTTTCAGCAGGTCGAGGTAAGACTCCCTGAGTACCCGGATTTTAACGTCGAAATTGGTTACCTGGTCAACACTAATGCCACTGACATTGGCAGATGTTGCAATTTCCGTTACAATGCCCTTGAATTTCCTGTTCATATATGCATCGACCTCAATCAGGGCAGTGTCATTGAGAGATACCCTTACGATGTCGTTTTCGTTCACGCTCACATTGACTTCCATTCCCCCAAGGTTCGCAATTCTCATGATTTCGGTACCCGGGGAAAACTGTGAAGTGCCGGAAACCCTTTCGCCTTTCTCGACACTCAGTTTCGAAATAGTACCGTCTACCGGCGCATAGATGGTGGTTTTACTGAAATTCTCACGTGCTTCGTTCAGAATGGCTTCAGCGCTTTTTACCGTATAAGAGGCCGCCTTAATGCTTTGTTCAGCAGCTTCGACCTCAGCTTTTGCACTTTCATAGGCTGCTTTGGCATTGTCGAATTCGGCAGCGGAGATGGCCTGCTGCTTGAAAAGCTTTTCACTCCTGTCAAAACCCGATTTGGCATTCAGATACTGTGCCTGAACCTGCGAATGCCGCGCTTTCATATTGGCCTCATTCGCTCTCTGGGTGTTTAAGGAAGCTGTCGCCTGATCTAAATTGGACCGGTATATTTCCGGATTGACCTTGGCAAGAATGTCTCCTGTTTTTACCTGGTCGCCTTCCTTAATAAATAATTCCGTAATCTCGCCGGAAATATCAGGTGTCACTTTCACTTCTGTTTCCGGTTGGATCCGACCGTTGGCCGATACAGTCTCAATCAGATCCCGCTTGCTGACCGATTCCGTACTCACCCTGGTCTGGTCTGAATCTCCGAACCATCCCTTCTTTCGTCCGATTGCCATCACGATGATCAGCACAATAACGACCGGAATGACGACCCGGATGATGTTCTTTCTTTGTAGCTTCATATGCCCCTAAGGTTTATTAAAAACATATTAATCAGTCATTTATTCAAGATTTATGGGTTTCCCCATATAAAAATCGAGCACCGTTTTTCTGAATACATACTCATATTTTGCGGTAAGCACATCCGATTCTGCTTTGGCCAGGTTTTTTTTGGCTTCACTGAACTCTACGGAATTGGCACTGCCAATCTCGAAACGTTGTTGCGTATAAAAATATGCTTCATGCATGGCGTCCAGCGACTTTTTAGCGGCATGATACTGTTTCACGGATGCCTGTGCATCAGCCCAGGCCCGCTGTACATCCTGGTAAAGCTGGTTCCTGGTGATATCGAGACTGTAACTGGCCTGCGCAATCCCTATTTTAGCCCTGCTGATGGCAGTTCTGCTCTGAAAGGCATTGAAAATGGGGATACTCAGATAAAAACCAAACGACTTGTTCAGGTTGTCATTGATCTGATCGTGAAACGGGATTTTTTCAAATTCAGTGATTAGGGAAGGTGCTACAACGGGTATGGCAGGTGTTGCTGCAGTATAACCGATTGTATCGAGGCCGCCGATTGAATAGCCTTTGAGCCTTTGACTTGCTCCGGAATATCCTGTTCCGTATGAACCCGCGAGGGTCAGAACCGGGCTGGTACTTCCCCTGGCAATATAAAGGTCGCGGAGTGCACTCTCAACTTTCAGTTCCGCGCTTTTCACTTCAGGCTGTATTCCCTGGGCAATGGCAAAGATCTGAGCGGGTTGCTCAATCAGTTGCAACTGATCAGGGACGTTCAGGGCAGGGCGCGCGATATCAAATCCTTCTGTGGTTTTCATGTCAAGGATCTGGACCAGGGTCAGGTAGGCTATTTCAAGGTTGTTCCGTGCATTCACGAGCGATAATTCTTCAGTGGCAGCCTGAGCTTCTATGTTCAACAGATTGCTTTTTGCCAGGCTTCCGGCTTCTACCAGCTTCCGTATTCGGGTTACCTGTTCAACCGTAAGATCATACTGGCCGGATGCATTGGAAACTGCTTCCTGATTGTAAAGGATATTCAGGTATGCCGAAGCCAGGTTCAGGGAGATGTCATTCTGCATTTTTTCCACATCATACTTGCCGGCCATCAGGTTCAGCCGGTTTCTGGCAATGGTGTGAAGCATCTGGAAACCGTTGAAAACCGTGAGCTGTCCCTGAATATAAAAATTGTTGGATTGTACCTCTGTGGTAGCAAAATTATTGGTGAACCGGTCCACAGTACGGCCATAATTGTAAGCATGGGATGCATTCCCGTTCACTGACGGAAAAAGGGCCAGGCGGCTTTGCAACAGGTTATCCGAAGCCAGGTCAAGATTCAGCCTTTGCTGCCTGATCTGGATGTTATTGTTCAGGGCATGGTTGATACAGTCCTGAAGCGACCATTTTTTCTGTGCATAAAGGGATTGCAGGGGGATCAGAAGGAACATGGCGATAATCAACCGCCAGCATTTCCATGGTGAGGTCATTTTTTCAGCTTTGATAATAAGAATAACTAACTTTGTCCTGAAAACGTATTTCGTTTGTCAAATACTGCAATCGGGTTCATCAACGTACGAAGGTATATAAAAATCAAACCTTCATTTCACCCGTATTAAAAACAACTTTGTTCTTCTAATATAATAATGTGGTATGTTGTGGTTTCGAATCATCATTTTCCTGGTCATGACAAGCTTGTTTTACCAGGGCCGGGGATGGGCTGCCCCCTGGATTCAGTCTGCAACCGACTCCGTGGATATCCTTCACTACGGAGTTCACCTTGATGTTACCAATATACAGGGAAAGATCATTACAGGGCACACCCGCATACTCCTCACCGCCCGTGAACCTGCTGTATCCGGAATCGATCTTGAATTGCTCATACTGAACGTTGACAGTGTGAAAATTAACCTGGCAGATCTGCCCTTTCAATACAATGATACGACAATCAGCGTGACTTTCCCGGCTCCGCTAACTCCAGCCGATACCCTGGAAGTTTCGGTCTTCTACCACGGAACCCCGAAAGTGGAGTCAGGGGGATGGGGCGGCTTTCACTTCAGCGGAAGCAACCTGGCTTACAACCTGGGAATCGCCCTTGTGGATGTGCCACATAATTATGGAAGGGCCTGGTTTCCCTGTATCGACAATTTTACTGAAAGAGCCTCTTTCGATTTTTATATCACTGTCAATGATCCCCTGATTGCGGTTTGTAACGGCAGTCTGACAGGTGTTTATCCCCAGGGAAGCAATACCAGCATGTTTCACTGGAAGCTTGAAATCCCCGTTCCGGCCTACCTTGCTTCGGTGGCGGTATCCTCGTACAGCTGTGTTCAATCCACCTATCAGGGGATGGCAGGGAACATTCCGGTTAGCTTGTATGTGAGACCTGCCGATACTGCCAAGGCAAAAAACTCATTTATCAATATCAATTCCGTGTTGTCCACTTTTGAACAACGATTTGGCCCTTACCGCTGGAACAGGGTGGGGTATGTGAGCACCCCCCTCGGCGCAATGGAGCATGCCGCAAATATTGCTTATCCGCAATCCTGCATTGACGGAACCCTTGCCTGGGAGTGGCTTTATGCCCATGAACTTTCTCATATGTGGTTCGGAGACTTTGTTACATGCCATTCGGCCGGCGATATGTGGATCAATGAAGGCTGGGCTGTATTCTGCGAAGGTATTTTCAAGGAGGGTGTATACGGTTATCCGGCATATAAAGACTATGTGAGGGCCAAACAACGCGATGTCCTGCTCAACACCCACCATACCGACGGAGGATTCTATTCCCTTTACAACATACCTCAGAACCTCACATACGGCAGCACGGTGTATGACAAAGGCGGGCTTGTGGTCAATACCCTCCGGGGTTATTTAGGTGACAGCCTTTTTTTCACTGCGGTTCAACATTACCTGGATAGTTTCGCATGTCGCGATATCAGTTCCCAGCAGATGCGCGACCTGTTCTCCGGCCTGAGCGGCATCGATCTGACAGAATTCTTTGAAACCTGGGTCTTTCAACCAGGATTCCCGCATTTTTCCATTGATTCGGTGCGTGTCATCCCTGTTGGAAATCAGTTTGAAACCCGGGTCTGGGTGAGGCAGAAGCATAAGGGCACTACTCATATCTCCAACGGCAACCTGCTTGAACTGGATTTCATCAGTCAGGACCTGACTGTCGTAACCAGAGCCATGTCCTTCGACGGCTTGTCCGGCGAATATAGCTGTACGCTGCCCTTTCATCCCCGGGCAGTATTGCTTGATGCGAGGGAGAAAATAGCCGATGCCACCACGGATTATATGAGAACCCTGAGTAATCCCGGAACGGTTTCATTTCCTGAAACATATTGTTCCATGGAAGTGATCACTTGTCCCGGCCCGGCCATCCTCCAGGTGACACATCACTGGGTTGCTCCCGATACGCTGGAACAGCCGGTTCCGGGGTTTACGATGTCACCGCAGCGTTACTGGAGCATCGATGGCGTTACTCCCAACGGATTCGATGCAAAGCTGAACTTCACTTACTCCAGGTTCGGACACCTCGATCATGAGCTGATCATTAACCAGGCAGATTCATTGGTAATGATGTACCGGCCCGGGCCCGGCCATCCCTGGCAGGGAGTTCCCTTTATCATGAACGGCAGCACCTTTCAGGGGCAAATCATGATTGACACTTTGAGAAAAGGGGAGTACACTCTTGGAATCTGGGATTTTCATTATATCGGAATCGCTGAGCATGTCCGGGAGCACAGCCTTGAAGTCAGTCCAAACCCGGGCAGAGACCTTTTATATATCACTGTAAGTGTCTCAGAAACAGCTAAATTAATGGTTTTCTCGGCTGGAGGACAACTTATTGACACGCTGGATGTCCCAGCCGGCTGCTCTATAATACCATGGAAACCCCGCCATCAGGAAGCAGGTGCCTTTCTTCTCCGTTTAGAAGGCGGTAACGGGAAGCTTCTGGCTGTGAAGAAAGCAGTATTAAACTGAACTACCTGAGTTCGGCCTGCAGAGTAGCCCTGAACCGGCGGATCAGTTTCTCCATCACCATATCAACTTCCTGATCGGTAAGGGTTTTCTCAAGGTCCTGCAGGATGAAACTGACCGCATAGGATTTCTTGTCTCCGGCAATCCCTTCCCCCTGGTAAACATCAAACAGACTCACTTTTTTCAGCAGGCGGCTTTCAGTTTCATAGGCAAGTTTTTCAATGGCATCATAGGTAACTGACTTATCAAGCAGCAGGGCAAGATCTCTTCTTACCCATGGATAACGGGGCAATTCCGCAAAACTTACCGATCTGGCTGATGCCTGTGACATCAACAACTGCCAGTGAATCCTGGTAAAATAAACATTTGCCTTGATGTCAAAGGCTTTCAGTATGTGTGGTGCCACTTCGCCGGTATCGAGCAGGCTCTGTTCATCATGTTCGTTCACGAAATAAGCCAGTCCCTGCCGGAAAAGGTCATCTGAGGTGTTCCTGAGGAAGAGGCGCTCCCCGGCTATGCCTGCCTTGGCCAGCAGCTGATAAATCACTGCTTTGTTGTAATAGAAATCCACTTCTCTGGATTTCCTGTACCAGTTTTCCTCCAGGTCATTTCCGCATACCCAGAATACGAGTTGTTCTTCTTCGGTATAAGCATCCAGGGGATGTGTATTATCCACGGCTTTGCCGAACCTGTAAACAGAACCAAATTCATACAGTTTCAGGTTATATGTTCGTCTGTTCAGGTTATGCTGAATGGTTTCAAGTCCTCCGAAAAGCAGCGTCCTTCTCATCACTTCAAGGTCGCGGCTGAGCGGGTTTCGGATATGTACGTATGAATCCGGACGGATGCTTTCGGAAAGTTTAAGATAATCGGCCCTGGTGAGCGAATTACACATGATTTCGCTGAATCCTGAAGATGAGAGGAGGTCAGCGAGCTGGTTCTTCAGTTTTTCTTTCCTGTTATCCCCGCTATGGATCATTCCATAGCGAATCTCATTACTCATGGGGATTCTGTTATATCCGTAGATTCTAAGCACCTCCTCCACGATGTCGGCTTCGCGCCGTACATCTGTTTTAAAAGGCGGAACTGCTAATGTTAGTCCGTCCGGACTTTCTTCCGTTATTTCAATCTCAAGCCACTGAAGGATATCTTTGATGATGGCTTCCGGGATCTCCCCCCCGGTCAGCCTTTTCATATTCTGATAACTGATTGTTACGGTATAAGGAAGAATGGGTTTTGGAAGTACGTCAACCACGGAAGAGCTGACCACCGCATCGGCATATTCCTGCATCAGCAGGGCTGCCCGTTTAAGTGCGTAAAGTGTCATTTCGGGATTGCTGCCTCTTTCGAAACGTTGGGAAGAGTCGGTTTTAAGCCCGTGGTATTTTGATGTACGCCGGATTGAAACCGGTGAAAAGGTAGCACTTTCAAGAAAAACGGATGTTGTCGTTTCTGTAACACCGGAATGAAGTCCTCCATAAACACCGGCCATGCATAACCCGCCTTCCGTATCGCAGATCATCAGTTCTTCCCCGGACAGGACCCTGTCCGTACCGTCAAGTGTCGTAAAAACAGTATTGGCCGGAAGGTGTTTCACGATGATACTTCCACCCCTGATCATGTCTGCATCAAAAGCATGAAGGGGCTGCCCCGTTTCCAGGAGGACAAAGTTGGTGATGTCGACGATGTTATTGATCGGGCGCATTCCTGCCGCCCGGAGCATGTGCTGCATCCATTGCGGGGATTCCTTAATCCTGACGTTGGTCAGACAGAGGCCGCTGTATCTGGGGCAAAGATCCGGTTCAACTACTTGCACTGAAATGGAAAGACTGCCTGTTCCTTCTTTAAACGCACTGATATCAGGCCATTCAAGCTTCAGGTTACGGTATTTCTCCGGTTCCAGGGTTTTCAGTACCGCAGCCAGGTCACGGGCCACTCCTGTATGGGAAAAGGCATCGGATCGATTGGGGGTGAGGCCTATTTCAAAAACGGTATCGGTGTATACATGGAAATATTGTGCTGCTGCTAAACCGACCGGTGTATCTTCAGGCAAGACCATGATTCCTTCATGGGAATCTCCAAGCCCAAGTTCATCTTCGGCACAGATCATTCCCTGGGAGCGTACGCCCCTGATTTTGGCTTCACTGATCCGGATGCGTTCATCCCCTTTAAAAAGTGTCGTTCCCACAGTTGCCAGCAGTACTTTCTGGCCGGCCCTGACATTTGGGGCGCCGCACACAACCTGCAGGGGCTGACCACTGCCGGTATCAACCAGGGTCACATGCAGCCTGTCTGCATCAGGATGCTTCTCACATGTGACAACACTGGCAGTGATCACTCCCTCCAGGCCTCCTTTAACCGTCTGGAAACTTTCCACCGATTCAACTTCCAGTCCGCATCCGGTTAGCAGGACCGACAATTCATCAGCTTCCTTGTCAACATGCACATAACGCTTCAGCCAATTCAGCGAAATTTTCATCAGAAAACATTTTTATATCGGAAACTTGCAAAAATACAGATTAATATGAAACACTGGAGGATGGGGATCACTGATGATCAGCCGATCCTGGAAAGATTGATCCTGTCCTTTTCGAGCTGTGCGAGGTTTAAGGCCAGCATCCTGTTTTCCGGTAAACGTAACTCCGGGTCGTGCTTCATGATCTCCATGGCTGCCTGTCTGGCTGATTTCAGGATTTTTTCATCCCTGACAATATCCGCAATTTTCAATTCGATAAGGCCACTCTGGCGGGTTCCCTGGAAATCACCGGGACCTCTTAATTTCAGATCTGCTTCTGCAACGAGAAATCCGTCCTGTGTATTGACCATGGTTTCTATCCTTTTCTTCCCTTCATGTGTGAGTTTTTGTCCGGTCAGCAGGATACAGAACGACTGGTCTGCACCGCGTCCAACCCTTCCCCTGAGCTGGTGAAGCTGTGAAAGCCCAAAACGTTCTGCATTTTCAATCACCATCAGGCTCGCATTCGGAACATCCACACCAACCTCAATGACAGTTGTTGCAACCAGGATCTGAGAGTATCCCTTTACAAATTGTTCCATTTCATAGTCACGCTCAGCAGGCTTCATCTGTCCGTGTACCATACCCACCGCATAGTCAGGGTAGGGGAAATCCCTGCTGACACTTTCAAAGCCGTCTTTCAGGTAGTTCAGGTCAAGGCTTTCCGATTCATTTATCAGGGGGAAAACGATATAGACCTGACGCCCTTCCCGGATTTTTTGTCGGATGAATCCAATCACTCTGAGGCGCTGGGATTCTTCGAAATGATAGGTCATCACCGGTTTTCTCCCAGGGGGTAGTTCATCAATGACGGACAGGTCAAGATCACCGTAAAGGGTCATGGCCAGGGTTCTCGGGATGGGGGTGGCCGTCATTACAAGTATGTGCGGAGGATTCGGACTTTTTTCCCACATCTGGGCGCGCTGCATCACGCCGAAGCGGTGTTGTTCATCAATAACCGCGATACCCAGGGAGGCGAAACGGACACTTTCTTCAATCAGGGCATGTGTGCCGATCAATATCTGTATCTTTCCCTGCCTGAGTGCTTCGAGGATCTTTTTTCTTTCGGCCGGTTTCGTTGATCCTGTCAGCAGGGCAATGTTTACCTCCAGTCTTTCCAGCAAGCGGGTAATGGTAGCATAGTGCTGATTGGCAAGGATTTCTGTAGGAGCCATCAGGCTGGCCTGATACCCGTTATCGAGGGCAATCAGCATGGTCATCAGGGCAACCATCGTTTTCCCGCTTCCGACATCGCCTTGTAACAAACGATTCATCTGCTTGCCTGAGCCCAGGTCGGCCCTGATCTCCCTGGTCACCCTTTTCTGGGCTTCCGTAAGGTCGAAAGGGAGATGTTCCCTGTAAAAGCGGTTTACATGGTCTCCAATCCTGCTGAAGACAAAGCCTTTGATATGCTGCTGGCGGTAAAACCTGTTCCTGAGCAGCCGTAACTGTATGAAAAACAGTTCTTCAAATCGCAGCCTGGCCTGAGCCCGTTTTAAACTGTCCGGATCGGGAGGGAAATGGATATGCTTCAATGCAGTTTCTCTGCCAGGCAGGCTGAAAAGCCCGGTCAGGGAAACAGGCAGGTTTTCCGGAATGTCACCTAAGATGCTGTCAACCAGGGTTTTCATCACTTTCCTGATTCCACGGCTGTCGAGACCGGCGCTTTTCAGTTTTTCTGTAGTACTGTAAAAAGGTTGTAAAGGATCGGCGCTTGTTTCCCGTGCCGGCGTGTAAAGGTCCATTTCCGGGTGCGGCATATTGTACTGGCCGTTGAACCATGCGGGTTTACCGAATACGACATATTCCTGGTCAGGGATCAGACTGCTCTTAATCCACTTGATCCCTTTGAACCAGATCAGTTCGATCACTCCGCTGGGATCTCTGAGCAGGGCCGTCAGTCGTTCGGAACCCGGCTTTCCCACCAGGTTCACGGATATCAATCTTCCCTTGATTTGTACATGAATCTGGTCGCTGTTAATCTCGCAGATATTCAAGTATTTACTTCTGTCAACATACCGGAATGGGTAGAAAGTCAAAAGGTCTCCGGCTGTGGAGACATTTAATTCCTTTCTCAGGAGTTCTGCCCTTTTGGGTCCAACTCCTCTGACATATTCGACGGGTCTGTTCCAGATATCGGCCGTTTGCATTTGAAGGATGGCGGCTTGGTGAGAGCGTTTACAAAGTTAATCGTAAGCTCCTGAATAAAAAACTGTGATAATCAGGCCGGGGGATAAAGAAAAGGCTGCCCGTGGGAGGCAGCCTTTTCAATGGTCTGGTATTTACTAAAACTCCCAAAGGTCATGCTCAAACTTGAACAGTTCATCCTGTATCCGTTCCGATTCAAGAAGTGCGTCAAGGCCAATGGCATAGTCTGCAATCTTCCTGTCATATACATTTTTCTCCTTAATGATGTAACTGTCGAACATCCTTTTCCAGAAGATGTCCTCATATGTTCTTCGTTCAGCATCATTGAAGCGGTTAAATACTTCAGCCTTTGCCAGTATCTGTCTGATCTCGGGGAAATAAACCCAGAACAGGGGTTCTTTGCCACGGAAGACACCATCTTCACCGAAATTATCCCTGACCGGGCATAAACCGATGATCCTGACACCCATCTCTGAGCGTTGCTTATCAAAATACACGTCTTCTTTCAGACGGAACATTTTGATATCCATTGGATTGAATTTCGTGGTCATGACCGTATCATACATATCGTATGGCGGGTATGACCTGACAAGCTGTACGGTATCGGTTCGTTCGAGATTCCCGAGGATTTCTTCGTAGGTAAGCGGGCTGGTGAACTCGTCGGTGGGGGTAATGGAGTAGGCGCTGATAGTGCCTTCCTTCAGTGCATCCATGATCACTGTCATCAGATTTCTCCAGCCGTTGTGGGGGTTTTCAGGGTAATAGAAAGGCTGGTTGATTTTCTGGCGCAGGTCGATGGCGCGCCAGATACGGTTCGACCAGATCACATCAGCTTCACGTAGCGCTGAGTAAGGGATGGGTTTCCGTTCGACGGTATGTATTTTATCAAATATCCCGTCTCTGGGAGGGCTGTCCATAACCTGGGCACCGGATCTGAGTGAAACTCCGGCAAGCAGGAACAGCAAGGCGATGGTGATGACGGATCTTTTCATATTACCTGTTGCTTTATGCGTTTTATTTTATCTCAAGGCTCATGGTTGCCAGACGGCGGTTGCCGTCAGGACCCTGTGCCACAATGTTTTCAACCCATATTTTCTGTCCGCGGCGTGCAGTACGGATGAATTTCTTCACTTCTTCCGTTAGCTGATTGCCATTGATATTCCTTTGATAGATGTCACCGCTGGCAGTTGAAACAAAAGTAAATGACTGGATGAGAAAGTTGAGTTCAAAGTCAAAATCCTGCGGCATTCTCGGGATAACAGAGGAGATGAGTAATTCCTCCCTGGCAATCGTTCCACCGTTAATCCTGCCCATATATGGTACCGGATCCGGTACGCGCTTCACCCTGAATTCGACGCCTCCCATGCTTTTGGTATCTTTCCCGTCCCCTGCACTGACAGAAATCGTAGTCTTTTGTCCCGAAGCTTCCCTGGGAACCCGTACAATCCAGTCCTTGCCTGTGGCATCTCTGTTAAGGGTACCCACACTGATGGTCGGGCGGACTTTCTCGGTCGGTACTCCCGGCACGGAAATAGAAACAGGATTGTCTACACCAATGTAAAATACGTTCATTTTCGTTGCCGAAACGGTAAGTGAAGGTTTTGCAACCACGTATTCATCCTTGAAATAGTGTTTATTGGTTTCTCCGGTGGGGGTTTTCACCACGATCACACCTGCATATTTCTTAATCCCTTCGCCACCGGCCGGTATTTTCAGGTTCACAAGACCGTTGACGCCTTCAATCTGTTTGGCGCCTTTCAGGCTTGCATCCGTCACTGTATCGGCACCTTCCACGATGTAAACTTCGGGATTGGTTTTGGTATCGTAGGCTGCGACAAAGATTTCAGCATTGTACTCATCACCCTGGAAGATATATCTGGTTTGAGGAACCACCCTTGCGGCGATCTTATCAAATTTGAAATCTGTCTCACTGATGGAACCGAACAGGTGGTTCACCACATCGAAGACGGTCGTCTGAACTTCGTTGATCAGCTTATTTAATATGGTAACATCTGCAGCCAGGATGGTATGATAGAAATGATGCATCTCCCAGTTTTGTTTTCTCCGGTCAGCATCGTAAAAAGGACCGTCAGTATCCAGTCCCATTCTGAATGTTGATCTGGAACCTTCACTAACCAGGTTTAGCATGTTTTTTTTGAAGTCGATAATCCTGTTTTTCAGTTCCCTTGCTTTTCCTGCTGATCCATCCTGTGAGGAACCGATAAAATAGTGGGTTGATTCGTCATATTTATCCCTGGTGGGTACATCATGTAACTGAAGGGTCATAATGGGGATAGAATCTTTCGGATTTGTAGGGTGTTGGCGGTATTCAACCTGATAGAATTTCTGAACAGCCTTGACAGAGTCGACGCCTTCAGAAACCATTACGACTTTCAGTTTAAGATTCTCAATATAGTTGATCATATCCTGGGCAAGCTGCTGAGCATGCTGGGCCTTTTCCCAGTGGGGACCAACCTTGTTCTGGTTAAGTGCATATTGCTGTTTGAATTTATCCATGATCCATTCAACCTTACCTGCAACGCTTTTATTTGTATTCTCGATACTTCGGTTCACGATGATAAATGCGTTGAGGATCTCGACAGATACATTCAAAGCCAGCAGTGCAGTCAAAACCAGATACATCATGGCAATCATTTTTTGCCTCGGTGTTTCCTTATATCCGGCCATTTTGTCTGATTATTTAGATTTGGTACTGCGAGTTACTGCTGATTACTTCCCGGGTGTTACATTCATGGCAACCAGCATATTACCGTAAACTTTATTGAGAGCGGCAACATTCTGGGCCAGCATTTCAACGCCCTGTTTGTATTGTGAGGTTTGTTCAATGGATTCGTTGAGGTTTTTGACGAAAAGCGCGTACTTATCCTGAAGTTCTTTGTTCAGTTGCACATTGCCTTCATTGGCCTTGAGCTGCAATTCGTACACGGAATTGAGTGCCGACAGGTTCCCCGAAATTTTCTGAAGCTGCTGCATATAGGCACCCCCTTCTATTGAACTGAAATCCAGGGCTGCTGCAGATTTGGCCAGTATTTCGGCTGATTTCATATAGCTTTCCTGCAGGGTCTTTGCTGATGCGGATGCATTGCTCATGTTGCCGACCAGGTCTTTGGTGGCATTCAGGTCTGATTTGATCGTTTCCGATGCACTTGCATAAGCATTGGCAAGGTTTGCAGCAGAACTTGATGCTGATTTGAGGCTGTTAAAATACTCCTCCGAAACCTGGTTTTCCTGGTTCAGTACATCAGACTGTTTCTTGTAGGCCTGGGTCAGATCACCCACCGTTGAGGTGGCTGCCTTCACATGCTTCACGTAATCTTCGGTAGCAAAGGCTGCATTGGTTACTTCACCGAGTTTTGAAGTGTTCTCGCTCAGGTTATGAAGGCCCTTACTCAGGCTGTTTATCAGCTCCGGCCCTATTTTCGCATCAGCCAGCATTTTGTCCAGTTCCTTGGTAAGGTCCTTGTTTTTTATTGGTACGTCGGATTCTCCTCCGTGGTACATTCCGGCAAGTTCCGGGTAAACCAGACTCCAGTCAGGTTCCACATAAGGAGGTTCAAATGCCGAGAAAAAGAAGATCGTGGCCTCTGTTCCCAGACCGATGATCAACATAAGGTTAGCACCGGGATAGTGGTTGATCTTGAAAAGCGCACCCAGAATAACCACGGCTGCACCCCATCCGTAGAGTTTGGACATGAAGTTTTTAAACTTCTTGCTTCTGACTAAACTGTTAAGCCCCATGATAAATGTTTGATTTTTAGAGATTAATAAAAATTCGAAGGTTAGAAATATCGTGTCCTGGCAGATTCAAATCAACCTGCGTTTTAATTGTAAACGTTGGAAGATGTATTGGGATTATCATCCTTCTGACGTCCGAGATACGTTTGTACGCAGCGGAACCCAATATAACACTTGGCTGTATCCTGGTATTCATATGTCCGGGCATTTACCTGCAGGAAATACCCGACATCCTTCCAGGATCCGCCTCTGATCACTTTACGTTTCAGCACGGGAGGATCGGTTTCCTTTGCATTGTAATCATAAGAGGCATTCAGATCCCAGGTGAAGTTAAAGGCTGATTCGTCGAATGCATCGTTGCACCACTCGGCAACATTACCCGACATATCGTACAGACCAAAATCATTCGGAGCATAATGGGCAACGATAACTGTCTGAATACCGCCGTCATCGATGTAATTACCCCTCAGCGGCTTGTAATTGCCAAGGAAACATCCTTCTGTATTCCTGATATAGGGACCGCCCCATGGATACGGACTTAGCTGCAGACCTCCTCTGGCAGCCCATTCCCATTCAGATTCGCTGGGAAGACGAAAGTCGTTGAAAACCACTTCACCCCGCTTCATATTATAGCTATGCAGCAGTTGCGACCGCCACATGCAGAATGCCCTGGCCTGTTTCCAGCTGACCCCGACCACCGGGTAGTGATCGTATGCGGGATGCCAGAAATACTTGTCTGTCATTGGCTCGTTGAAAGAATAAGCATAGTCATGCACCCAGGCAAGGGTGTCGGGATACACATTAATAACCTCCTTACGGATATAAACGGAACGGTCTTTCAATCCCTGCGGACGGTTGTTCAGACTTCCTGCCTCATTATTGCCCGGAGTTGAGAAATCTTTCTTGGCGGCAGCCTTCAGGTCAATCCAGTAATATTCAAAATTGAGTTTACGCGTGTCAAGCTGTTTGATGCGGTAGTACCTTTCATGCTCGGGCAGGTACATTTCATTGAGAATTTCCCTGGTGGTCTGATCCTCATAGTCAATGGTGGCTTTCCAGTCCAGGAAAGGAGGATCCCATGGTTCGCCATACTCATTTTCACTGATCAGGTATTCATCCGGATCCTGGTCTCCCAACAGCTTCAGTGCAATGGAATCCCTGACCCAGAAGACGAATTGCCGGTACTCATTGTTGGTGATCTCGGTTTCATCCATGTAGAAGGCCTGGACGGTCACTGTTCTCGGCTGATAGACCATGGCATAGGGAACATCCTGGTCACCGGCCCCCATGGTGTAACTGCCGGCCGGTACGAAGACCATACCGAACGGGTCAGGCTGGTAAAAAGGATCACGGTCCTGTACGCCGATCAGTTCTCCATTCCCGGAATTTCTGCAACTTGCAAGAGCAAAGCCGATGAGCAGAAAGAAAATGAGTCTTTTCATATGACCTGTTGTTTTATTCATGTTAAAGGAACCGGGTGTTTCTGTATGACTTTCTGGGTTTTTCAATGATAATCTTGAAGCAATATCCTGCCATGATCTCATGGCTTCCGGTACTGCCCGCCTTGGTGAGTTTAGATGTAGTGATATCGTAGGAATACCCGATCCGGAAGTTTTTCACATGCATTCCCATCAGTATGGCAATGGCATCCTGAACTCTGTAACTAACGCCACCCCAGAATTTATTATTGTACCGCAACATTGCCGTTACGTCATACTGGGCTGCGGCGCCATCTGTCTTTACCAGCAGCGAGGGAAGAATTTCGAATTCCGGATTATCCGGCAGGGTATATTCATAACCGGCGGTAACGAAAATATGCTGTTTGTTGCTGTATTCAGCCTTGCCGATGGGTTGTTTGGCTCCCGTAAGCTGGATGGCAGACAGCCCGACATGGAATTTTCCCGGCATTTTGTAAAATGCTCCAAAACCAAAGTCGGTGGTGAAGTTACTTTCCTTGGACGAAGAAACCAGTACGGGGTCTCCCTCATCCAGTGGCCTGAATTTTGAGAAATCGATGGTCTTGTTCAGAAATCCGGCCTGGGCACCGAAAGATAACATCCCGTTACCCAGATTGAAGCGGTAGGCATAATTCAGCCGAAGGCCCACGTTTTTCTCAAACCCGAGCTGATCCTGAAAAACAGTTGCTCCGAGACCTCCGTGAAGGATGTTTACCGGGGCATCAAGAGAGACCAGAAAGGTGCGTGGAGCCACATTGTCTCCGCCCTCCTTGATCCCGAACCACTGCTGTCTTGCCAGACCGGTAAAGCAAATGGCCTCATTGCTTCCGGCAAAAGCCGGATTTATCGACATGTTGTTGAACATGTACTGCGTGAACTGTGCTTCCTGCTGGGCATGTAATGCAACACCCATCAATGAAAACAACAGTACGGCGCCAAATTTCTTTTTCATAATAAAGCGCTTAGAAAAGGGGGGTAAAATAACAACATTTTTTCGAGTTATACAAAATTTATTGCAAGAACATCCCAATTTATACTCATTCCGGGAGCCAAACCAACACAGGCTCCCGTGAACAGGCACAACTGGCAGGCAGGCTGCACCTGTACAACCGTATTCATCATTGACAGTGCATCCTGCATTTCGTTGTCTTAAACACCCCTGTTTCTTTGGGTTTTTATACAGCCAGGTGAATAAAAAGTTACAGTTCAGGCCTTCATCCGGCCATCCTAATTCCTGAAAAGGCGGATAATGTCGTTGCCGTTTGCGAAGATAAGCAAGGCAAACAGCAGGATCATACCGACGATCTGCGCGTATTCAAGAAATTTGTCGCTCGGTTTTCGCCTGGTCACGATCTCGTAAAGCAGAAAAAGGACGTGACCCCCGTCGAGCGCCGGGATGGGCAACACATTCAGGATGGCCAGCATGATGGAGAGAAAAGCCGTTAATTCCCAGAAGGCCGGCCAGTTCCAGGCGGAAGGAAAGATGTTGCCGATCGTAATAAACCCTCCCACCGATTCATAGGCTTTCAATTCCGGTGAAAATAACAGCCTGAGCTGCTTGAGATAATTGCCTATTCCTTTGTAGGCTTTGATGACGCCGGCAGGAATGGCGGCAAAGACAGGGTAGGACTGATGGCTGAACCGGAAATAGTGACTCAAAGGTTGATTGTACACCCCGATCAGGCCTTGTTCAGATACTTTAACCGGGACCGCAAGGGTGTCGGAAGACCGGATCAGTTTAATACTCACTTCTTTCCCGCTGTATTTCCGTACTTCCTCCCGGAACTGGTCGAAAAAAGGTGTATAAATGCCGGCAACACCGATCAGCCTGTCGCCGGTTTGTATGCCGGCCTTCTCCGCGGGACCTTCGTTTGAGAGCCTGCCGACTGTAAAAGGCGTTCTGACTCCGATAAAATCGGCCGACCTGTGTTTCAACAGCTTTCGCAGGAAACCCTCCGGGATGATCACATCGGTTTCGGTTCCTTCCCTGTTGACCCGGACCACGGATGCTTCATCCAGGATCAGCCTGCCTGGTATCTTTGAGAAGTCTTCGACCACCTTCCCGTCGATGGAAATGATCTTATCGCCGGGTAACAGTCCCATCTGCCTTCCCATACTGTCGACAGTAATCCCATAGGTATTTACCTGGCTTGTCGACAGGTACTCTTCTCCCCAGGCGGCAAGCATCACAATGTAGATCAGGATGGCAAGCAAAACATTTACTGTCACTCCTCCCAGCATGATGATCAGACGCTGCCATGCCGGTTTGGTCCTGAACTCCCATGGCTGGGGTTCCTGTTTCATCTGTTCCTTGTCCATCGACTCGTCGATCATCCCAGAGATCTTTACATATCCGCCGAGTGGCAGCCATCCGAGGCCATATTCCGTCTCTCCCCTGCGGAACCTGAAAAGGGAGAACCACGGATTGAAAAATAAGTAGAATTTTTCCACCCTGGTTTTGAATATTTTGGCTGCGATGAAATGGCCAAATTCATGCACGATAACCAGGATTGACAGGCTTAATAACAGTTGCGCGGCTTTGATCAGGATTTCCATATAAAAGTTCACTTGATTAATTGGCGGGCCAGGCGCCGGGTTTCTTCATCGGTTTGTTTTAAATCATCGCGTCCGGGTGAATGAATATAAGGCATTTTCACCATACATTGTTCAATCAGATCGCTGATTTCCAGGAAACCTGCCTTTTTTTTCAGGAAAGCTTCCACGGCCACCTCATTGGCGGCGTTTAGCACACAGGGAATATTCCCTCCCTGCTCCAGTGCGGAATATGCCAGTTTCAGGTTCCGGAAACTGCTGAGGTCAGGAGCTTCAAAAGTCAGGGAAAGATTATTCCGGAATGAAAAGCGGGGTAATCCGCTATTCATTCTGCCGGGATAGGATAGCGCATAGAGGATCGGCATGCGCATGTCCGGCATACCCAGCTGGGCCTTGACGGAGCCGTCGCGGAAATGAACAAGGGAGTGCACCACAGACTGGGGATGAATGACTACATCAATATCCGACGGGGGCATGGAAAAAAGCCAGTGGGCCTCAATTACTTCCAGACCTTTGTTCATCAGGGTGGCTGAATCGATGGTCACCTTGCAGCCCATTTTCCAGCTGGGGTGTTGCAGGGCCTGTTCAGGAGTGGCCGTTTCGAGCTGCCCTGACGTCCAGCCTCTGAATGGTCCGCCGGAAGCGGTGAGGGTTATTTTTTCCACATCCTGCATCCGTTCTCCGGCAAGGCATTGAAAAATAGCAGAATGTTCAGAATCAACCGGATAGATGTTTACTCCCCGTTCTTTGGCCAGTCCTGTCACCAGTGCTCCGCCAACCACCAGTGTTTCTTTGTTGGCAAGGGCCACGGGCTTGCCAAACTGCAGGGCATGCAGCGTCGGTTCAAGTCCGCTGAATCCGACCAGGGCCTGAAGTACCAGGTCGATGCTTTCCATCTCCACGATTTGTGTAATGGCTTTTTCACCAGCGAAAACTTTGATACCGGTCCCGTCAAGTTCCCGTTTTACGTCAGGATAATGCTTGTCATTGGCGATAACCACTGCATTTGGTTGAAATTCAATAGCTTGACTGATCAGCAGGGCAACATTGTTTTGAGCAGTCAATACCTCAACGGTGAATTGGTCAGGAAAGTCACGGATGACTTCCAGTGCCTGTGTTCCGATAGAACCCGTGGAGCCCAGTACGGCCAGATGCTTCCTCATGTTCAGAAAGAAATAAAATCCCTGGGATTCACCGGATTCCCGTTATACCACAACTCGAAGTGAAGGTGGGGCCCGGTGCTGAGTTCACCGCTGCCGCCGACGAAAGCGATCGGCTCGCCGGCCTTTACATAGGTTCCGGGTTTAATAAGCACGGAAGCATTGTGTTTATAAACGGTAACGATATTGCTCTGATGCTGGATGCTGATGGTATAGCCTGTTTCCAGTGTCCAATCTGCCATGATCACCCGGCCGTCAAGTGCGGCTTTTACAAGCTCGTTCTTCCTGGCAACGATGTCGATGCCATAATGGTTGTTGACCGGATCGAAGTTGTTGGTAACCAGACCTTTTAATGGAGTGAAAAAAAGAAAAGAACTCAGTGCCGAGCGAAAAACCGGTCCTTCTTCCGCCTGAGCTGAAAGCTTATATTTGCCTTCTGATTCAATTTCCGCTCTCAGAAGCGAATCTTCTTTTGTCTTTCTTAGTTGTATATTCTTATAATCTGTTTGTGTATCACGCACTGTCGGTATCTCGTCGAGAATTTCCTTCCCTTCAATGATATTCCTGATATTCAACATATACAGGTCTTTCTGGTTCATGGCTTCTTCAAGTGAGTCGGCCCTGAGCTGCAGCCTGTAAATGGCCTGCTGGCTCACCAGGCTGGAATAACCCGGGATGTATTCCTTCAGCGGTGTGAATGCGATGATATATGAGGTGATAATGACAAGGAAAATGGCGAGTGATCCCAGCACCACGAACACATTGAGTTTCGACAGCCGGAGAGAAATCTTTTCTTCCAGGGTCTGGTCGTTCAGGATCACAAGCCTGTACTTGTTCCTGAGCCCTGAGAGCCATTTACCGGTGGTCTTTTCGCTTTTTTCCCTGGCCATAATTCGGGGTGTGCCCTTGGAATCAAAAAATAAAATAATTTTGCAAAGTTAGAGTTAATAACCCTAACCACCTTGTTTTTTGTATCCGCTTCGTTTTATTTTCATCTTTACAAAGGTAATAACTTGACTAAGAATAGTATATCAAAGAGCCTGAGCCTGTTGGCCTTGTTGTTGATGATCCTGTTGTTCCATTCCTGTTCAACCAAGAAGAATACTTTTACACGCAGGGCATATCATAACCTGACATCCCATTACAATGGTTACTTCAATGGCAAGGAAGCCCTAAAGGATGCGCAAAACGAACTTGCCAGGATCGCACTGGACAACTACAGTGTGATTTTACCGGTTGTGAATTACGGCAGCAAGGAAAATGTTCAGGCCATCACCCCCAACCTTGACAGGGCCATTGCCAAAGCATCCATGGTGATCTCGCGGCATTCCATTTATCTTAAAAATGTGGAATATGTCAGGTGGATAGACGATGCTTACATGTTGATGGGTAAGGCTCAGTATTACAAGCAGGACTATAAAACAGCCTATTATACGTTTGAGTTCGTTTCCAAACGTTACAAAAACAATGATATCCGTTTTGATGCGCAGCTGTGGATGGGCAAGTCTCTGATAAGGACGGCTGAGTATTCTTCTGCCCAGTCGCTTCTCGATGACCTGCAGAATAAGTTAGACAGGAAAAAAGCACCATCCCGTCTGAACCGTGATCTTGCCCTTGCGTATGCCGAGTTTTACATTCATCAGCATAATTATCCTCCTGCAGAGGAATATCTGTTGATGTCGCTGAAGTATAAGCATCAGAAAGCTATAAAAGCACGGCTGCACTTTATTTTGGGACAGGTGCAGCAAAGACGGGGCGACCTGGCAAGGGCCTCAGCCAATTACATGAAAGTGATCAGGACCAACCCGGGCTATGAATTGGTTTTCAATGCCAAGATCAACCTGGCCAGGTGTTACGATGCCACTTCCGGAAACAGCCGGGAGATCATTGCGACACTGAAGAAAATGCTTAAGGATGAGAAGAATAATGAATATCTGGACCAGATCTATTATGCCCTTGCAGAGATAGCTGAAAAGGACGGGGATAAATCACTGGTTAAAGAATACCTGGCGGCCTCGGTTCGAACTTCAACCAGGAATACCTACCAGAAAGGGATCTCATCGCTGAAGCTTGCCAATATATATTACCTTGAACCTGAGTATCCTCCGGCACAGGCATACTATGATACGGCAGTTCAATCGCTTCCTTCCGAATATCCCGACCTGGCTGGTGTGAAACGCAGGGCTCAGGTGCTCAATGAACTCGTGAAGAATCTCAATGTTCTGGAAACTGAGGACAGCCTGCAACGGATTGCCGGGATGTCGGAGAAGGATAGGAATGCTTTTATAGACAAACTGATAGCCAAGGTTAAGGAAGAGGAGATGAAGAAGCAGGCCGCGGCTTCCGAACACGCAATGGGGATGTCGCTGCTCTACCGGAACAGGATGAACAATCCCGGTGCCAATCAGATGGGCGGAGCAAGCGGAGCTACCTGGTATTTTTATAATCCTGCCGCAGTGTCAATGGGTTTTACTGAATTTGAAAAGAAGTGGGGTAAGCGAAAACTTGAAGACAACTGGAGGCTGTCCGACAAACAGATGATCCTTGACGATGGAGATGGATCGCTGGCGCTTGAAGATGGGGAAAACCCGGCCGACACCCTTTCCAAGGATCCCAAGGACCGGAAAACATATGAGCAATATCTGCCCCTGACTGAAGAAATGGTTGCAAAATCAAATGAAAAGATCAAAGAAGCACTCTATAACCTGGGAAATATTTATTATCACGGGCTGTCGGATTTCCCCCAGTCGGTGCTTTCCTACGAAAGCCTGATCAGCCGTTTCCCGGCGGATACCAATTATTTTCTGAAATCGGCCTACAGTATTTATGAGATGTGTCTTGAGCAGAAAGAGAGCAGCAAGGCAGAGTATTACAAGAACCTGATTACTGGCAAATATCCGGATTCGGATTTCGCGAAGATCATTGCGAATCCTGAATACAAGAAAGAAATCCTTGCCAGGAAAAACAAGGCAGCCAATCTTTACAAGGAAGCATATGCTGCTTTTGAGAACCAGCAATACAACAGGGTGTTGAACTATTGCGGACAGGCCAGGGGAGCGACCGCCGACAAATCGCTGAATGCAAGATTCGATTACCTGGAATCTGTTTCCAGGGGTAAAGTACTTGGAAAGGATACCATGACGGTTGCACTGCGTCGCTTTATTACACAGCATCCCTCTTCAGAACTCAAAGCACTTGCCCAGAAAGTGCTCGATTATCTGAATAGCGGGGATTCAGTGCCTGTGGCCGCAGCTACCGGAGGAGACAAACCCGTGGCAACGGCCAAGAATTATGTGTTTAACCCGGAAGCCATTCATCTTTTTGTGATGGTGGTTGGGATGAGAAATGTCAATATCAATGCACTGAAGATCAGGGTTTCGGATCATAACCAGAAGTATTCCAGCCTGGATAAACTCTCCACCTCCAGCCTCTACCTCGATGATACCCGTCAGTTGATAACCGTCAGTAACTTTCCGGGCAAGGAAAAAGCCCTGGATTATCTGGTGGGTATCACCGGGAATACCTATGTGTTCTCTAATCTGAATCAGGATGATTATCAGATATTTGTGATGAGTGTCGACAACTATCAGGTCTTCTACCGCAGCAAGGATGTTGATAAATACCTGGAATTTTACAGGGAAAATTATCCGCAGTAGGACAGGAGAAGAGAAATATTTCTGTATTTTTCGGACGAAACTGTTTTTTTTCTATTTTTGCTTACCGCTCTCACCGGGAGGGGTGAATTTGATTTTATATAAACACAATATATTATGGCAAAGAATCAGGAAACGGAGTCCCCTTCCATTAACCTGCTGGGGGCCGGAACCATCGTCAAGGGCAACGTAACGGCAAACGGCGATATGCGGATCGACGGCACGCTTATCGGATCCATCCTTTCCAAAGGTAAGGTGGTGGTGGGAAGCACCGGCATCGTCGAAGGAGAGATCACCTGCCAGAATGCCGACATCTCAGGCAATATCAAAGCGCAGGTCAACGTAACCGAACTGCTGACACTGAAATCATCCTCCCGTCTGGTGGGTGATATCAAAACCAATAAACTCGCCATTGAACCCGGAGCCATGTTTACCGGGTCCTGTAAAATGGAATCCATCGGCATTAAGGACATTCCGCCACCCCCCCTGCATGAACCGGCAAAAATCAAGGAAACCACCACTACATAATTACGCCCGCTATTCTGCCATCGCTTTTGAAATGCTGGCCATCATCCTTCTCGGAGTCTTTGTGGGACTGAAACTGGATGAATGGCTGAATTGGTATCCACCCCTCCTGACAGTGCTGATGTCACTCGCTTCCGTTATTATAGCCATTTACCTGGTTACCAAGGATTTAATTAAAAAACAATGAGCGCCACCACCACTCCTTTCTTGCTGTATGTCAGAAGGCTCATGCTGTTAACGGCGCTCCTGGCAATCATTTCCTTTATAATGAGCCTGCTGATGCCACCGGCCTGGATCACTCCCGTCCTGTACTATCTGTTGCTGTTTTTCTTCTCGGTACAGATCGTGGTACATTATATCCTGCTGAAGGCCGTGAAGAACAAATTCACCCGGTTTATGCAGTATTACATGGCCGCCACCTTCCTGAAACTTTTCTTTTTTATTGCGGTCATCGTGGTTTATATCCTGTTACACCGGCAGGACGCCCTGCCCTTTGCCGCAGCATTTTTTATCTTCTATCTGATTTACACAACCTTTGAGGTAGTCATGCTGATCCGAACACCGCAGCACAATACCTGATCAGGGCAGCATGATCAGCTGACCGCTGCCGGTGATCCAGGTAACGATGTGCCAGGGATTTCCTTTGCAGTATATATTCCCGGAAGCTTCAATCCTTGCTTCCAGTTCCTTCCAGGCCCGGATATAACTGTCGTTGGTTCTTAGCGAGTGAATATAGGTGAATTCCGTATGAAAATCACCTGCCATCAGCGGGCCATAACCGTTCATAAACGCATATTGCCTGCCGGCCCTGCCTGCAATGTGGATATCGGAAGTGCCGTCGTGCTCATTGATAAATGCCGTGTCAGCCTGCAGTAATAACCGGATACTTCCGGCACCGTCCCTGATCTCCAGGGTGAATGTGCCAGCCCTGATGGTATCCGGTGTGGAAACATCTCCAATGGCTGCATAGTTCAGGGTATCAAGACGGATAAAATGAACTGTCGCGGTAATGGCCGGATTCAGCTTACGGACCCAGTTGCACTGATTAATGTTCCGGATCCTCAGCCAGCCGTTACTGACTTCGGTGAGAATATCCCCGATGATGCCTTCCCCTGCGGATATCTTTACCATGCAAATGCTGTCCTGGATCAGTACAAGATCGATGTTATCCTCAAGTCTGACCGATGAAAAGCCTGGTGTTATCCTGGTTTCTTCCATGGTTATTCCATGTCCCTTCAGGCAATCCCCAAGGTCCTTGCTGCATGAGATGAACCCCATGCTTATCAGCAACAGGCCGCTTATCGCCCGGAGCATCCGCCGGATAAAACCGGCACCTGTCCATATGTCCCAGGATATGTTCATTTCCCGAATACCCATCCGGTTCCCCATCCGATGAAGTCGGCCTTTGCGTAATGTGTCTTCAGGAAACAGGAAAGGTAGCATTTATTAAACATGAAATATTTCATTTCCAGGATGTCATAGACCGGTCCGTCACTTTGGTCTTTTCCGCCAAGGTAATAACCAAGGTGGAAATCAAAGGCGAAACGTCCGACTTCCCATGATCCGGTCACTTTCACTCCAGGTTTCACCAGACTGAACCTGTTTTTTGTATCAAGGCCTTTTCTGCTTAGAATCACCTCGTCTGAGGTGTCGAGGAAGAAGTCGAAACCTGCACCTAAAGAGCCGTTTGCAAAGAGCCGGTATGCTCCTGAGAAGGATAGTGCTCCGGCTGCATAGGATTCTCCTCCCGCAGGAAGGATTTGCTTGGTGCCGGCAGCAATCCCTATGCAAAACGCGGTTTTCTTTTTTACAATTTGCCTGGCCGGCCTTTCCGGCCGGGCAGGCTTTCCGGATTGCCATCCGAAAGCGGCACCCAGTGTTGGGATATTGATACCGTAATTGGGTGTAATGATGGTGCCATTGCTGAAGTGCACCAGTCCGGCACGGAAGCCTGCAAAGAAGTGTTCAGTCAGCCCGATCCGGTATTCGGCCAGCAGTCCGAGATTCACGTTCAGATGCGACCCGATGGCCAGGTTTTTGTAATTTTTTCTCGGATCAAACACTGTTCTGAACCAGCCCACACCCAGACCCGGCCGCAGATGGAGAGAACTCCTTCCTTTTCGAACGAGCGGAAATCTGATCCAGGTCTGAATGGCATGCACGTCTCCGAGTATCTTACTGTTACCGAGTGAAGAATAAAGATAGCTCCATCCCCTTTCAGGAAAATGCCAGTCATGGTGCCACGCCCTGCTGCCTGTGGCCGGCAAGCAGAAACTGAGTTCCATGAGAGAGAGGTGGCGGTTGGTATATACCTGCATGTCAAGGTGATGAGGTATGATAAAGCCGGTTGAAAAAGCCGTTTCGATTCCCCAGGGAGGGAATTTTTGAGATTGTTCAATGATTTCATTCCCGGATACTGATAAAACTGGCCTTAATAACAGGCAAATCAAACAGGCTGTCCTGGCTGTTCGGGTCATGCCTGTAATAAGTCGTTGATTGCCATATTGATATCCGGGAAATGAAAGGAAAACCCCTGGTCGGTCAATCTTTGCGGTAATACACCCTGACCTGTGGTGAGTACCTGGCTTCCTTTGCCGAACAAGAGAGATAGCAACAAAGCAGGGATTGGTATCATGGCTGGTCTCTTCAGTGCTCCTGCCAGGGAACGGGTAAACTGGATGTTGCTGATCACCTGGGGTGCACTCAGGTTGTAAACGCCATGGCAACGCGTATCTTCCATCACAAACCGGAAAGCACGGATCACATCGCTGAGGTGAATCCACGGAAAATACTGCCGGCCGCTTGCAATCCTGCCTCCAAGACCAGCCCTGAAAAAGGGAAGCAAACGTTTGAGGGCACCTCCCTTACTGTCGAGTACCACACCAAGGCGGAAAATGACCAGCCTGCAATGGTCTTCCACTGCCGAAGCTTCTCTTTCCCATTCCTGGCAAAGTTTCCCTATAAACCCTTCTGAGAGCAGTGCGTTTGATTCTGTATAGATTCCATTGTCTTCATAAATACCTACCCCTGAAACATTGATATACAATGCAGGTGGTATTTCCATGGTACTGATGGCATTCACCAGCGCCCTGGTTGTGAGGATCCGGCTGTCGGACATGCGTTTCCTGTGGGCCCTGGTCCAACGCCGGATCAGCGGTGCCCCGGCCAGGTTGACCACTGTCTCGCAACTACCGATAAGGTCTGCAAGGACGGATGCCTCACCGTAAAGGTGATGTCTTGTGACCCTGACTACTTCAACTCCTTGCTCTTCGAGCGTGCAGCATAAGGCAGTCCCGATCAAACCGGAATACCCTGCAAGGGCAACTCTCATTTTCTTTCTGTTTTCTTTATTATTGCCCGGATGACTGTCCTGATGCCCGACAGACGGAGACGGTCAGGAGGCCGTCCGGGTTTCAAACTTAGAAGGTTTTCATCACTTATCCAAGATTTCTGTCTAACTTTGCACCCATTTTCCTAATGGCTTCATATTCACTGAATCATCTATCTATGACAGAAGCTGACAACAATCAACTACACTTCGGGGAATTTCCGCCTGTCCCCACTGAAACTTGGGAAGCATTGATAATCAATGATCTGAAAGGTGCCGATTACGAAAAAAAACTTATCTGGAAAACTTATGACGGCCTGGCCTTCAAACCCTATTACCGGGCTGAAGATCTGAACAGCTTATCCCATCTGGGAGGTCTTCCGGGCCGGTATCCTTATGTCAGAGGCAACAAAACAGATTCCAACAATTGGCTTATACGCCAGGATATTGCGGAGCCGGATCCTGCGAAAGCGGGGAAGATCCTTGCCGGTATCTGTGCCGGGGGCGTGGAGGCTCCTGGTATTTGTACATCCGGCGTGAAAAGCTATGAAGATTTCAAAACACTGATTTCCGGGATAGAATTGCAAAAGCGCTTTCTCCACTTCACGGCTCCCGTGGATGTTTCGCATATTGTTGCTTTGCTGATCCGCTATTGTGAGGAATATTCGATTGATACCAGGGAACTGAAAGGGACCTTCGCCATGGATCCGGTCGGGCAATGGATGTTGCGCGGCGGGCCTTCCCCTGACTGGGACGATGTATTCAGGGAACTGGCTGACCTGATTCTTCAAGTTAAAGATGTGTTGCCAGGGTACAAAATGTTGTCAGTCAATGCACAGCATTTTCACAATGCGGGTTCTTCACTTGTTCAGGAAATGGCATACGGTCTGGCGGTTGGAAATGAATATCTTGCAGGTCTGAGCGCCCAGGGGTTGAAGCCTGAAGCACTTGCCGGATTCTTACATTTTACTTTTGCCACCGGTTCTGATTATTTTCCTGAAATAGCCAAGATCAGGGCTTTACGTTTGCTCTGGAGCCGGATTGTGGATCAGTATATTGGACCGGATGCCACTGTTCCGGGTATGGTTATCCATTGCTGCACGAATTTCTGGAACAAGACGGTTTATGATCCATATGTCAATATGCTGAGGACGACCACTGAGGTGATGTCAGCTGCCATCGCCGGTGCCGACGAGATCAGTGTATTGCCTTTTGATAACACCTATGCCGTACCGGATGGTTTTTCACTGCGTATGGCGCGGAACCAGCAGATCATTCTCAGGGAGGAGGCTTATCTCGGAAAAATCATCGACCCTGCAGCTGGATCATATTATATTGAGAAACTCACTGATATCCTTGCTTCCGGTGCCTGGGACCTGTTCCGCGAAACAGAAGCTGCCGGCGGGTTTCTTGCTGCCTTCGCAAGGAACGGTGTACAGGAGAGCATTGAAAAGTGCCGCAACCGGCGGATGGCAGATGTTGCCGGCAGAAAGACGTTTATCCTGGGAACCAACCAATTTCCTAACGCTCTGGAGGAGATGAGCCCGCGGATCAGGATTTCTCCGGAGGTAGCTGCTCCGGGTGAAGGAGTAAAAGCACTCATCGCTTCAAGAGCTGCAGATGAGATTGAGAATCTGCGACTTATAACAGAAAAAGCAGTTGTATCAGGGAAAAGGAAACCGCTGGTCTTCCTGTTTACCATTGGTAATCTTGCCATGCGGAAGGCACGGGCTGGTTTCGCCTCCAACTTTTTCGGCTGTGCCGGTTATGAAATAGTGGACAATCCGGGCTTTACACTTGTCGAAGAGGGTGTGAAAGCCTGTCTCGATGCCGGAGCAGATATCATGGTGATCTGCAGTTCTGATGAGGAGTACCTTGTTCTTGTGCCGGAGATATGCAAAGGCCTGCGTGACAAAGGTTTCACGGGCACCATGGTATTGGCCGGTTCACCGGGAGAAAGAGCCGAACAATTTTCATCTGCCGGGATCCGGCATTTCATCCACCTGCGCTCCAACCTTCTCGAATCACTTTCTTTGTTTCACCGCCTCACAGGACTGACAGACTAAGGAACTTAACTACCCGAATCATGAGACCCGATTTCAAAAACATAGCATATCAACCGCTTACAAAAGCGAAGGCGGATTTTAAACAATGGCTGCAGGACCACCCTGTGCCGGAAGCATGGATGACCGCTGAACAGATTCCCCTGCGTGCGGTTTTCGGCCCTGATGACCTTGAAGGCTTGGAACACCTTCAGTATGCAGCAGGACTTCCGCCTTTCCTCCGCGGGCCCTATTCCACCATGTATGTGTTGCGCCCCTGGACCATCCGCCAGTATGCAGGGTTCTCAACTGCTGAGGAATCCAATGCTTTTTACCGGCGTAACCTGGCTGCCGGACAAAAAGGACTGTCTGTTGCCTTCGACCTGGCAACCCACAGGGGATATGATTCAGACCATGAAAGGGTGGTGGGCGATGTTGGCAAAGCGGGTGTTGCCATAGACTCCATCCTTGATATGAAAATCTTATTCGATCAGATCCCCCTGGATGTGATGTCGGTATCTATGACAATGAACGGTGCGGTTTTACCGGTACTGGCCTTTTATATCGTTGCTGCAGAGGAACAGGGTGTCCCTATGGAGAAGCTGACCGGCACTATTCAGAATGATATTCTGAAGGAATTCATGGTAAGGAATACATATATCTATCCTCCACAGCCATCCATGAGGATCATTGCCGATATCTTCTCCTTTACCTCCCGTTTTATGAAGAAGTTCAACAGCATCAGTATCAGCGGATATCACATGCAGGAGGCAGGGGCGACTGCAGACATTGAGCTGGCGTATACGCTTGCCGACGGGCTGGAATATCTGCGTACAGGGGTGCATGCAGGCATACCTGTCGATCAGTTTGCTCCCCGTCTTTCCTTTTTTTGGGGAGCCGGGATGAACCATTTTATGGAGATTTCCAAAATGCGGGCCGCAAGGATGTTGTGGGCCAAGATCGTAAAACAGTTCAATCCGCAGGATACCAAATCAATGGCTTTGCGGACCCACACCCAGACTTCGGGTTGGAGCCTGACCGAGCAGGATCCTTTCAACAATGTGACCCGTACCTGTGTGGAGGCAATGGCAGCAGCACTTGGACATACCCAGTCGCTTCACACCAATGCGCTCGATGAAGCCATTGCCCTTCCGACCGATTTCTCTGCAAGAATTGCAAGGAACACCCAGATATATCTGCAGGAAGAAACCAACATTTGCAAAGCGGTGGATCCGTGGGCAGGATCATATTACGTGGAAACCCTCACCGATCAGATTGCCCGCAGGGCTTGGGAGCTGATTACCGAAGTGGAAGCCCTGGGAGGGATGGCCAAGGCAATAGAAACAGGAATTCCGAAGATGCGGATTGAGGAGGCCGCTGCCCGGAAACAGGCAAGAATTGATAATCATAAGGAAACCATTGTGGGGGTCAATAAGTACAGACTCGACAGGGAAGCACCGATCGATACACTGGAAGTTGACAACACAGCTGTAAGAGAGGCCCAGATCCGCCGTCTGAAACAGCTTCGGGAAGAAAGAGATGAAGCCGCAGTGACAGCAGCCCTGGAAGCGCTTACCCGGTGTGCCGGAAGCGGTGAAGGAAACCTTCTGGCCCTGTCTGTGGATGCTGCCAGGAAAAGGGCTTCTTTAGGGGAAATTTCCTTTGCCCTCGAACGGATTTTTGGAAGGTATAAAGCAGTTATTCGCTCAATTTCAGGAGTTTATTCAGCAGAATCTATGGAAAACGATAGTTTCAGCAAAGCCCGTGAACTTGCCGATCGCTTTGCTGCCCTGGAAGGACGAAGGCCAAGGATCATGATCGCCAAGATGGGACAGGACGGGCACGACAGAGGCGCCAAGGTCGTAGCCACCGGTTATGCCGACATCGGATTTGACGTGGATATCGGACCGCTTTTCCAGACACCTGCCGAATCAGCAAGGCAGGCCGTGGAGAATGATGTGCATGTACTTGGCGTATCAAGTCTGGCTGCAGGTCATAAAACCCTTGTCCCCCAGGTAATTGAAGAACTTCATAAGCTGGGAAGGGAAGATATCATGGTCATCGTTGGAGGGGTCATTCCTCCCCAGGATTATCAGTTTCTCTACGATGCAGGAGCAGTGGCGGTTTTCGGACCCGGTACCCCGATTCCCGAGGCGGCAGTGAAAATGCTTGAACTGCTGATCGAAATGAGAAAAGCCTGATCTATTTGGCTTTCCCCTGGCTGGCCACTTTCTCCATCATCTCCCTGATCTTCCCGGGATCTCCCAGGAAATAATCCCTGGTAAGCTGCATACGCCCGTCAAATTCAAAGATATAGGGGATGCCTGTCGGAAGGTTTAAAGAAATGATCTCGGTATCCGACATCTGCTTCAGATGTTTGATGATCCCCCTGAGGCTGTTGCCATGGGCGGCAACCAGCAGCCTGCCGTGTTTTCTGAGATCCGGCTGCATTTCTTCCTGCCAGTAAGGGACAATCCGTGCAACCGTTTCTTTGAGTGATTCTGTGGCCGGAATGTTTTCTTCACCAATATCACTGTAACGGGCCTGGTGGGCGGGATGCCTGGGATCATCAGGTCTCAGGGGTGCAGGAGGCACATCATAGCTCCGGCGCCAGATGTGAACCTGTTCCTCTCCGTAACGGGCAGCCATCTCCGACTTGTTTAAACCCTGCAGTTCTCCGTAGTGCTTCTCATTCAGCCGCCAGGTTTTCTTTACAGGGATCCATAAAAGATCCATTTCCTCAAGGATGTAGTGAAGTGTTTTAATCGCCCGTTTCAGGTAAGAGGTGTAAGCCAAAGGAAAATCAAAGCCTTTTTCTTTAAGCAGGCGGCCGGCTTCAATCGCTTCTTCAACTCCTGTGGGCGACAAATCCACATCGGTCCATCCCGTAAAACGGTTCTCTTTATTCCAGACACTTTCTCCGTGCCTGATCAGTACTAACTGGTACATAATGAGTTGTTTTGTTTGCAGATTACTGATAATCAAGCCTTTTTCCCGGGCCAGGGATCAAAAGGGTTAACCTTGACCCGGACCAGCAGGTAAATGCCTGCCAGGATAAAAGGAACACTTAAAAGCTGGCCCATGTTCAACATCATGCTGCTCTCAAATTCGACCTGTGGCTCTTTCAGGAATTCAAGCAGGAAACGCATGCCGAAGAGCAGTATCAGGAAGAGTCCGAAAAGTTTTCCCTCTTTGAGGTTTTTATGGTGTTTGCGGTATTGCAGCGTCAGGATCAGGAAGATGATGATATAGGTAAGTCCTTCGTAAATCTGTGTGGGGTGTCTTGGAAGGAGGGAAAGATCTGAGCGGACAAAGACAAAACCCCAGGGAAGGTTCGTGGCATAACCGTAGATTTCGGAATTCATCAGGTTTCCCATGCGGATCATAAATCCGGCAAGGGCTACCACAATCACGATGCGATCCAGGATCCACAACAAGGAAAGTCCGCTTTTCCTGGCAAACAGAACCATAGCCAGCGGAATGGCAATGGCGGCACCGTGACTTGCCAGCCCGCCTTCCCATATCTTCAGGATATCCAATGGTCTTGCAAGATAATAATCGGGCTGATAGAAGAGGCAATGCCCCAGCCTCGCACCAATTACGGTACCAATGATCATGTATACCGCCAGTTGATCGAGTTGTTTCTGGGTGTACCCTTCCTTTTTGAAGATCCTGGCCATGATCAGGTAACCGAAGTAGAAAGAAAGGGCGAAAAACAGTCCGTACCAGCGGACTGCCAGACTTCCGATCCGGAAAATTTCCGGGTCAGCATTCCAGTGTATGTAGTTGATCAACATAAATTACTTGTTTACCGGTCTGCAAAGTACGGAAAAATAGTTGCATCCGATGTGGCACATCCTCACAGCTGGATGAGCAATACCATCTTCTCTCCTTTCCTGATGATGTCCACAATCACTGTCTGCCCGTGTTCAAGAGTCTTCAGCCGGTCCATGTATTCGTAAATATTCCCCACAGATTTTCCGTTCATGGCCGTGATCACATCTCCTTTCACCAACCCTCCCTTTTCGGCAGGTCCTTCCTTTTTTACACCGTCGACTCTTAATCCATGATTTTCGTTTCCGGCAAAATCCGGCAATATACCAAGTGTCACTTTAAAACGGTTGCTTCTCGACTGCGATCCTTTGGGTCCTGCTTCGCGGAATGAAAGGGGCTTATCGCGACCGGCTATGTCTTCTGCAATGGCGGCAATGAATTCCAGGATGGCCTGTTGCCCTGTGAGATTCAGTTTCTCCACATCATCGAAAGGGGTATGATAATCATCATGGGCTCCGGTGGTGAAAAAGAAAACCGGGATATCTTCCACGTAGAAACTGCTGTGGTCGGAGGCTCCGTAACCCTCGGGGGAGAATTTCAGCTGAAAGGGAAGCCGGCTTGCATGCTTTTGAATGATATCCATGGCTTCCGCAGAAGTTCCTGTGCCACTGATCATTAGACTGCCTGAGTCTTCCTGCAATCTTCCGATCATATCCAGGTTGATCATGGCTGTGATTTTCTTCAGGTCAACCGGACAATGCTTCACAAAATATCTGGAGCCGAGCAAACCGCTTTCTTCGGCTGTAAAGGCCACGAATATCATACTCCGGGCCGGCTTGACCGGAGCAGCGGCAAAATGACCGGCAAGGGCAAGGACTCCGGCCACACCACTTGCATTGTCGTCCGCCCCGTTGTGGATGGCAATCGTATCGGGCATCCTGGAGCCGGAACCGGGCCCTCCCATACCCAGGTGGTCGTAATGGGCGCCGATCACGACATATTCATGCTTTAGCAGCGAATCCGAACCTTCAAGCATCCCTGTCACATTCACTGTCATGGCCTGCTGCATGGCAACCTGAACAGTCGCCTTCAACTGCAGCGGGATTGGAAAACTCATGGGTTTCCGGTTTTCTGTCAGTTGTTTCTCAAGATCTCTGACTTTTTTCCCGGTCTTTGCCAGCATCCTGTCAGCTACAGCCCTGGTCACATGCAATACCGGTATCCCAGCCGTTGCTCCGCTTTTATCGTATTGCAGAGGAACAAGGGTATCCCTGGAATCAAGTTTCTCTCCGGTCACAAAAATAACTCCGATAGCTCCTTTGTCTTTGGCTGTCAGTACCTTGCCTCTTTCCTCGGAAAAAGCAAGAAAGGGGCTGTCGGTTTTATCCGATTCAGGATCCCCCCTGAAAATCATTACCCACCGGTTTTTTACGTCAATCCCCTGGTAATCGTCCCAGATCAGGCTGTCCTGGCGGATACTGAAACCGTAACCGGCAAATACACCGGGTGCATTGAGCCGGGCGTTTTCCGAAAAGGAATAGGGGGTGTAATTGACGCCTGCTTTTCCTTCAAAGTCTTCAAAAGTCAAGGAATTCAGCTTTCCCAGCTTTACATCATAAACCACATCGAATTTTTGGAATCCGTTGTTTCCCAGCATTTTCAGCCCGGCCTCCTTCATTTTTCTGCGAATGTACATGGAGGCCAGTTGTCCTTCCGGTGTGCCGGGTTTCCTGCCTTTCATTGTATCTGAGGCCAGGGTATAGACATCTTGTTTTATCTTTTCGATGCTGATCTGCTGAGCATGGATCTCAGGCAATACCGAGATACACGCTACAATCAGAAGGGCTGCAAGGCGGAATGTCAAGTTGAACTTACTGCGTATCATCCTGATAATTATATAAGAATTCAATTTTCAATTTCAATAATAGGAGGTTCGGATTCAGACAGACCGGATTATTCAGGGGACGACAGGTAGTTCAAGGATGCCTTTTCCTCCTTCTTTGCGGCATGTTCTGGCAGCCGTCAGGCTGACTTTTTCCGAGCCATTGCCGGTTACGACCAGTTTCAACTTCCTCTCCCAGATACCCGGGCTCAGTTCTTTCCAGGCTGTGGCTGAATGAATACTGATGCCGTCACCACTGAATTTGGTTCCCTGTATCCCTTCGGGGCATACCCTGTGGGTGAATTCAACCCTGACAGTGGCAAGGACGGTGTCTCCGGTTTGATAGGGTCCGGCCTTTTTTTCTTCAATGGTGAAACTGATCTCACAGGCTGTTAACCGAACAGGTATCAGTACTGTAATGTTCAGCAAGAATAGCACAACAGGGATAAGGGTTCTCATTTTAAATCATTTTCCGGCTGCGGAGAAAACTGCATAAGCGCTCTTTTCAAAGCATGTCCGTAAATAGAATGTACATATGCGGAGATCTGATCTTGTGCGGACAAAAGTACCGCTTTTCAAGACCGGTGACCCGGGAGCAAAGCATAAAAAAAAGGATGGCTCCTTACCGGAGACACCCTTTTTTTTGCGAAGGCACTGTGCGATTTACTTGGCCAGCGACTTCATGAAGTTCACCAGATGCCAGCGGTCTTCCTCATCCGGAATGGACTTCTCATAGTTGGGCATTTCGCCTCTTCCGATAAAGCTCCTGTAATAAATTGCCCCGTCGGGGAGAGCCTTGAATTCCTTGGATGCGAAGTTGCCGGGGAAAGTCTTCAGACCGGCGGCTTTGGTTCCGTCACCCAGGCCTTTTGAGCCGTGGCATGACTTGCAGTACTTGTTCCACAGGGCCTTACCGGCAGCAATGCTCTTGTCATCGGCTTTCACCGTGTTTTTCATCTTGGCATACTTGTCGGGCGTGGGCCACTCTTTACCCTTCTGTTGCTGAACCAGCGTGAAGGAGAAGAGGATAAAGCTTCCCAGCAGGAAAGCGATACTGATGAATAAGAATCTCGATTTCATAAAACCTCCTTTTTTGATTAGTGTTTGATTTATTGATTGAACAGTTTAAGTTGACAACTTTCGTGCCGTCTTTTTAATTTTTACCAGTTTATAAACTGCATAGGCATAATGACCCCATACCCCGGCGAGCATGATGATCAGGGTCACGATCATCCAGGTGGGTGCAATCTGGGACCATAGTGCCCTGTATGAGTCTTTCATGATCAGCCTTGCAGGCATGGCCCAGTCAATCCTGGTTTCTCCTTCCGCATTGCCAAAGGTATCATGTTCCTCTATCTTTGCAATAACGGTGATATTGCCGGCTTCATCGCCGGGCAGTCCCTTTGGAAATTCCACCATGGCCGATCCGCTTGAATCCAGTGTTGCTTCTCCGATCTTCAGGTAAGAAAACATTCGGGGAACGTAGAAAATGATATCGGTTTCCGTCAGGGGAATTTTTTCTCCGTCCTTTCCCACCGACCAGACCAGCGCATGAATGTTGCGCACGGAATCCTCTTCAACAGGACTGACCTCAATCATAAGATCTTGGGTACTAACCTGGTCCTCAGTTGATTCCAATGTGTCACATCCGGCATAGACCGCCCCAAATGTGCGGAAACCTTCTTCGTTGGCTGCCGGAAGCCGGTCTTTGGGGAAGGTGAAGACGGTGCTGCCCTTAAGGTTTGTCTTTTGTTTTCCGATAATCTGCCCCAAATCGTCTCCGCCCGCAAAACTGATTTCAACCCCTTTCAGCAATGTTCTTCCTGTTTCTGTCATCATTGCGAGGCTTGCTTTCATCTGATAATCGCCGCCGGCTTTCCTTGTCAGCACCAGTGACAGTGAGGTTGACTTTTTATCCGGTGTTGCTTCTTCCTGCGACTGGGCGTAGAGGAAGCCTGAAAACACAGTGATGGTCAGAAGGAGGGTGGCAATGCCCGAAAAATATTTTGAAACACAGCATTTCATGGCTCAGGCTTTTGCGGATTGAACATTTTTTTCTTTCAGGAGTATTTCTTCTTCAACGGTTTCCATTTCCGACACCGAGATGATGGGAACCAGCTTGGAAGCAAGCATCATCAGCATGGAGAAAACACTGACACCCGCAATAAAGAGGGCCCACTCAACCCAGGTGGGGGAGTAATGTATCCAGGCCATGCGGATATCCTGTATGGGAAGGTAAGGTGTTTCCAGAGTCGGGATGACGATCAGGTAACGGTTGAACCATAATCCCACCACTGCCACTACGGCGGCAAGGGTTATATTCCGGATGGTCCGCAGTCCGGGTATTGCCATGATGATCATGGGCAACAGGATACCAATGTAATTAGAGAAAATAAATACAAAGTAAAATTCAGTGAATAGCTTGTCTATGAGCACTTTATCCATTTTGGCAGAGCCATACCATTTGGTCAGATAGTCGCTGAAAGTAAAATACCCGTAAAATGCCGCTATGATTAACAGGAGTACTCCGATCTTCACGAAATGGCTTTTGGTGATATAGGCTTCCAGATGGTAGATTTTGCGGTAGAGTGCCATCAGGATGATCAGCAGTCCGGTTCCTGAATATACGGCTGCGATTACGAAGTAAGGGCCGAAAATGGTAGAGTGCCATCCGGGTTGCAGGGTAACCCCGAAGATCCACGCCAATACGGAATAAACGATGATGGCAATGGCGATGATCATGGCGGCCATAACGTTACGGGCCCAGTGCAGGTGCTTTTTCTGTTCGGGTGTTCCGGTATAACCGAGCGCAAGAATACGGTACATTTTCTTTCTCCAGCCCGAGAACTTTGCTTCGGTACGGTCGCGGAGTTTGGCAAAATCCTCGATAAAGGACAGGTAAAGGAAAATGATGCACCCGATGATGTCGGTGGAGATGGCAATAACGTCCCAGGTGATGGGGGACTGGATACGCGGGAACATGATCAGGTAATGAAGCCGGTCAAGCCGTCCGATGCAGAATAGAATGAAACAGGGGCCGATCAGCAGGGCGAAAATGGTGGTCAGCTCCGCCATCCGGATGATAGGACCCCGCCATTCCGAGCGGAACAGGTGCAAGACACCCGAAATTAATGCGCCTGCATAACTGAGGCCCATGAAAAAGATGAAATTGACGATATACATTCCCCATACCACATTGTCCCGCATTCCTGTCACAATGTGACCCTCTGTGATCTGCGTGTACAGACCGATCAGGCCGAAAACAAATCCGAGGAAAAAAATACTGAACAGGACATACCACCACTTGCTGGTTTTTTCCAGGTATGGAACAAATTGTTTCCACAACCCGGTTTCTAAGGCGTGTGTATTATTCATGTTTCAGCAGGGGATTGATTTTATATGCAGCAGTGTTCTCGTAACGTTCCTTCTGTTTGGGATCCAGGCCGTCAAAACCTCTCTCATAGGGAAACTGGCGGTTGACAGCCGGCAGATAGTAAACACTGGGTTCCGTGCCCAGGGATTCAAGGTGGCGGTAACCGGCCCTGTCGCGGATCAGCTCGCTGAAACGGACGGTTTCCATGCCATTTGTAACAGTATCTTCCACGATATCACCAAAATAGATAACTCCCATGGGACAGGCTGTCACACACCTGGGCAGTTCATTTTTCCGGAGCAGGTCGGCGCAAAAGACACATTTGCCAACAGTCCCCTCCTTGTGCGGGAAAGTGGTTTCCGGTGAATAGGGGGCAGCTTCATGCAGTTCCGGCGGTTCGTTCCAGTGAAAGACCCTGGCAGAATAAGGACAGCCGGTCATACAGAATTTGCATCCGATACAGCGTTCATTATCCACCAGTACGATCCCGTCTGTACGTTTATAGGTGGCTCCCACGGGGCAGACACTCACACACATGGGATTGTCGCAGTGGAAGCAGGGACGTGGAAACCAGTAAGGAGCCTCTCTTTCGGAATTCTGCAACAGGTAAACCTTGATCCATTCGTGGTCGCTGGGGAGGTGATGCCCTTCCACGCAGGCATCTACACAGGCCCTGGCATTTTTGCATTTGGCCAGGTCTATCACCATTACAAATTTCCGGTTTTCTATCCCAAGATGGCTGCTGTCTTTGTCAACCACAACATCCATGGACGGATCGGCCAGTTGGCTTTCATCCACTTCCAGCATTCTTCCGTCGGTTGTCAGTACCTTGATCTTCTTTCCGCTTTTACCGGAGGTTTCCTGTTGTGCCGACAACAGCTTGCCGGCTGCGATCCCTGCCAGTGCAACCGCTCCGGCACCTGCTCCCAGCTTCAGGAATTGACGGCGTGAATTGGCTTTGTCTTCCATTGTTAATGTGTTTAAGGATGATCTTGCGGGTGACCATGTATTTCATGCCATCCGTTCAGCATGCTTTTAAAATTGCTTGTCATGGTATGTCCCACAGTGCAGAAATATATGTGGATCACCATGAAAATACTCAGGAAATATCCGGTCGCGATGTGGATCATATCTGCCACCACCAGGCTTTGAAGCCCGATATAATCAAAAATCTGCGGAAAGTACAGGGCCAGACCGGTGATGATCAGTATGGGAATTAGCAGGTACATCGCAAGAATGTATGTGAGTTTCTGCAAGGGATTGAATTTCCTGTGCTCGTTCAGGGGAAATGGGTGTGCTTGTTTATTAAAGATGCCGTAAGTGTAAAAATGTAACTGTTTCTTCAGACGCGACCAGCCACCATCCTTCGTTAGCCAGTAGTACTTTCCGTTCTCGGTCACCTGATTTCCGAATAAAAAGACCAGATAATTGATAGTGAGGATGATGCCTGCAATATCATGGATGACAATGGCAATGTCAAAACGGATCCAGGAGGAAGAGGTAGTGGCGTACTGTATGCTGAATCCCGTGAAGATCAGGATCAGGAACATGACGGCATTTACCAGGTGCCATAATCTAAGCCAGACTGGATAAAAGTAGATTTTCCTCATTTCCATGGCGGTTCAGCTTTTACGGTATAAACGAATGGCAAAATGAATAAGGACGGCACCGATGGCACCAAAAAGCGCCAGGTTACCGATCAGCTTCAGCAGGGTGTTCCGCTGTCCGCCGATAATTACGGGTTGGTCCATCAGGCCTGCAGTTTTCAGTTTAAATGCTCCCATCTCCTCCAGTTGATACTTGTATAAAGACGCCATCAGCTGAGAATTCCCCGAATGACACTCGGCACATTTCTTTACCGCTTTATCTTTCGGAAGGATATTGTGGCTCACAATCAGGGTGTCGCTATACTCAGCGTGGCACTCTATGCAGCGTACATGCTTGAAATGGTTGGGCTGATTCGGAAGCCAGTCATGCTTTTCAAGAATACTGGGGTTCATCTTGTTGGCGATGAGCTGGTATTTTTTCGTATTGGCATGGCAGCTCAGGCAGATGTCGTTGTCGTACTGAATGGCGCTCCTGATGTCATCCTTGCGGTTGCGGGCATTCAGTTTGTAGTAATGCTCATCGTGGCACGACCAGCATGAAAAACTCTCGCTCTGGAGCTTGAAATGGACACTTTTCTGGTATTCCTGATCGATCTGATCGAACATGAATTCCTCATACTGGGGATCACCCCCGTGACAGTCCATACAGCCGGCAATGGCTTCAAACCGCAGCTCTGCCCTGTGGGGGAAGGTGGCATATTCATCTGTATGACAGTCGATACACTTGAAATTCCAGTGATTGGAAGTGTAATATGCATGCGTGTCGATGATACACTCGGTGTACATCTTTTGTTTGTATGGTTTCTCTGCGTCTTCAGCCATGAATTCCACATGGTTCTTCGCATGGCATTTCAGGCATTGCTCGTTGTCTTCCTTGTTGGTGTATTCCCTGTCAGCAGGAATTGGTGCATAAGCTTGCATGCTGGTGTCTTCTTCAGTTTTTTCCGGTGCTCTCGGGACCAGTGCAATGGCAAAGGAAAACCCGATCAACAGGAAGATCAGCCAGCTGATCCATTTAAATCGCTTCATGATCAGTATTCAGGATAATTAGAAATTCCAGAGTCGTGTAATGTTGAATCCGAGCAGCCATTTGCTTTTGCTGAAGTCAAGCTGGTTAAACCCGTAATTGTCCTGCGGAAGGATACCGTTGGCCGATGCCAGGAAGATCTGGAAAGCATGGGTGCTGGTACAGATTTCCCATCCGAAAGCCAGGTTGGGCATGGGTTTGTTGGTCAGCTCCTTGTATTCCTGCATGCTTTCGATGTGCAGGGGCATGTTGTAATGTGCAATAATGGCTGACTGGGGCGAAAAACGATACCTGCCGGCAAATGAAACGCCGATTTTATCGTGTTCCAGCAGGGAATCCACCATATTATAATGGGTGAAATTCACTGTGGCCTGCACGGAGATGTTGTCGGTAATCCTTCTCCCGATGATCAGTTCGTTGAAATAGGATACCCTGTGGATGAACTTGTAGTCTTTGCCGAAGATTTCTTTGTCCCTGGCATCCAGGGCGACATTGCCGTAATAGACCACTTTCACCGGGATGCTGTTGGAGCGGGTCTGGTCAAGCAGTTTCAGCTTCCACTGTACATCCTGGTATTTCTTGTTACGGGTTGTGCCGATTCCGACCTGCAGGTAGTCCGTGATGCTGTAATTGAGACCCATCCTGACATTTGAGGTGGAATACACTCCGTAAAGATCCGACATGCCTTTCTCGGTTGTCCCGAAACGATGGTGTATCACATACTCCAGTGTTTTGGAAGGATAAATCCTGGTCGTCTGGTTATCGATCAGATATCCGCTCTCGAACAACGGTTTTACCGGCCTGTTGTCTTTACCGGTGGCTTGCTCCTCCTGTGCGTTGAGGATGGTGTTAAACCCGGATGTCATTAAAAGGATCAGGATGAAACGGCTGATCAGGCGTACACTTGTTGCTTTCATATTTTTAACTTTAAGTTTGATTAATTATTGAGCGCGCCTTGTTTGATCCAGGCCAGGACCAGGGCTGTTTCTGAAGGTTTTGAAAAAGGTTTCATGGAACCCGTACTCATGCTGGTATACAGTGGGCTGGCCTCCGGATCGGCAATATTCACATATCCGCCCGAAGTCAGCGCATTGTAAGCATTGGCCGGTGTCAGGTCAGGCGGTGTATTGCCTGTACCGTGACATCCGCTCATGTTACAGCTTGCATTGAAAATGGGAATGAGATCATTGGTGAAACTGACGGTGTCCGGCAGATTTCCCGTTTCAGGTTTAACACTGTCGTATTCACATGACGTGAATGCGATAAGACCGCTGATCAGGATGAATAAACAAGGGTAAAACAAATGTTTCATGATGGTATAATTTATTGTTGGACAATGATCTTGTGATACTTAAGGAAACCGTCGCCACTTATCCTCAGGAGATGGAGCCCGGTGCTGAGACCTTCGGGCAGTGGAAGCCTGAAATGAGAATCATGTGTATTCACCTGACCCTGGTACAGCGGATATTCCTTGCCGTTCAGATCGTAAAGTTCAGCCCTGATAGCTGCCGGCATGCCAGAGGAAAAATAAACACTCAGGTAATCACGGGCAGGATTCGGAGCCACCAGGATGGACCCGGGTTGACGTTCCTCAAGTCCTGTGCTTGTCTCAGGTATAAGCAGTGTACAAAGTTTGGTAACAGTCTTACCGACAGTGAAAGCAGCATAAAAGGTCACTGTACCGCTGCCGGCCGAAGGTGCTGTCCATCCGAACGACCATGAATACGGGTTGCTGGACGGGGATGAATTCTGGGTCACGGCTTTATTACCGTTCACCAGGTGGGTCCCCGTTCCTGCAGTAAGCGTCCCCATCAGGGCACCTGTGGGTGATTGCGGGGAACACTCGAATCCTTTTTTGCCGCTGCCGGTCAAAGTTACTGTGATGGTATAGCTTGTTCCGGGAACATAGCCGGACGGAGGTACATCGGAGCTGATCCATCCTGTGACTGTGGTTGCGCTGCCGCCATGACAGAGGACGCAGTTTTTCGCATCCGCCGGAGAACCGGTATAGCCTCCCGGTGAGCCACCGGGATAATCAGTAATATCGCCGCTGAATCCCGCCACGATCAAAAAGACAATGATAATAAGGAAGGAAATGAGAGGAATTTTGCGTATCATGCTGGATGGGAATTTGTTGTGTTGTTCGTATTCACTTTTCTAGATACAAAGGTATGTTTTCCTGTTCATGTAGTCACAAGCAGGGGGTAATTTGAAACCAGTCTAAATAATCCGGTCGTGGTATATTGGTTGTCATTCACATATGGCATGAAGTGTTATCTGCCTCTCCTGCGTTATGGTATCATCACAACTTTTTTGGTTTTTTCCCATTGATGCCCGCTGACGGTAATCAGGTACAGACCCGGCTGAAGGTCTGAAAAATCCAGGCTGATCTCATTCCTGCCGGCAGGGATCCCTTCAAACAGCATGGTCCTGGCGGTTTCCCCGCAGGCGTTGAAAATCCTGAGATACAGGTTTTCGTTGTTACAAAGATCGGTTGTCATTGTCCTGAAACGACCGCCTGGATTCGGACTGATCCGGATATGCGGTTCACTTTTCCCGGATCGGTTTTCTGAAGTGGCAAGGAGAAATTCCACGCCGTCGAGCCTGAGTTCATAGCCAACGCCATAAGTGTCGGTATAGATTTCCAGGTAATTCACGTCATGCCAGAAGATGGGTCCTGTTTGTGTAAGCGGCCAGGATGCGCTGCCAAAAAGCGGAACTACATAGTTTTTCCATTGGTTGAGGGATTGGTTCAAAACGGATCCGTTGGAGGAATATTCGAAGTAACCGCCTTCCGTACTGCCGAGACGTACTTTGAAAAATTGAAATCCGCCCAGATTGGAGTTTTGGGATTTCAGCCAGAAGCTCAGGTAACCGTAATCGCCCAGATCCCAGCGTGGTATCCTTGAACCTGTGTCGCGGTATGATAAGGCGTTGAACCAGCCTGTGCCTGTCTGTAATTTTACGGATGCGCTTCCCATGATTTTATCAGCCGTGTCCCAACTGATGGTGATTGCCTGAGGCTTGCCGAGCCACCAGCCAATTTCAGGGTAAGAGAACCATTCTGAGGGTGGCTCGGAAAGCTCAACGGGTGGGCTTGTCACATAAACCGGGTTGACCAGGCCGGTATAAACCTGCCAGTTCACTGTTCCTTTTGTGGGATCATCCTGGTGATCATAAATCTTGCCTGAAATATACTGGGGATCGGCAATATAAAAGATGTTGCCGTTTGCTTCCAGCGGATCCGGCGAAAGGTTCTCGATTTCAAATGAAAGGCTTTTATCAAAGAAGTTCCCGTAAAGACTGTCCCCGGCCGCATCGCCCGTTATCCTGACAGCCGTGTGGTTTTTACCGAACTGATTGCCTCTCATTTGCAGATTTTCGGTGTTTTCAGCCTGTACAGCCACTGAATTGGCAGCAAAGAAATTAGAGTCGATGCGGTAATGATGAGAGGTCTGGTTCTGATAGCCACTGACGGGACTTCCTTCCCACAAAACAATTCCTTCGGGATTCCCGCTGATCCAGTTTGAAGTGATGGTATTCTGGTAACCCCGGTCAATGGCGATCCCGCTGTGATGATTGTATTCGATAAGATTGCTGTCAACGGTATTGTTGAAGGAATATCCGAGCCATAGGCCGTAATGGCTTCTGCTGCAGTCGTTTAGTCTGAATACATTCCCTCCTGCAAAGGTTGCCTCAATCGCATTGTGCGGGGAACCGGAACAATCGTTATACCTGAAAATGTTGTTGTTTGGGATGTTGCTGTACTGGTATTGTCCGAGAAACACCCCGTCGCCCGAGTAACGCAGGTCATTGTATTCCACCAGGTTTGCATTACTGACGATCATCAGCAGGGCTGCACAATCGCTCGGATCGGTGTAAGGGCGGTTAATGTGATGTGCATTGTTATTGTGTAAATGGCAACTGTCTGTGAAATACATCCGTATGCCGTATGATGTATTCCAGCTGAAATCGTTAAACCGGATGCTTGCATTTTTGCTGTTGTAGAGCGCCACCCCGTCGTTCTGGTATTTCATGAGGTTGCCGAACACATTCACGCTGTCGCACTGGTGGCAGAGCACACCCCCGCCAAGCGCTTCCGTATGGCCTGACCACACATTGATGAAACCTGCCGAATCAACTTTGTTCCACGAAAAATTGCAGGCAGTGATGGTAATATGATCTGAATTTGAGATAGATACAGCATATTTAAAACGCTGCGCCAGGGTGAAGTTTTTGATGGTCACATGGCTGGAATTGGTGATACGGATCAGGTAACCGTTGTAATTCATCCCGTCCGCCTCCACACTGTCCCCGTCGATCACTACGTTGGAAACATTGTTCACCTGCAGGAGTCCGTCCTGCCCGGAGTCACTCATGGTATATACACCAGCGGCAATTTTAACGCTTGTATTGCCGGGAATACTGAGGTTGTCTGAGAGGGGCAGGTAAACCTGAGCCTGCAGGAGGTTTGTTAGTAACAACAGGTTGATTGACAACAGGTTCCGGATGATGTAGTGTTTTCTCATGCCCTCCGGTTTATGATTCAGAATGGCTTCTGACTCAAAAATAGCAAAATTCTGCGAACCCCAATCTCAGAAACTTCCTTTTCCCGATGGATGGCTTGGCTTTTTCAATTCCAACCTTGGGGTGAAATATTTCAGATAAAATGCTCCGTAGCTGCACGGCTGCAGGCTATCATGGCCGGCGTCGTCATTTCCACGCTATTTCCGGGCTTGCCTTGATACGGATGCTGAATTCAAGGGTTTTCAACCCTTTCCGGTTTTGGATTTCAGGAAAAACGCCACTATGGCGGAAGTTACGATACCGGTCACAAGCGCCCAGATGATGCTCTGGATCGCATAATTCCGGTAGTTGAAATAATCCCTGGCTTCTTCCATGCTGGCATGATAACCGCTTTTTACAGAGTACGCGATTACATTATCGAAATAGGAAGGTGTGATGACATAGGAAATGATCCATTGTGTCAGCGGACTGAACAGGGCAACGATCACAGTAATGATGATCCCTGAAACGAAGGCCTGCATAAAGCTGATAATTCCCTGGTAATCTCTCTTTTTCTTGTCCCTGATCGCCAAAACATAAACCAGGATCGCCGGAATGATGAAAAGCATGGTCAGGTACTGGTGCTTGTCGATATGGGTGCCGTGAAGTCCGGCTATCCTTTCCAGAAGCATCCATAAAAGCAGCATGACCATGAAAATAATGGCCCACTTGATCTCTGTAGTAACTTTCTTCATGTATGTGAGATTTGATTCGATAAGCGTATAAATGGAACCGGATTACCGGTTTATGTTTAAGGAAACAACTGATGAAAGAGAATGTTTGTGCATCCAATGGTCGTTGGAAAACAATCCGGCATGTCCAAACGCGGTTTTTTGTTTTCCTTTGCAGCGTTAATTAATGGGATGATATGGAAGAACCGGGATTTAACAACAGGGAAACGGTGGATTGGGAAGCTAATTACCTGAAATTGAAAACATTATTAGATCAGGCCCTGCGTGATGCCAGAAAACAGGCCGACCTTAGGACAGCAAAGGAAATACTGATAAAAGCACAGGCTGCCTTCAGGGACTTCCGGCTGAAACCGGAAGCACGGGAGGAATTGTACCGGGAAATCCAGGAGGCCTTCAGCGGGCTGAACCGGAAGATAGAGGAGGAAAGGCTCAGGTTCGAACAGGAATCGCACTATCATTACCTTGAACTTAAGATGAAGGTTGAGGAAGCAGTGAAGCTGGCAGCGAATGAGTCCGACTGGCGTGAAGCCAGGAAATACCTGCTCGATGTCCAGCAGGAATTCAAAGGGATTCGAATGATACCGGAACAAAGGGAAGCTTTGTATTCGAAATTGCAACAGGCTTTCGACGAAGTAAAGCTCCGGCAGGACAGCGAGCATCTGAGTTTCATGCAGGCTTCAGAAGAGCATTACCGGCAACTTGCCCCGATGGTGGAGAAAGCGCTCACCAGGGCAGGCAATGATGATGACTTCGCTGCCATCCGTGAATACCTGGTGAGTGTGCAGGCTTCCTTCAGGGGTGTCAGAATGGAAAAGGAAAAGCGCGAAACGCTGTATTCAAAGCTCCAGCTGGCATTCGACACACTGAACGGACGGATGGACAGGGAAAGGGAGAAAAACAGGGAAGTGGCTGGAAAGAACTATGAGTATTACCGGCAGCAAACTGATGAGGTACTGAAGGAAGCCGGAATTGTCACACATTTCAGGGAAATACGGGAACGGATCAGGGAGTTGCAGTCACGGCTGAAAGACAGCATCCTGCTGCGTGAACAGAAAGATGAGCTTTACGGTGCGCTTCAGGAAGCCTTTACACTGATAAACCAGCGACAGGACAGTGAGCGGACACAGTTTGAACAGGAAGGGATGGACAATTACAGGCGTCTGGGTAAGCTGGTGGCAGACGGACTGCTGCAGGCACAGGAATCGACGGAATTCCGGGAAACCAGGGAATTCCTGAAAAAGATCCAGGCTGAGTTCAAGGGTATCCGAATGCATAAAGACCACAGGGAGGAGCTCTATTCCCGCCTTCAAAGCGCGTTTGCCATCCTCCGGGAGCGTACTGATGAGTATTTCAGGGAGAAACAAAAGAACTGGGAGGTGAAAATGGAGTTCCGGCTCAGGGATCTGAACGTACGCGTTTTAGAGCTCCAGGTTGATATCAGCCGGGAAAAGGAGCGGCTGGATGCCCTCAGGGATCAGCTTGACATCCTGGAACTTAAATCTTCCGATCATCCCGCGCGCCTGATGGTGGTGGCGCAGATTCAATCCGTTACGGACAGCATCCGGAGAAAAGAGGAACAGATCGCCGCTGCCGCCGGGGAGATTGAGGAACTGCAGGGGAGGCTGGAGAAGGAGTGAGTGTGGGTGTGGGTGTGAGTGTGGGAATGCAGGAATGCGTGAATGCAAGGAATTTCCTTGTCGGGAGATCAGTTTGAGGCTTTGGATCCGACTTCTTTGAAGGCTTCCAGCAGGGATTCGCTCAGTTCGTGTTTACCCCTGATCTCGAGCAGCAGGCAAACCCGGGGACTGAGAATGATCATCTCCCTGGTGATGGCGCCTTCTTTGCCCAGATAATAGACTTCGTTTACTTTTTCGTTGATGTTTAGCAACTTCCTGAATCTTTCCAGGTTAATGTCGAATTCAAATGCAATGCGGGCAACATGGATGTTTCCGCTGCTGTCCTCAAGGGGAAGGACATGGATTTCGTACCCGGATCCGGGTTCAAATCTGTCAGACCAGTCGGGCAGGGCATTTTGAAGCCCCAGCGGTCCCCGGATGATCCTGAGATGCTTCTGGTACGGGGAAAGCAGTTTGCTCGCAAAGATCCCCGTGGGAACATAAGGTTGGTAGTAAGCTTTCCGGATCAGGCGGATGGCAAGTTCTGCCCCATCGGCCCTGGTAGCTGCATCTCCGCGGATATTGGTAATGGAAACATAATAGGAACCGAAAGCGAACTGCACCTGGTAAGGATTCACACAGGCCACCTGGGTGATGGAATCCCAGGTCTGGCATTTGTGAACGGAGGCTGAGAAGATGCCATAAGCAGCTACTTCATCGGTCATCTGAAAGACCGAGGCTTTAAAATAAGCATTCCTGAATACGATCTCGTGGTGAACCAGGTTTTTAAAGCCATACTCCAGGTAAAGGTCGGCGCCGCCGTTCATAAAACCCCACAGGGAGGAATCGTTGTATTGTTTTTTTGCGGCGAGGAAGCCCGGACGCACATCGCCGGGTTCAAACTGCAGCGGCTTTTCCTGGGCCGCACTTTTCAGTACCAGGCTGATTGTGAATAGGATAAGGATGATGCTGGTTCTCATGCTAAACGGCTTGTGATTCTGTTGATCTGATCTGTATCGGCGATACCAAGTTTCAGGTTTGAAGCTAATTCGAGGAATTTTCTGCCACGCGGGCTTTCTTCTTTCTGCACTCCTTCGGCAATTCTTCTCTTGAGAATGATGTCATAACCGATCCGGTCTATGGCAACCGGGTCGGTGGCAGCAAGCAGAAGGTTGAACTGCCTGATGAACTGTGGATTGGCAGAAGGCCCGCCGTTGAAACAGCCTTTCAGACCATCCACGATATTGAGCACCACTTTATCCCGTACAGGAGGAAAGGCACACACTTCAGCACAGGTTTCCGACCATAATTGTTTATGCAGGCGTCCGGTATTCGTGATAACCCCGTAGGCCAGGTTCTTCAGTGCAAGTGTTACTGAGGCACCGGCGTTTTTCAGCACGGGGACATTGATGATCTTGTCGACCTCCTTCGTAACAATCCGGCTGAAGTACGAGTATTTACCGGAATTCACCATATACGGAAGGGTTTCCTCATCGTACTCCTCGCTGACATCGGCCCAGTAGTACCAGCTTTTGTCGATGCGGTGTTCACTCAGCAGCTTCCCGTCGGGGCCGTAGTAACCTCCTTTATCATCCTGGCATTCTGTACCTGTAAGGCGGATGCCCGGAAAGGCTTCGGCAGTGAATCCTGCTTCGGCAAGCTGGAACTCCCGGCGGTCCCATATCACAATGTTTTTCAAAGGAATGCCTGCCTGCCGGAGCAAATCCACCAGAGCCCTGACAACCTCAGGGGTAGTCGAAAGCTCTTTTCCTGCCACAGGGTTCACTTTAATACCGGTAATGGAAGCCGGAGGACACAGGCGGGCAAGTGCTTCCAGCAACGCATCGGGAGGGGAGGATGTTACTGGCGGCATTTGTCCGGCAGGAATAGTGGTAAGCAGGCTGAGCAAGGCAGTCTGAAGCATTTGTCCTACAACAGCCTGGTCGGGTACGCCATCCCTGAAAACCTTTTCATGGTAAACTTCGGCCACTTTACCCGGGAAAGCTCCCGGCATGGAATGTTCGTTTCTCGGATGCCTGGTTGCATCCCGCAGGTTGGTGGCCGGTTTTTCATTATCCGGTGCAGCCTGCAGGCTGTCAGGCAGCATGCCTCCAAGGAGGGCAAAGGCACTGCCTGCAGCAGCGCCACGGATAAAGTCGCGTCGGGCTAAATGGGATCGCTGGTCTTCCATCGCTGTTGTTTTCGCCAAAATTAGTGATAATTGGCGGACTGTCAAGTGTGGATCGGTCACCCCAAACTGCCTGCCAGTTCCGGCAAGCAGAAAAAACGTATTTTTGCGCGATTATTGCCGCTATGGTTGGAATTAACGCAGTGAGTGTCCATTTTTCGGGTGTTCCTCTTTTCGATGATATCAGTTTTATCATCAATCCGAGGGACAGGATTGGTCTGGTGGGTAAAAACGGTTCAGGTAAAACCACCCTCTTACGGATCATCGCCGGTGAATTTGAGCCTGAAGCCGGGAATGTCAGCAAACCTAACTATCTGACTACCGGGTTATTGCCCCAGGAAATGGTGTTGACGGGAAAGGGTACTGTGATGGAGGAGACCCTTACGGCCTATGAAGAAGCCATCACCCTGGAGAAGAAAATCAGCCTGATGGAACAGGATATTGCCAACCGTCATGATTTTCATGCACCTTCCTATCTGAAACTGGTTGCGGCCCATCATGAAGCGGTCGAACGCTTTCATCTGATCGGAGGGCATACGCGACAGGCCGATGCGGAAAAAGTACTTACAGGTCTGGGTTTTGATCAGGAAGATCTGGGCAGGGATTTGAAAACCTTTAGCGGAGGGTGGCAGATGCGGGTGGAACTGGCAAAGATACTGCTTCGCAAGCCCGACCTTCTTTTACTGGATGAGCCCACCAACCATCTCGATATTGAATCTATCCAGTGGATGGAAACCTTTCTGGAGGATTATCCCGGTGCAGTGGTGCTGGTGTCCCATGACAGGGCATTCCTCGACCGGATCACCACACGGACCATAGAGATAGCGCTGGGGGAGATCCACGATTACCGCATGCCTTTTTCCGATTATGTGGTGCAGCGGGAGGCAGAGCTCGAACAGCAGCAGGCGGCCTTTTCCAACCAGCAGCGGCAGATTGCCCAGATTGAACGTTTTATCGAAAGGTTCAGATATAAAAACACCAAGGCCAGGCAGGTGCAGTCGCGCCTGAAGCTGCTGGAAAAAATAGACAGGGTGCAGATTGATGAAATCGACCGTTCGGCCATACATTTCCAGTTCCCGCCGGCCCCCCATTCGGGTAAGGTCGTGGTGGAAGCACACGGAGTTTCAAAGTCTTTCGGATCCAAACTGGTGCTGAAGGATCTGGATTTCCAGGTGATACAGGGCGATTTCATCGCCTTCGTAGGGAAGAACGGCATGGGAAAAACCACACTGGTGAGGATGATCACGGGAGAGTTGCCCTGCGAAGGGGAACTGAAGCTGGGTCACCAGGTAACGCTTTCCTATTTTGCCCAAAACCAGGCCGAAATGCTGGACGGAGACAAAACTGTGTTTGAAACCATAGATGAAGTCGCCGTAGGGGATATCCGTCCCAGGATCAGAAGTATCCTGGGATCCTTCCTTTTCAGCGGCGACAGCATCGACAAGAAGGTGAAAGTGCTGTCGGGCGGGGAAAAGTCGAGGCTTGCCCTGGCCAGGCTGCTGCTGACGCCTGCCAACCTGCTTGTCCTTGATGAGCCGACGAACCACCTGGATATGGCAAGTAAGGATATCCTCAAAAATGCTCTTCTGCAATATAAGGGAACCCTGATCCTGGTTTCTCACGACCGTGATTTCCTGCAGGGGCTGACACAAAAAGTGTTTGAATTCAGGCAGCACCGGATCAGACAACATCTGGGTGATATTTATGATTTTCTGGAAGCCAGGAAGTTGCAGGATCTGCACGAACTGAACCGGAAAAAGCGGGAGCAGCCGGTCGGACAGTCTTCCCAGGGTTCTGAAAATAAGGAATTGTATCTCAGGAAGAAACAGCAAAGCCGTGCGGTAAGGAAGATTGAGAATCAGATTGAGAAATGTGAAGAAGAAATCGCGGCCTATGAGAAGCGGCTTGGAGAAATCAGGCAAATGCTCGCTGATCCGGCTGCTTATGCGGGACACTTGTCAGACACAATGGTTTTCGAGGAGTTTGGAAAGGTTCAGACCCGGCTCGACGAAGCCATGCACCGCTGGGAAGCCTTGCATGCTTTGCTGGAAGACAGTGGCAGCTGACACTTTCATCCCCTGCTGCCGGTCTCAGTGTTTTCTTTCCATAAGGTTGTCGCTGAATTCCAGAAGCGGTGCTTTCCGGTGATCCGGCATGGATACCTTGTCGAAGAAGGTGATCGCCTTATGGTACCATCGCTCCGTTTCAATTTCACACAGGGAGGGGATGTTCAGGTCGGCCATGACAGCTTTGACGGAGAGGATTTTATATTCATCATCGAGGAGGGGATCCCTGTATAATTCCCTCAGTTTTTTCCCGGTTTCCGGCCTGGCGGTTTCAAGTGCCTTGAGGTACAGAAACGTTTTCTTGCATGCAAGGATATCACCTCCGGTTTTTTTCCCGAAGGTGGCTTCGCTTCCGAATGTATCAAGCAGATCGTCCTGGATCTGGAAGGCGATTCCAAGGTGGACACCGTAATTGTATAAGGTTTCAGCATCATTGCTTCCGGCCCCTGCCGCAAGGCTTCCTATTTGCAGGCAGCATCCGAGCAGTACCGCGGTTTTCATCCTTATCATGCGGATATAGTCTTCAATGGCGACATCTTCCATTGTTTCGAAATTCATATCCATCTGCTGACCTTCACATACTTCGCGGGCAGTGCGGTTGTATACTGGCAGTACTGACGGAAGTACGGAAGGATGAAGACGGGCAAGGAAGTCGCCTGCCAGCGCAAACATGGTGTCACCGGAGAGAATGGCGGTGTTTTCACCCCATTTACGGTAAACGGTTTCCTTACCCCTTCTCAGGGGAGCCTTGTCCATCAGATCATCGTGCAGAAGGGTGAAATTGTGGAACAACTCCAGGCCGACGGCAGCCGGAAGGACGTCTTCAGGCTTGCCGTCAAAAAGGTCGGCGGCAAGCAGCACCATCAGGGGCCTGATCCGTTTGCCCCCGAGCCCGAGGGTATAATGGATGGGATCGTACAATTCGGGTGGCGAATGTGGAAGATCGAGCCGGTCAAAAGCCTGGCTGAGGGTTTCCTGAAGGTATGGAATGGTGTGCATGCCGTGAAATGCTTATTTCTTGATTCCGTTAAACTGTTGGATGATAAAATCGGGACTTGAAGCAAGTTTCGATATGCCTTCAATAATGGAAACGGGTTTCCTGTGGAAAATCAACTGCTTCATTTTGGTGGTATCCGGACAGCGCCTGGTCATATCCCCTTCTTCCAGTGGCGGAAGATATTGGATGTCAGATCTTGATCCAGTGGTTTGTATCATTTTCCCGGCTAATTCCAGCATACTCACTTCCTCTTCTCCCCCGATATTGATCACATCATTAATCACATGATCTCCGTAAAAGGCATTCACGGTGGCTTCAATATTGTCATCGATATAGAAAAATGTACGGGTCTGGCTGCCGTCGCCGTAAATGGTAAGGGGTTCATTTCTGAGCGTCTGGTACAGAAACCGGCTCATAACGAACTGCTTGTCCTGCAAGGGACCATATGTGTTGAAAAAGCGAAATATCGTGAAATCCAGGTCATATTCTTTTTTGTATGATCGCAGGAAAGCTTCTCCCGCATTCTTTACCACCGCGTAAGGAATCCTGGAATTGAGCGGTGTAGTGTGTTCATTTTGAGGAAGATCTACAGGTTCACCGTAAACTTCTGAAGATGAGGCAAAAAACACGCGTTTTACGCCGGAGTTCTTACTGAGGCTTAGGATATTCTCAATGCCATGCAGATCCTCAAGCACCCTGATGGGCATGGCCTGTGTCCGCTGCACGCCCACCATGGCAGCGTAATGGAAAACATAATCGAAGGAGAAGGCATGCATTACCTCGGCAATGTCTGTGTAGTGGTTTACATTGCAGCGTATGAACTTCCAGTTGGTTTTAGGCAGGTTGGGCAAACGGCGCATGCTGCCGGTCGACAGGTCGTCGACGATCACCACATAATTATCGGGATCACTGATAAGTCTTTCCGCCAGGGAACACCCTATGAAACCAGCGCCGCCTGTGATCAGGACTGTCCTGGCGGTCGATGCGGGTATTCTGCTAGTCATGGCGATCCTGATTTATCAGTTTCATCAGGTATTCGCCGTAACCGCTTTTCAGAAGGGGTCCGGCAGCATCCGTTAACTGCGCTTCATCAATGAATCCCATCCTGAAAGCCACTTCTTCTATACATCCGATCTTTAATCCCTGCCGTTCTTCAATCACCTGCACAAACTGGGAAGCCTGAAGCAGGGAATTAAAAGTGCCGGTATCAAGCCAGGCTGTCCCTCTGCTGAGAATCCCCACCTTCAGGTTGCCATGTTCCAGATATACCCTGTTTACATCAGTGATCTCGTATTCGCCTCGTTTACTTGGCGATATCGACTTGGCGATACTGATCACGGAATTATCGTAGAAATACAGACCGGGAACGGCAAAGTTGGATTTCGGTTGCAGGGGCTTTTCTTCGATACTGACCGCCCTTTGCTCCTTGTCGAAGGCAACAACGCCGTATCGCTGCGGGTCGTTCACATGATAGGCAAACACCACGCCGCCCTCAGGGTCGTTGTTTTGCTGAAGGAGTTCCTGTAAGCCGGTTCCATAGAAGATATTATCTCCCAATATCAATGCAACTTTTTCATTGCCGATGAATTCCTGCCCGATGACAAATGCCTGGGCAATGCCGTTGGGTACAGCCTGTTCCGCATAACTGAACCGGCATCCGATCCGGGTTCCGTCGCCTAATAACCTGCAGAAATGCGGCAGGTCGGAAGGAGTGCTGATGATCAGGATTTCACGGATACCTGCCATCAGAAGCACAGAGAGCGGGTAATAGATCATCGGTTTGTCGTAGACCGGCATCAGTTGTTTACTGATCGCCAGTGTAAGGGGGTGCAGCCTGGTACCGCTGCCACCTGCCAGGATAATTCCTTTCATCTTATTTTTCCAGCTTTATCAGGGTACGCTGACATTGTACGGAATAAGCACCTGCCGGTTACTCTGCGGGAAGCTTATTTTGTTCATATGGATGCCCGTTTTCAATTTCTTCTTCTTCTTCTTCAAGGATTTCAAGCAGGGGTTCGTCAAAATCGCGGGTGGTGATCAGTTTATCCAGAGAGAGAAGCATCGAAGGCAGCAGGAAGAGATTGGCAAGCACCGCGATCAGCAGGGTGAACGAAATCAGGAATCCCATGGCCTGTGTTCCCCCGAATGAAGACAATGTGAACATGGCAAATCCAAGGAAAAGCACCGTTGACGAATAGATCATGCTGTAGCCGGTTTCACGCAGGGCGGCCACCACGGATTCTTTAATGTTCCAGTTGTTGAGATGGAGTTGCAGACGGTAACGCGAGAGGTACTGGATACTGTTGTCGACGGAGATCCCGAGCGCAATGCTGAAGATCAGGATAGTTGACGGTTTGATATAAATGCTCAGATATCCCATGAGGGCTGCAGTGAGCAGTTGGGGTAAGAGGTTGGGAATAAGAGAGATGATAACCATTTTGGCCGAACTGAGCAACAGGGCGAGCAGCAGGGCAATGGTAAGGACAGCCAGCAGCAGGGAAGTCATCAGGTTGTTTACAAGGTAAGCTGTTCCCTTCAGAAAGACCACGCTGGTACCGGTCATCTCTACCTTGTATTTATCAGACGGGAAGATCGAGTCGATTTTGGGACGAAGATCGTCCCTGATCCGCTGGATGTCGTTGGTGCCGATATTGGCCATTTGCACACTGATCCTGGTATGCTGCATGCTGGTGTCAACGAAGCTGTTGATAATCGTCCGTTTTGTGTGTTTTACACCCGGGATATAACTGAAAATGAAGTTTCTTTCCTGACTGTTCGGCATCGAATACATGCTGTCGTTTCCGTAGTAGTAAGCCTGTTTGGCGAATTTCGCCACCTCTGCGATGGACAGGGCTTTTGAAAACTCGGGATATTGTGCCAGCGTATCCTGAAGGGCGTCGATACGTTTCAGGGTAGCTAATTGCAGCACACCTTTCTTTTTACCGGTATTGATGGCAATTTCGAAGGGAAGGATGCCTTTAAATTCTTTTTCGAAGAATTTCAGATCCATGCTCAAGGGATCACGTCGCGGCACATCATCCACCACGTTACCGGATGTTTTCAGTCTTGTAACGCCAACAATTCCCAGCACGGTAACAACAATGGAAACCAGGTAAATAACCTTTCGTTTATGTTGTACGAGGTAGACGATTTTTTCCAGGATACCCAGGGTGTATTTGTTCTCTAGATGTTTAATATGCCTGGTTTTGGGCGGCGACAGGTAAGAAAAGAAAATGGGGATAAGGAAAAGAGTAAGGATGAAAACCACCATGATATTGATGGAGGACACCACTCCAAACTCCACCAGCAGCTTATTCCTTGTTTCGATAAAACTGGCGAATCCCGCCGCGGTGGCCAGGTTGGTCATCAGGGTGGCATAACCCACCCGCTGGACGATGCGTGCCAGTGATTTCACCTTGTTCCCGTGTGAGCGGTATTCGTAATGAAACTTGTTCAGCAGGAAGATGCAGTTCTCCACCACGATGATAATGATCAGCGGGGGGATGATCCCGGTGAGAAGGGTGATCTTATACCCGAAGATAGCCATGGTACCCAATACCCATGTAAGGGCGATCATCACGATGAACATGGGGAAAAGCACGGCTTTAAAGGACCGGAAGAAGAAAAACAGTACAAGGGAGGCGACCACCAGGGCAAGCACCACAAAGATCTTGAGTTCGTGCTGGACTTTTTCCGAGATTTTTGTCCTGATGTACGGAAGGCCTGAATAATGCACATCCACGTCCTGTTCCCTGCTGAAGCGGTCTGTGATTTCGCGTATCTCGCTGATAAGGGCTACCCTGCTTTTGGAGTTCAGCTTTGTCTTGTCGAGGGTAATGGCCATCAGGGTGGCATGGGTGGCTTTATTCAGCAACAGCCCTTCATAAAACGGAAGGCGGTATATCCTTTCCCTGAGGCTGTCGAGTTCCTCCTGACTGCCTGGTTTTGAAGAGATGAGGGGCTTGAAGTCGAATTTTCGTGTCTGGTCGTTTCTCACCAGTTCGTAGATTCTGGCAACGGACACCACTTCTTCGATGCCTTCCAGTTTTTTCAGGTCGGTACCCAGGTCATACCAGCTGTTGAAAAAGTTCAGTTCAAAAAGCCTGGGATCCCTGATGCCAAGAAACATGACGCTGCCATCCTCGCCATACTGTTTCTTAAATTGTTCGTAAAGGATATAAGTGGCGTCTTTCTGCGGCAGCACCCTGGCCATTTCGTACGACAACTCGACCCTGGCGGCCATGAACGCCATGAATACTGTAATGACGCCTATTCCGATCAGGATACCCAGGCGGTTACGCAGAATAAATCGAACTAACAGGGTCCACATGGGGGCAGCTTATGCAATGGCAGTAATTACAGGCTTGTGTGTTTCACTTACCGCCAGAAGTGAACTCCTGCTGGCCGAAACCTGTCGGCGTCTTATCATCATTGTATTTTGAAGGGCATTTAAGCAGTAGGCTGCTGGCTAAGAATGTATCTCCCTGCATGGATCCGATAACCACCACCTGTTCGGATTTCTCAAAATCCTGCGGTTTGTTGTTTTTATGGATCACCTTCCGTTTTTCCCCTTTTTTATCAATCATATAAAATGAAAAGGCATTGGCATTCACCCTGGTATCATAAATAATGGGTTCCGTGGTATCGAGGGTGCCGATGACATGCATTTCCCTGCCCGGCTTTGTGCTGGCCTTTGCAAAATCAGCATAGGTGCTGGTATTGGTAAAGGTGCTGATGATCACGCCAAGTGCCACAGCAACCACCAGGATGATCAGGATATGTTTAAGTTTCATGGCGCTGCTTTTTTTCTTCCAGTTCTTTTTCGCATTTTCTGAGCCGGTTGTCCATCCAGCCCAGGTATGAAAAGATACCTGCCAGGATCAGCAACAACACAATAATGACCACGAATATTTTATCGTCACCTACCATGGTTTGTAGCTTTAATGTTCTTGGATTTGTTCACGGATTCTTCTGATTCTAAGCCTGATATTAAGTATCCAGATGCCAAGCAGTATCCAACCCAGGATGGCCGGGTAAAAGACCAGCCGCATGCGGTTGTCCAGCCCCTTCACGGTCATGCTTTCATCGCCTCCTTTGCCCGGGTGAAGAGAACCTTCCGCCATTCTGGGAAGAATGAACAGGAAGATGATCAGGATCACATAAGCAAAGATGTTATATACGGCAGCGACTCTGGCCCTTTTATGGACTTCGTCAAGGGAGTTCCGCAGCACCCGGTATGCAAGGTACACCAGCATGGAAACTGCGGCACCGTTCAGCTGCGGGTCATTGGTCCATGGTTTTCCCCAGGTAAAGTTGGCCCAGATCATCCCGGTGAATAAACCGAGAAACCCGAAAAGCAGGCCGGTGTGGGATGCTTCCGAGGCAACTGCATCATCATAAGGCCTGAAGTTCCTCAGGTAGCGGATGCTGTAAACCATGGAAACCGTGAAAAGGATAATCATGGAGAACCACATGCAGACATGGAAAAACAGGTTGCGGATACTCTGCCGGATGATGGGAAGGTCGGGTACCTCAATTAAAAACCCTGCGATGACGGTGTAGGTCAACAACAGGATACTCAGGATTTTCCACCAATGTCTGTGTAATTGCAAGGTGCGTTGGTTTGGGGCTGCAAAAATAAGGAAAATTTCGGTATGGTAATGCCTATTCTCTCCAGAGATATGGAAACAGCAGGGTGGAAAGGGTAATGATGATGATGATGATGCCCCCCAGCGACAGCAGCCATAATCCCGATCCTTCCCAGCTCATGTGATGGATGGCGGCGCGGGAGGTTTTGATCAGCAACAGGAGCAGCGGCAGGATCACGGGAAAACCGAGGATGGCCATCAGGGCGGAATTATTATTGGTGCGTGAGGCGATGGCGGAGATCATGGTGAAAAGGGCAGCCAGACCCATGCTTCCCGTGACGACTGCCAGGAAGAACAGCAGGGGATTCTTTACAAAATTCCCCAGGAAAAGGGTGAAAATAATATGGAAAAGCAGGGATAACAACAACATCATCAGGACGTTGTAGATAATTTTAGCCAGGATGACGGCTTCCGGCCGGGCAAGTGAATAATAATATAATTGTCTTCCCGGTGCTTCCTGGACAAAGCTCTTGGATACGGCATTCACGGCAGCAAAAAGCAGCACGACCCAGAACAGGGCATTCCAGGTATCCGGTTCAAGCAAACCTTCGAAGGCCAGGGAACAAAGAAAAATGGTGGAGAGGATATACAGCAGGATGCCGTTGATGGCATACTTCTGTTTCCATTCCAGCATCATATCCTTAAGGATGAGATATCTGATCTCTTTCAGCATGGGCACAAAGATAGAAAGATAATCCCGAAAAGCGTTTCTTCCGGTGAGTGAGGCTGAAAACGGAAAACCCCGTCCCGGATTTTTATACCGGAGCAGGGCCCGTATGAATCAGATGGATATATATGGAATTCAGAATACTGAAAGGAGGCTTCAGAATTTAAAACCAAGGGTCATTACAAATTGCTGGTTGGTGTTGGTGTTTTTCGATGGTGGCAGGGGAGCGATACTGGCATCATACAGATAGTAATCCTCATCGGAAGTGGTATAGACATAGGCAAAATCGAGGAAATAAGTGGCTTGTCTCATACCCAGTCCAAAGGTATAGGAGGTACGTGCTGCGTCGTTGACGGAGGTTTTAAACGGACTGTCGTACAATGCCATGCCGCCACGTATGTTAAACTCGTTCAGCCTCCATTCTGTTCCCACCCTGAGGTTACCGGCGGTGGTGTATTTGTTGCGTATGGCATCGTTTACATCGAAATATACTTCTGCATCGGAAGAGCGGAACCGGCTTTCCGAATAATCCACGAATTCGTAATCGGCGCTGACAAGGCCATACTTCCCGATAATGAATGCAATGCTTCCGATGGCACGCATGGGGGTGTTCAGTTTGTAGTCGTATTTGCCTTCAGGGGAGTTTTCTTTGTAGTTGTCTCCGTTATCGAAAGAGGATTTAACTGAGGATGAATAGGTTTCGCGCATGTTGTAGAAGTAGGTCGGGGTGTGGATGGCAGCGCCTATCCTCATGAAATCCACGGGTTTGAAGATAAGCCCGAATTTGAAGTTGAAGCCTGAACCGTCCACATCCAGATGCTGGTGATAAGTGAAGGAACGGAACTGGTCGAAGCCGATCTCTGAGGCCAGGGCTTCTTCGTTATAGGTTCGGTCTTCGGTATATTGCAGGAATGGGAATCCCAGGGTGGCTCCGATATACAGCTTATCATCGTAATTGGCTCCCATGCTCATGACCCATTCGTTCATAGAACCCGTGGCATTGAGAGCCAGGCGCTGCATTACACCGCCGGCCGGGGCTGCACTGGTGTACTGGTTGGGAAGTCCGCTCATGCTGTCGGGATTGAGCAGGTAAGCCCAGTAGGCCAGGTTGAGGTCGAATGGATTGAGGTTATCAATGTGGGTGCCATTGGCGTATTTTACCCAGGTGTCGAGCATCGAACTTTGTTTGTTTTCACCCTCCACCACCATTCGTACATTGAAATTATTGGTACGGTTGATCCCGAGGCCGAACTGTATGTTTCTCCATCCTGCCTGGTTGGCGGCTGTATTGGTGTTAGAGGTAAGTACAAGGCCAAGGTTGCCGAAGTTGAAATTGTAACGTGTATCATCGTAAGTACTTCCGGTATAGCGGGTAGAGGTTTTCCCAACATACATGGAGGGAGAGAAGGAGAATTCGGATTTCTTGTAAAGACCGATTCCGGCAGGGTTCACGCTGAGGGTGGAGAAGTCGGCACCGAGGGCACCGAAGGCACCGGCCACACCAAGGCTTCTGGCGGTACCTCCAAAAGTCAGGTAGGAATATCTGAGTGCGTCATCTTCATTTTGTGCGAAGAGCAGTCCTTGCATAAACATTGCCAGGAGCAGGGAAAATGCTGTTTTTCTCATATTGGGATTGATTTTATAGGTTAAAAATTAACGCCTTCCCCTTGATCCTGAGCCGGAAGATCCCGATGATCCGGAACTGCGTCCGCCACCGGAGGAACCCGATGAAGAACCGCTGTGGGATGGTGCTGAATAGGAGCCTCTGCTGCCTGAACCTGAGCTGGAGGGAGGGGTGCTTCTGGGAGCGCTTTCCTGTCTGGGGGCAGGGGTGTATTGGCGGTTGTTACCCGGCTGGGGTTCACTATATGAAGGTGCTTTCTGCCTGGGCTTGGTATAGCTTGGATTGGACGGTTCCCTGCTGGGCTGGGTTGAAGGCATACGGTCTGTTTTCGGGCTCACGTATTCCTGGCTCGATTTGGGTTTGGTGTAGTTGGGCGGGGTATAGTTTTTCGGTTTGGTATACCGTTCCTGGGCGGGAGCCTGGTATTCCCTGCGCGGGGTAACGGGTCTGCGGGTATCTTGTCCTTTCATTTGCTGTTGACCGGGGTTCGCAGGGGTGGTGTTTTTCGGGGCATAATATCTCTGAGGTACCTGCCTGTCCTGTCCGGCAGGATTTGGTGCCTGGGTTCTGGTCTCAGATGGTGTCCTGTTCTGACCTGTTGCAGGAGTTGTGGCCTTCTCAGGAGCAGGTGCAGGGGTGTACCGCTGTACGGGCCTGGTGTTGCCGGTGGCGGGTGTTTGGGTGGCAGCTGGCTGCTGCGATGTGGTCTGCCTTTGTGGCTGGTTTGGCTGATTGTCGCTGGCTGCGTTGGTCTGACGGCCTGTTTCCGAATACCGGTCAACTGGTGTTTGTTCTGTTGCAGGCTGCTGACGGATGTTTTCTGCAGGCGTGAAACGGTCAACTTTTTGGGTGGGGGTCAGCTGGCGGCTTTCAGCGGCCGGAACAAAGGTTTTTGTCTGGCGGATGTCCTGTCCCGTAACAGATGAACGGCCTGTGTTTTCGAGTGCGACGGCTTTCTCGTAACGTTCACCGAAGCTCAGCCTGTCGCCGCCTGATCTGCCGGAACCGCTGGTGCTGTTTCTCGGAGTGCGGGGCCCGTAATGATGACCGGTATTGCCGTCGTAACTGTTGTAGTACCAGTCGTAACTGCCTGCCCAGTACCCGTCCCAGTAACCGTTATGGTATCCCCACCAGTAGGAACTTCCACCCCAGTAAAAAGGTGTGTAATAATAGGGATAGCCCCAACCCCAGCCATAGCCGAGGCCCCAGCCGATTCCGGTGTAATACCAGGGTGTCCAGTAGTTATAATAGAATGACCAGGAAGGCCAGATCCACGGGTAACCGAAATATATGCTGACACCCCAGTCCCAGGGATCGTAGGAATACCAGTAACGGTTGGTGTACCAGTTGTCCCAGTATGAGTTGCAATACCAGTTGCTGTGAAACCTTCTGAGCCTGCTGGAATAGTAATAGTCATAACTGTCATCCGGATCATATCCCCCGCTGTAATAATTATTGGTGATATAGGTGCTGCCGTCAGGACTTGTATAGCTTTCCGAAGTGGTGTAGTTCGACTGATATTCTTCCGGGATGTATTCACCGCCGGTGTATTCCTGGTATTGTTCAGCCGGAGTGCTTGTATATGTCTGATCCTGAACAACAGGAGCTGCATGTTGTACAGGTGCGGGAGCCGGTGGAACGGGGGCAGGCTGGATGTTGTCTTTGGAAGAATAATAGACGTCGTCATACGGAACGCCTGCCTGGTAGGCAGTGCTGCAGGAAGCAAGTGCAAGTGCAGCGCCGGCAAGGATGATGGATAAAGTTTTCATGACATTTCCTCCTCAATGTTTTGTGTGGTGTCTTTTATTATTTTTGCACACCCGCCGAAATAAAAGCAAATATTATACCACAATCTCAGATGGCTAAAAATTTTTCAACAAGGGACGATAACTATTCCCAATGGTACAATGATCTGGTAATCAAGGCTGATCTTGCCGAGTATTCTGCAGTAAGAGGTTGTATGGTGATCAAACCCTATGGTTTTGCCATTTGGGAAAAAATGCAATCGGTACTCGATGGCATGTTTAAGGCCACCGGGCACTCGAATGCCTATTTTCCCCTGTTCATCCCCAAGTCCTTTTTCAGCAGGGAAGCCAGTCATGTGGAAGGTTTCGCCAAAGAATGTGCCATAGTGACCCATTACCGGTTGAAAAATTCACCGGACGGTAAGGGCATCATCGTTGATGAGGATGCCAGGCTGGAAGAGGAGTACATCGTCAGGCCGACTTCGGAAACCATCATTTGGGATACCTACAGGAACTGGATTCAGTCGTACCGTGATCTGCCCATCCTGGTAAACCAGTGGGCGAATGTGGTTCGCTGGGAAATGCGCACCCGGCTTTTTCTAAGGACTGCGGAGTTTCTCTGGCAGGAAGGTCATACGGCCCATGCCACCCGCGAGGAAGCGATCGCTGAAACAGAGCAGATGCTCGGGGTTTACGCCGATTTTGCCCAGAACTGGATGGCGATGCCTGTGCTCCAGGGTGTGAAATCCCCGAATGAACGCTTTGCCGGTGCAGAAGAAACCTACTGTATCGAAGCCCTGATGCAGGATGGTAAAGCTTTACAGGCCGGGACATCACATTTTCTGGGACAGAATTTTGCCAGGGCTTTTGATGTGAAGTTCCTGAACCGGGAAAACAAACTTGATTATGTCTGGGCTACCTCCTGGGGAGTGTCCACCCGCCTGATGGGTGCCCTGGTGATGACACATTCCGACGACAATGGCCTGGTATTGCCCCCGAAACTGGCCCCAATTCAGGTTGTGATCGTCCCTATTTATAAGAAGGAGGAAGAGCTTCAGGCGATCAACGCCGTGGTGTTGCCCATGAAACAGGCACTTGAAAAAGAGGGTATCAGGGTAAAGTATGACGACAGGGATACCTTTACCCCCGGCTTCAAATTTGCCGAACATGAGTTCAGGGGCGTACCCCTGCGGCTGGCCATAGGGCCGAGAGACCTGCAGAACGGCACCATCGAGGTGGCCCGCCGCGACACACTTGAAAAAGAGAGTTACCAGATGACGGATATCGGAAATAAGGTCAGACACCTGCTTGAGAGTATCCAGTCCAACCTTTTCAACAAAGCCCTTACATTCAGGGACGATAACACCCGTTATGCCGATACCTGGGAAGAGTTTGTGAATCTGCTGGATGAGAAAGGCGGATTTATCTGTGCGCACTGGGATGGAACTGCAGAAACCGAACAGAAGATCAAGGAAGAAACAAAGGCCACCATCCGGCTGATCCCTTTAAACCAAAAACCCGAAACCGGGAAATGCATTTATACAGGCGCTCCTTCACAGGGAAGGGTGGTCTTTGCCAGGGCGTATTAAATACTTCGGGTCTTTTACCCGCAGTATCCTATAGCCTGTCAATGCGCAGGAAATTTTCAAGGTATTTTTCCCGGGTCTGATCCGACCAGTGAATCTGTCCGTGCCTGTATTGGTAGGTTTGGATCTGGCAGAAGATGATCAGCAGAAAAGTAATGCCGGTGAGTATTGCCCGCAATGGCCGGGGCCTCGCATGCTGAAGGGATAATGCAAGCAACAATCCGAAAAGCGGAAGGTATTCCACGTATGCCCTGCCCGAGAAGCTCCCGCCGTAATACCAGTTGTGCCAGGAAGAAAATACATACAACTGGAGAATAAAAAACACCCACCACCACAAGAAGCGTTGCCGGTCCTTTTTCCAGAGCACCACCAGACCTGTCATGGAAAGCAGATAAATGGGCGTATAAAGGAAAAGCCCCTTTTTCCAGGAAAACAGGATGGCAGACATGCGGGGGTTAAGCCAGTTAAATCCTTCTCCCTTGTATGTGTACACAAAAAAATCACCGGTTTGTATCAGGAACAGGAATCCCTGCAGCGATACTACCGCAATAACCAGGAGTAAGGCGGCCGACAGGGCCCGGGGAAACCTGAATACTGTTTTGAAAAATCCGGCCGGATCTCCGCTGACAAAAGGTAAGGCCGCCAGAATAAGGATATTGACGGGCCTAATCAGGATCAGCATCCCTGTCGCTAAACCCATTAACAGGATATATTTCACTTTTTCCCTTTCCATGAACCTGAGCAGCGAAAAGATCCACAAGCTGATGAAAGTCAGGGAATAAACATGCGACATGCCGAACTCGATAACGGTATAATAAAACAGGTTGGTTCCAAACACCAGGGCGGTGATCACAAGCCGGCTGACATTGCTGCTGATCTGAAAATGTCCCAGGATTTTGATCATCAGCAGCATGCTGAACAACACGTACACGATCCCCGCAAAACTGACCGACTTCACGTAACATGCCGAATAACCGTCAGCAGGGTACCCGTAAAACAGGGTCAGGGCGTGGCCGGCAAGGAAGAACGGCGCCTGGCAGAGCGCCGTACCCGCCCAGTATTTATTAATAGTATGACCCTTATGTTGGGTGCGGAACTCATAGGATAGATTCGGATTGTAATATTTCTCCTTTTCGATATGTTCAAAAAAACCAAAACCCACGTCATGATAGATCAGGATCGCCGGCAGCCAGGCGTAGTAACCTTTTGCATCGGCTTCCACCAAACCGTGCGCGTAATCCTTTTTCCCGTTGATGTTCAGGCTGACCCAGAGCAACACAATGCCGGTGAGAGAGATCAGGATAGCATTCCCGTTCAGTAAGATGCGTTTCTTCATGACCATATTTTCAGATTCAAAAGTAATCATTCCGGAAGAAAGGCCGTCACCGCTCTGCCTTCCTGCTGCCGGGATAAAACAAAGCCTTCAGCTTTGTTGTAAGGAAAAAATTATATTTTTGCAGTCGCTTTCGGCGAAGGTCGCGGAAAGCCTAAGAACTTGATATGTACGATTTTATCAGAGGGAAGCTGGTGGAGAAAACCCCCACCCATGCTGTTATTGACTGTCAGGGTGTGGGCTATCATCTCAACATCTCCCTTCATACATATTCCAGGATACCCTTTGAAGGGGAATGCCGTTTATTTGTGCATCAGATTATCAGGGAAGACGCAATCTCCTTTTTCGGCTTTGCGGATCAGGATGAGCGGACGTTGTTCCGTTACCTGATTACGGTACAGGGGGTTGGGGCCAATACGGCCCGCATGATCCTGGGTTCCATGACTCCCGCTGATATTGTATCTGCCATACACAGAGGTGCTTCGGGAGAATTTCAGGCTGTGAAAGGCATTGGAGCAAAAACAGCACAGAAGATCATTCTGGAATTGAAGGATAAATTGGGGAAGGAAAGCGGACAGGGACCTGTTTCAGTTCCTTCAGACAATACCCCCGGCAGGGAAGCGTTATCAGCACTGATTCAGTTGGGTTTTCCCAGGAATCAGGCTGAAAAAGCCGTGCAGCTGGTGTTGAAACAATCGGGAAGTGCAGTCGGTCTGGAAGACCTGATAAAATCGGCCCTTAAAATAATGTAGCATTAAAGACGTTTACTCACTTTTCATCGACGGATTTTGGAGAAGACCCTGAAACATATACGTTACGCAGTTTTCTTTTTGTTTTTGATCCCATTTGTTTTCAGTATGGCCTGGAGTCTGCCCGGACCTGCCATTCCTGAGTTGCCTGCACCTCCCGTTCCTGATCCCGATACCGCCCAGCCCGACAGCCTGAACCTGATTTTTCCCATTCCGCAACCCGATCCGCTGTTCATTGGACCTCCGGCTTCTTCCCCGCTGTATCTGGGAAATCCGTCGAATATCACTACCGGTGTGGAATACGATCCTGAAAGTAACCAGTACATCTTTCAGCAGAATCTCGGGAATCAACCCCTGGGTGCACCCAACACCATGACCTTTGACGAGTACCTGAATTATGACCTGAAGAATTCCGTCAATGACTACTGGAAATCACGCTCTGCAACCCAGGGAGGAAACAGGCAGGGCGGACTGGTTCCCCAGCTCAAAGTGGGTGGCGAGGTGTTTGACCGTATCTTCGGGAGCAATACGGTGGATATCAGGCCGCAGGGTTCATTTGAGCTGACTTTCGGGGTGATCTCCAACCGCCGCGACGACCCCAGCCTCGATATCCGTCAGAGAAGAACCACCAACTTCGATTTCCAGGAAAAAATCCAGATGAGCGTGATCGCCAAAATCGGAGATAAAATTGAGTTCAGGACCAATTACAATACCGAAGCCACCTTTGAGTTCGAAAACAAACTCAAACTGAAATACGAAGGCAAGGAAGACGAGATCATCAAACTCATCGAAGCAGGAGATGTGACACTTCCCCTGAACAGTACCCTGATCACCGGAAGCCAGAGCCTTTTTGGGATCAAAACAAAACTGCAGTTCGGAAAAACCGGGGTGACCGCAGTCTTTTCCCAGCAAAAAAGCGAAAGTCAGACTATTAACGTGGAGGGCGGTGCCGAAACCCGTCCTTTCTCCATCACGGTCGACCAGTACGAGGAAAACCGGCATTTTTTCATGGGGCAGTACTTCAGGAATAGTTACGATGTGGCACTTTCAGCGCTTCCCATCATCAATTCGCCCATCAATATCACCAAAATAGAGGTCTGGGTTACCAATATCGGTCCGGCTGTTACGGATAACAGGAATATCGTGGCCTTCGCCGATCTCGGGGAGTCCTCCCCGGCGAATTCCATGATCCATCCGATGCCGGGTTTCCCTTTCCCGTCCAATGTTTCCAACGACCTTATGTACCAGATCGATACTGCAAAGATCAGGGACATCAATACGGTGACGGAATACCTTTCGGGAAGTTTCGGATTTGTGTCGGGCGAGGACTATATGAAGATTGAAAGCGCCAGAAAGCTCAGCCAGTCGGAGTATAGTTACAACTCCAAGCTTGGTTTCATCTCACTCAACACCACACTGAACTCCGACCAGACCCTTGCGGTCGCTTACCAGTACACAGTGATCGGACAGGATTCCATTTTCCAGGTGGGAGAGTTCTCCGACCAGGGAATAGCCTCTCCCAAGTGTTTGGTGGTGAAGTTGTTGAAAAGCACGGCCGTGAATACCCGTTTGCCGATGTGGAAGCTGATGATGAAGAATGTGTATGCTATCGGGGCTTATCAGGTAAACAGGGAGGATTTTATCCTGAATGTGCTGTATTCCGGTAACGATAACGGCATCCCGACGGGCTACCTCACAGAAGGGAAGATTTCAGGCAGACCGCTGATCCAGATCATGAACTGCGACAACCTGGATCCCCAGCTCAATCCGCCCGGCGACGGAGTTTTCGATTTCATTGACGGGGCAGCCAGAACGGGAGGAACAATCAATGCATCCAACGGCCGGATCTACTTTCCCACCCTGGAGCCGTTTGGCAGGACCCTTCGCGACAGCATCGGGGACCAGCAGCTTGCCGACAAGTATTGCTACGATTCCCTTTACACAATGACCAAGAACGGAGCACAGCAATATCCCGACAAAAATAAATTCCTCATCGAAGGAAGATATAAATCCACTTCCGGGAGCGAGATTTCCCTCAATGCGATGAATGTGCCCCAGGGATCGGTCAAGGTTACCGCGGGCGGCATTCCCCTGGCCGAAAACGTGGATTATACCGTGGACTATACTCTTGGACGGGTTAAGATCATCAACGAGGGCATCCTTAATTCAGGCACCCCGATCAAGATCACCCTCGAAAGCAACACCATGTTTAATATACAGACCAAGCGGCTGTGGGGGGTTCATTTCGACCACAGGGTAAATAAGGATCTGAACCTGGGTGCCACCCTGATCAACCTTACCGAAAGGCCCCTGACCCAGAAGGTCAATTACGGGGATGAACCCATCTCCAATACCATTTGGGGCTTCGATGTGAGTTATCAGAAGGAATCCATGTTCCTTACCAAGCTGCTGGATAAACTGCCCTTTTATTCCACTAAAACCCCTTCAAGGATTACCCTGGAAGGAGAATTCGCACATTTCATCCCTGGGCATTCCAAGGCCGTGGGGAAAGCGGGTACTACCTATATTGATGATTTTGAAGGAAGTAAATCCACTATCGACCTGAAGAATATCGGTACCTGGTTCCTCGCCAGTACACCCCAGGGACAGGAAGTTGCGTTCCCTGAAGGCCTGCCGGGCACAGGACTGAGGTACGGATATAACAGGGCCAGACTTGCCTATTATATCATTGATCCCATCTTTTATGACAGGACCGGTTACAGCCAGCGTCCGCCCAATGTCAGCAAGGATGAGATATCCCGGAACCTTGTGAGGGATGTACTTGAAACTGAGGTTTTCCCCAATAAGCAATCGCAGAACAATATTCCCATGAACCTGCCGGTCTTTAACCTGGCGTTTTATCCGCAGGAAAGGGGCCCATATAATTACGACGTGGAGGGCGTGGGCGGCATATCGGCCGGACTCAATCCCGACGGTACCCTCAGAAACCCGGAAACCCGCTGGGGAGGAATCATGCGTAAGATAGAAACCACTGATTTCGAAGCCACCAATGTGGAATATATTGAATTCTGGATGATGGATCCCTTCACCGATGAGCAGGATCCTGCAAATTCAGGACAACTGTATTTTGAACTTGGCGACATTTCAGAAGACATTTTACGGGATTCGAGGAAGAGTTTTGAACAGGGGCTTCCCACCTCTGAAACAGTGGTGAACGTAGATACGACCATCTGGGGAAGGGTACCCACCCTGCCTGCCCTGGTAAATGCCTTCGACAATAATCCGGATGCCAGGCCATTCCAGGATGTGGGCTATGACGGTTTAAGAGATGAAGACGAGCTCACTTTCTTTCAGAACACCTATCTTGCCAGAATCGCCAATGCCATCGGTACCGGTACCGCAGCATACAACCAGGCGGTGAATGACCCCTCGGGCGATAATTTCCATTACTTCCGGGGCGGTGATTATGATGACGATCCAAAGTATTCCAGTGTGCTGGAGCGCTATAAACTGTATAACCAACCCGACGGCAATTCACCCACCGACCAGCAGAACCCGGAAAACTACCCCACCCAGGGAACCATCCTTCCCAATGAGGAGGATATCAACAGGGATAACACCCTGAGTGAGGAGGAAAGATACTACCAGTACCGCATCGACCTGGATACAAGTAAGATGAAGGTCGGCATGAATTATATCGCCGACAAATACACGGCAGAGGGGATTCCGCTTGCGAACGGACAAACCGGCTCTGTTACCTGGTACCAGTTTAAGATTCCTGTGTCCAGTCCCGACAGAGTCGTGGGAAATATACAGGATTTCAAGTCGATCCGCTTCATGAGGGTATATTTCAAAGGTTTCGTCAAGCCGGTTGTCTGCCGTCTTGCCACTTTTGAACTGGTGCGCAGCGAATGGCGGAAATACCGTTACCAGATCCTTGCCCCCGGTGAGTATATTCCGAATGATGAGAACAGCCTGACCTCCTTCGATATTTCAACGGTAAGCATTGAGGAAAACGGTAAAAAGGTGCCCGTCCCTTATGTGCTGCCGCCCGACATTGAGCGTGAGATCAACCTGGGAACCACTAACCTGCAGCAGTTGAACGAGCAGTCGATGGTGCTGAAAGTCTGCAACCTGATTGACGGGGATGCCCGTGCTGCTTATAAAACTTCCGATTTTGACGTAAGGAAGTTTAAGAAGCTTAAAATGTTCGTCCATGCTGAAAAGACTTTCGGCGGAATAGATGATCCCAACCCGGCAGATGATATCTATCCCAAAGGTTCTCTTACCGTATTTGTAAGGCTGGGTTCGGATTTCACCGACAACTATTATGAATATGAGATTCCGCTTACCTTCAGCGAGTGGTACCTGAGCGCTACCGATGTGTATGCTATCTGGCCGCGGGAAAATGTGATGGACATTGCCCTGGATAAATTTATCCAGGCCAAGCAGGACAGGAACATTGCCATGAGGCAGCCCGGATCTGTCCTTACCACAAGTATGCCGTATATCACCTTTGACGGGCAGAATAAGATCACCGTGGTGGGTATGCCCAACCTCGGCGATGTGAAAGCCCTGATGATAGGGGTAAGAAATCCGAAGAAACACAATCCGAACGATGAGGACAATGGCAGGCCCATGTGTGCGGAGATCTGGGTTAATGAGCTCAGGCTCACTGACTTCGACGAAGAAGGAGGCTGGGCGGCCACCGCAAGGATCAATACAGCCCTGGCAGACCTCGGAAATGTGGTGGTATCGGGCCTTCACAGCACTGCAGGATTCGGCAGCATTGAACAAAAGGTCAATGAAAGGCAGAAGGAAACAACCTCCCAGTTCGATATTGCCACCAACCTGGAACTTGGAAAACTGCTGCCCAAAGAAGCCGGGCTGAAGATTCCCATGCATATCGACTATTCTGAAAAGCGGAGCATTCCGGAATACAATCCGCTGAACCCCGATGTGATCTTCAGTGAAGATCTCCAGACCTACGATTCCAAATCGGAAAGAGATTCCATCCGCAGCATCGCCATCGATTACACCCGGAGGAAGAACATCAATTTTATGAATGTCAGGCGGGAACGGTCGACCGGTTCTAAAAACCCCCGCTTTTACGAGATTGAAAACTTCGATTTCACTTATGCCTATGCGGAAATTTACCGCAGAAACATCGATATTGAATATGACCTGAAGAAGACCTACCGTGGCGGCGTCGGTTATAATTTCACCAACAATCCGAAGAACATCAGGCCCTTGTCCAGGGTGCAATTCCTCAATAAGTACAAGGTTTTCAAGCTGATCTCGGATATCAATTTCTATTATTCACCCAAGCTGATGTCGTTCCGTACCGATATGCAGCGGGAGTATTCCGAACGCCTGCTCAGGAACAAGAGCACGGCCGACGTGATCATTTTCCCGACCTATATCAAGAAATGGGACTGGAACCGGGTGTATGACCTGAAATTTGACCTTACACAGTCGATTCGCATTGATTATATGGCCAATGCCGCGGCATACATCCACGAACCTCCCGGGGCCATCGACAAGAGCGCTCCGGATTACCAGGCATACAAGGACAGCATCCGTGAAGAAATTTTTGGCTTCGGCACCATGAATGCATTCACCCAGTCTGTCGATGTCAGTTATAATTTACCGATCAATAAGATACCGGTCCTGAGTTTCATGAATATGACCGTGTCGTACGGCGGGGATTTCAAATGGACTGCCTCTCCAAGGTCTATCCAGGCCCGGGTGGGAAACACCATAGAAAATGCCAGTCAGAAACAGGTGAACGGAAGCCTGAACATGTCGACTTTGTACAATAAGATTCCGTACCTGAAAAAGCTGAATCAGACAGAGCCTCCCAGGCCCCGGGGGGGGGCTGCACCCAGGGGACAAAAGACGGAAGCAAAGGAGAAACAGGGGAATATGCCCGAACCGGATACATCCGGAAAGGAGAAAGAGCGCATTCCACTCTGGAAGCTGCTTACCGACAATACCCTGAGGCTTCTGATCAGTCTGAAAAACGCCTCCTTCAACTATACCCTGGGGGAAGGAACCACTGTTCCGGGTTTTATGCCCGAACCCCAATACCTTGGAAACAACTGGAAGCTGGATGCTCCGGGAGCCGGTTTTGTGTTTGGCATGCAGCCTTCCGGGCCGCAGGATTTCAGGGAATGGCTTTCGACCGATACGGTGGTGAATTCGGCATATATGACCAAATACAGTGAGAACCTCAACGTCAGGGCCACCCTGGAGCCCGTCAGGGATTTCAGGATCGAACTGACCGCCAACAGAACCTATACCGAAAACCACCAGGAATACTACACTGCCGGATCCGACGGTGAATTCAGGACTTCAGCGCCTCAGACCTCGGGAAACTTCAGCATGTCTTACCTGATGTGGAATACCTCTTTCAGGGCGGATAACAAAGACAATGTGTCGGCAGTGTTTGAACTGCTGAAGGACTACAGGAAGATGGTGGCATTCAGGCTTGCTGAGCAGAACCCGAACTGGGACGGTACCGTCACCGACAGCACCGGATATCCCAAGGGCTACGGACCTACCTCCCAGGAGGTGCTGATTCCAGCCTTCCTGGCAGCTTACAGGGGTTCACCCCCGGACAAGGTAGGGCTCGGAACCTTCCCGTCCATCCCGCTGCCCAACTGGCGGATCACCTACAACGGGCTTTCGCGGATCCCCTTCATTAAGAAGTATTTCAAATCGATCAACCTTGCCCATGCATACCGTTCCACATATAATATCGGTAATTTCAGGACCAACCTCCTTTACCAGGAAACAGACGGCTTTCCGAGCAAGGTGAACGACATCAACAACTACATCTCGGAATACGATATCGCTGCCGTGGCCATTACCGAGCAATTCAGCCCGCTGATCGACATCGACATGACCTGGAATAACAGCCTGCTCAGTAAAATTGAAATCAAGACAAGCAGAAACCTGTCGCTCAGTTTCACCAACAACCAGCTTACCGAGGTTACCAGCAACGAGTTTATCGTGGGCCTGGGATATCGTTTTAAAGACGTGCAGTTCACCGTTCGTCCGGTGGGTGGCGGAAAAAGGACCAAACTGAAGAGCGATCTGAACGTGAAACTCGACTTCTCGCTCAAGAACAATAAAACCGTGCTCAGGCGCATCGACGAGGATGTGAACCAGATTTCCTCGGGTCAACGTGTGATTTCTTTGAACACCTCGGCAGAGTATATGATCAACCAGCGCTTCAATGTGCGCTTGTTCTTCGATAAGGTGATTAATAATCCATTCATTTCCAGTCAGTTTCCGAATTCCACCACCAACGGCGGCATCACCCTGCGCTTTACCTTGGCCCAGTAGGGTCTGACCATCCTGTCCGGTCCTGCGGATACATCCGGCAAGCCTCCCTTGCCGGTGAGCCAGGTATACAGCCTGATATTGCTTTACGATAATTATGGGGATTTCCGCCGGGCATTTGAAAACTTTTTATCTTTGGAAAAAAAAGGGTTATGAATATTCAACCTGATTATCTGTACACCAAAGACCATGAATGGCTGAAGGTACAAGGCGGTGAAGCGCTGGTCGGTATCAGCGAATATGCTTCTCATGAACTGGGGGACATCGTTTTTATTGAAGTGGAAACGGTGGGGGAAACCCTTGACAAGGGAGAAAGTTTTGGTACGATCGAAGCGGTGAAGACCGTGGCCGATATGTATATGCCTGTTTCAGGGGAGATACTGGAGTTCAATCCGGATCTCGAATCAAGTCCGGAACTGGTGAACCAGGATCCTTACGGCAGGGGCTGGATCATCCGTATCAGGCTCACCGATGATTCGCAGACGGCAGCCCTGATGAATGCCGCTGCCTACCGGGAAAGTCTGCCACAATAGCAGCACATGCATGCGGAAAGGTGCGGCAAACGGGGCGTCCTGATCCTGTTTGACGAAATACAGGAATGGATTGCCCATACCTATGTTTGCTTTGCCGGTCACCACACTTATGTCATCGATACCTACTGCGGTCCCGACAGCATGCAGGAGGTGGCTGAGCTTATCCGGGAAATGGCCCCTGAGACTCCCGTGGTGGTGGTGAATACGCATTTTCACTGGGATCATGTATGGGGAAATTGCGCTTTCCCTGAAAGCAGGATCATTGCACACAGCAGGTGCAGAGAACTCATGGAATTACACTGGGAGAAACAACTGAAAGAAAACGAGGCCTTTCAGTTCGGGCAGGTCATCAAGCACCTGCCTACCGAAGTGTTCAACATCCGCTGGGAAGATCATTCCGACCATGTGTCACTTGTGCATACACCCGGGCATACGGAAGACAGCATCAGTTTCTTCGATCATGAGGATGGGATTCTGTTTGTGGGCGACAATCTGGAAGCCCCGCTCCCATATGTTGAATCCCCTGACCTGGATGCCTATATTGCCACCCTCGAAAGCTACCGCGGGCTGAAAGATATGTACATGATATCGGGCCATGCGCCTTTTACAGATAAGGATCTGCTGCTCGGCAACCTCAACTATCTGAAGAAGCTGCGGGCAGGGGAAAGCCTGTATTTCATCGATCCTTACGCCCAGCAGGTGCACCAAACGAACCTGAATTTTCTGAAGGCGCAGGGGCGTTCTTTTCAGGAAGGACCATGATCAAGCCGGCGTTTCGTGTCAGGACTGCAGGTTCCTGAAGTAATCGCTGATGATCCTGGCTTTGGCTTTGCCGGCCACTGTTGCCAGGTCGTCGATCCCGGCCTTGCTGATTTGCTTCACTGATTTGAATTTCCACAGCAGTTTCTGTGCCGTTTCGTAGCCTATCCCGGGAATATCCGTAAGGACGGAGCGGATGGTTTCTTTCTGCCTTTTATTTCTGTGATGTGTAATGCCGAAGCGGTGGGCTTCATCGCGAAGGTGCTGGATCAGCCGGAGTGTTTCCGACTTTTTATCGAGGTAAAGGGGCAGGGGATCCTCCGGGAAGTAGATCTCCTCGAGTTTTTTCGCGATGCCGATCACGGAGATCTTTCCCCTCAGACCAAGGATTTCAAGGCTTTTTACGGCTGCCGAAAGCTGTCCTTTCCCGCCGTCAACAACGATGAGCTGGGGAAGCGCTTTGTTTTCGTCCAGCATCCGCCTGTACCTTCTCAGGATCACTTCCTCCATGGAGGCGAAATCATCCGGCCCTGTCACCGTCCGGATGTTGAAATGCCTGTATTCTTTCTTGCAGGGGCGTCCGTTGATGAAGACCACCATGGCTGAGACAGCCTGGCTGCCCTGGAGGTTGGAATTGTCGAAACATTCAATCCTTACCGGGGGCTCAGGCAGCCTGAGGTCTTTTTTTACCTGTTCCAGGATTCGCTTGCTGTGCCGTTCCGGATCTACCAGTTCTTTTTGTTTCTCTTTGTCCGTCCGGTAATATTGTACATTGCGTTCCGACAGTTCGAGCAGTTTCTTTTTATCGCCCCTTTGCGGACAGGTATATACAAGGTCTGCAATCCTGTCGGTGGGTATGAATCCGACGATCAGTTCCCGCGCATTGCTCTGGAACCGTTCTCTCAGGTTAAAGATCGCCTTGCTGAACAGTTCGTCATCGGGTTCATCCAGGATTTTCCTTATTTCGACGGTGTGTGCCTGAATGATGGCGCCATTGACCACTTTTAAAAAGTTGACATAGGCAGTCTGGGGATCGGAAACGATGGAGAAAACATCGACATTGGCGATTTGCGGGTTCACCACAGTGGATTTGCTCTGGTATTTCTCCAGCAGTGCCAGCTTCTCCTTCACCAGGTGTGCCTTTTCGAATTCCATGCGGCCGGCATAGGCATGCATCAGGTTTTTGAGCTGTTCGGCCACCCCGTGCAGGTTGCCTTTGATAATGTCCCTGATTTCCGCGATCATTTCCTGGTATTCCTCCCCGCTCTGCAGGCCTTCACAGGGTCCTTTACAGTTCCCGATATGATATTCGAGGCAAACCCTGAATTTCTTTTTCCGGATGTTTTCCGGGCTGAGGTTCAGATTGCAGTTCCGCAGCGGGTAAAGCTGCCGGATCAATTCCAGCAGGGTGTTCATCAGCCGGCCTGATGCATAGGGTCCGAAATACTGGGATCCGTCCCTAATGACATTCCTTGTAGGAAACACCCGCGGGAAAGCTTCATGTTTAATGCATATCCAGGGGAAAGTCTTATCGTCTTTCAGTTGCACATTGTACCTGGGCTGGTATTTCTTGATCAGGTTGTTTTCCAGCAGAAAGGCATCCTGTTCGGTATCCACCACCAGGGTACGGATATCCGCGATCCTTTTCACCATCCAGAACACCTTGCCCCAGGTCTGGCTGTCTTTGTTGAAGTATGATGAGACCCTTTTTTTCAGGTCTTTGGCTTTGCCAATGTAGATGATCACATCCTTGTTATCCAGAAACTGGTACACGCCCGGTTTATGGGGCAGTGTTTTCAGTATCAGATCAATGGATTCGGATTTCTTTTTCGGTGCAGGCATAGGGCGGGTACTTATTTCTTGCTGAAAGCGTCCCACCCCTGGGCGTTCAGGCTGATGGCCTGTCCGCTGCGGGTGATCAGCAGGTGTTTTCCTCCGGCTTCGGTCATATGGCCGATCACGCGAATCCAATGCACGGGGCGGATGCTTTCATAATCTTCCTGGCGGATGGTAAAGAGCAGTTCATAGTCTTCACCGCCGTTCAGGGCGGCGGTAAGCGGGTTGATACTGAACATCTCTGCCGCTGAGGCGGTTGCCTGGTCGATGGGTATTTTTTCTTCGTACAGCGCGCATCCCAGTCCCGAATCATGGCAGAGGTGCATGATTTCGGAGGCCAGACCGTCTGAAATGTCGATCATGGAGGTGGGTTTCACCTTGAGTTCAGCCAGCAGGGGACGCAGTTCGGTCCGCAGTTCCGGTTTCAGCTGCCGCCCGATGATGTAAGCATGTGCTTCCAGCTCGGGCTGCATGCCGGGGTCAGCTTCAAACACCTTTCTCTCCCTTTCGAGCATCAGCAATCCCGTATAGGCTGCTCCCAGGTCGCCGGTCACACAGATCAGGTCTCCCTTGCGGGCGGTGGATCTCCTGACATAGGCATCGCTTTCAGCTTCACCCAGGACAGTTAACGACAACACAAGTCCCTTCGTACTGCTCACCGTATCTCCCCCGACCAGGTCCAGGTCATATTTATCGCATGCCGCAAGCAGTCCGGCATAGATCTCTTCGAGGGCTTCCACCGGGAAGCGGTTCGAAACGGCCATGCTCACCAGCATCTGGCGCGGCCTGCCGTTCATGGCCAGGATATCCGAGATATTGACAACCGCGGCTTTGTAGCCAAGGTGTTTCAGCGGGTGATAGCTGAGGTTGAAATGAACGCCTTCCACCAGCATATCGGTGGAAACAAGCGTCACCATGCTGCCCTGGTCTATCACGGCACAGTCGTCGCCGATACCCAGCAGCGTTCCCGGGTGTTTCGTACTGATCCCGGCAGTAAGTTTCCTGATCAGCCCGAACTCTCCGAGCTCGGACAGTTCCGTTCGCCGGTAAGGGTGTTGTTCCATCAGAGGGAAATTATCGTTCAGGTACAAATGTACAAATCGCCGGCGAATCCGGTTGGGAGGAGCAGAAGGCAAAGGACAGAAAACTGATGGCAGAAGTGAAGGAATGTCATGCTGAGCGGAGTCGAAGCATTGTTTCGGTTTGGGATTGGTCTGTTTGGGTTAACCCTGGCACTGGCACATTGGAGACAGATTCCTCCCTGCGGTCGGAATGACGCCGGTGTCATCATTAAAAAGGATCGCTGCCGGCTTCGCCGTCAGCCTGAATTCATAACAAACCAGTTTTGAAAAAAAACGATTCCAGGATTGGCAGAGAAACCCAGGGGAGCGGACTGAGGAGCGGAGCGACGAGGGAGCTTCCCAGTTTCGGCGCCAATCCGGGGCCCCGCGGCCTGAGCGAAAAGTAAAAAAGATCGCACAGGTGCCGAAGAGAAGGGTAACAGCCGAAAAATGTAACGTACCCCGCGTATACACGTCCCCACGCCACGTGCACCTGCATCACACCATATTTTTACACCCTGCCCTTGACAACGCATCAAAATGCCTTATATTTGTGTTGTCCACCAGGCGCCTTCAGTTTGCTTCGCAACCGGCTTCGCAATTTCGGATATTTCTGATAATGGACGCTTTTTGGAAGGTTGTTATAAGCTGGATATATGAAAGTTTGCGGGTGGGAGAATGTTACCGCCAAGTGTAAGAGACAGACAACGACATAGAAACATTGAAAAGTAAACCATTGTGAAAGGACAGAAAAATGAAATATTGACAAGACAAGAAAGCCGACACTCAAGCCGACCCGATGTTTTTTATTTTTTTGCCACCGCACAT
>CAZSQJ010000008.1:0-94317 GCA_964608665.1 uncultured Bacteroidales bacterium | reverse complement strand
TGTCCCTCAGCGGGCTTTGGTACAAGACGCATGCCGCCCCCTCCCGACCTCCCCCAATCGGGGGAGGAGTAATTCATTACGTATTGAGGCTACACCGCTCTCATTCTCACTTTCACTCTTATTAATGCTCTTTTGTTTCCTGCTTCAACCGATAAAACAGAAATCTCACGAAGAAAACCTGATTCCAGGATTGGCAGAGAAACCTGGGGGAGCGGACTGAGGAGCGCAGCGACGAGGGAGCTTCCCAGTTTCGGCGCCAATCCGGGGCCCCGCGGCCTGAGCGAAAAGTATAAAGAACACACAGGTGCCAGTTAGAAATGAATGTTCCCATGTGACACATGCCTCCGCCGATGTGGCACATGGTGTTTCGATGTGGCACATCAGTAGGCCATGTGTCACATCGCTGAAGTCATTTTTGATGGGCAATGCCGATATTGCACCCCTGGGATTTCCTGGTACAAAGGTCTCTTCCATCTCCCCCTAACGTGATACTATTGACTACCTTTGCAGCTTCTATGAAACGCTGCCTTTTGTTATTGGGTTTGTTGTCAGTGCTTTATGTGAGCCGTGCCCAGGTGTCACTTCCTGAGGTTCATGCCTGCCGTACAGTCCATCCTCCCGGGATTGATGGCATCCTCAATGAAACAGCCTGGCAGGAGGCAGTGCCTGCCGGCAGTTTCCGGCAGTACATCCCGGTCTATGACGTCGCACCTTCCTTCACCACGGAGGTACGCATCTTATTCGACGACCATGCCATCTATTTCGGGGCCAGGATGGCCGATCCCCACCCCGACAGCATCCTCCGCCAGCTTGGAAACCGCGACGAGGACAACCTGAACGCCGACTGGTTTGCGGTACAGTTCGATACCTACAACAAGCTCCTCGATGCTTACCGTTTTCAGGTGAATGCCGCGGGGGTGCAGTCTGATTCCAGGGAGAATGATGATTCCTTCGACGCGGTGTGGCACAGCGCAGTGAAAACTGACAGCCTGGGCTGGACGGTGGAGATCCGCATCCCCTGGTCTGCAATCCGTTTTCCGGTCGCTGAAACGCAGGCCTGGCGTATCCAGTTTACCCGCTCAGTCCGTCGATACCGCGAGGTAAACCAATGGGCACTGGAAACCAAGGGATCGCCCAATAATATGGTTTACTGGGGGATGCTGCGCGGCATGGAAAAGATCAGTCCCTCACTCCGGCTGTCGCTGACACCGTATTTTTCTCTTTCATACGAAAACTACCCTTCAGAAGGCACGGGAGCAAGAAACGATCTGTATTCCTGGTCGGGAGGGGCCGACCTGAAGTGGGGACTGGATGAGAGCTTCACCCTCGACCTATCCCTGATGCCCGATTTCAGCCAGGTGCAGAGCGATGACCAGGTGAAGAACCTCACGGCTTTTGAGACAATATACAAGGAACAGCGGCCTTTCTTCACCGAGGCCACCGACCTGTTCTCCAAGGGCGACCTGTTCTATTCCCGCCGGATCGGCCGGATTCCAACTGGATTTTTCTCTGTGAATGATCAACTTGCACCGGGTGAAGTCCTGAAGAAAAATCCTCCTGCCGCCAAACTGCTCAATGCCACCAAATTTTCAGGCAGGAACAGGCACGGACTGGCCATCGGGCTGTTAAATGCCGTAACCGCCGATACATGGGCCACGGCCGCAGACAGTGACGGAAAACAACGAAAGATCCTTACCGATCCGGCAAGCAATTACAACATCGCGGTTATCGACCAGGCATTGAAAAACAATTCTTCCTTTTACCTGATCAACACATCGGTTATCAGGAGCCGCCATTACAGGGACGCCAACGTAAGCGGCGGCGGGTTCAGCCTGTTCAACAAGGCCAACAGCCTCAACATCTCCGCGGGCGGAGCTGTCAGCAATCTTATCGATACCCTGGAGGGAAAACCCGGCAGCTTCAAATCCACCACGGGATATAAATATGAGATCAGCGGCGGTAAGGTCAAAGGCAAATGGCAGCTTGAAGGATTTTACCGTGTGATGGACAACCGCTTCTCTGCCAATGATATGGGAGTGACCTTACATAATAACGAGGCTTCCCTCGGCCTGAACACCACCCTCTACCAGTTCGAACCGAACCGCCTGTTGCGCGACGGGATGCTGCGCCTGGCCTGGTACAACAACTATAACTGGGCCACAGGAAAGTCGTCGAATACGGGATTGCAGGTGAATTCCTACTGCACTACCCTGAAGTACCTGACACTCTGGTTCGAGGGCTGGACAGAACTGAGCGAAGGCTATGACTATTATGAACCCCGTGTCCCCGGAAGGTTTTTCCTCAAACCCAGGTATTACGGTACCGACCTCGGCTACAGCTCCGATTACAGGAAAACGCTGGCACTTGACGGCAATTTCGGATATTACGGCGGGCCGCGCGACAGAACCTCCATTTTTCATTACCGGATCAACCCCCTGCTCCGGGTGAATAACCACCTGTTCCTGACCTATTCGTTTTATAACGAGATCATTCACAATGATATCGGATTTGCCACACTGGCCGGACCGGACATCATCTTCGGGAATAGAAATGTCAGTGAAATAGAAAACAGCCTGTCGGGACGATACCTTTTCAATAACAAACTGTCGCTCAATCTCAGGTTGCGCCATTACTGGTCAGCCGGGGATTACCGGCGCTTCTTCCTGCTGGAGGAGGATGGCAGTCTGAGTCCGTCAGCCTACGATCCCGGGAACTACGATTTTACCTTCAACGCATGGAATATTGATCTGATGCTGTGGTGGGAATTTGCACCGGGCAGCCGGCTGAACCTCATCTGGAAGAATGCCATATTGGCGGAAGAACAGGGACTCGTCAGGGAATACTGGAAAAACCTGAGAAACACACTGGAGTCGCCCCAGGATAATATTTTTACCGTAAAGTTTTTATATTATATTGATTATCAAAATTTTAAAAGAAAGAAATGAAGAAAGTGATTTACACTCCGGCAGCACCGAAGGCCATTGGTGCTTACAGTCAGGCTGTAGAAGTGAAGGGTATGCTGTTCGTCTCCGGGCAGATCGCACTGGATCCTGCCACCCAGCGCATTGTAGAAGGCGGGATCACCGAACAGACCGGGCGCGTACTGGGCAACATCCGCAATATCCTGCATGAAGCGGGTTACAGCATCGGCGAAGTGGTAAAAGTGACCATTTTACTGAAGGACATCAGGCATTTTGCGGAAGTCAACCAGCTTTACAGCGAAATGTTTGCCGACAATCCGCCGGCACGGGCTACCTATGAAGTGGCCAACCTGCCCATGGGATCCCTGCTCGAGGTGGATGCAATAGCCGTGAAATCCGAATAACAAAATGAGAAGCATCATGAAGAAGTTAATTATCAGCAAGCTGTTGCTGCTGTTGTGTTTCACGCTTCCCGCCACGGCCGGTGAGGGCATGTGGATACCGTCTCTTTTACAGCAGATGAACGAAAAGGAGATGCAACAGATGGGATTTCGCCTGACGGCGGAGGATATATACAGCATTAACCGTTCAAGCCTGAAGGATGCCATCGTGTTGTTCGGAAGCGGTTGCACCGCGGAGATCATCTCGGAGGAAGGCCTTATCCTTACCAATCACCATTGCGGGTACGGACAGATACAGGCGCACAGCAGCCTGGAAAAGGATTACCTGACCAATGGTTTCTGGGCCATGCGCCGCGAAGAGGAACTGCCCTGCAAGGGTTTGACCGTGGAACTGCTTATCAGGATGGCGGATGTGAGCGAGGAAGTCATGGCGGGCATTACCGGACAGATGACAGAAGTAGTACGCGACAGCATCGTAGCGCTCAACCAGAAGAAGATCATCGAAAGAGAGACCAAAGACAGTCATTATAACGGCAAGATCACGGCTTTTTATTACGGGAACGTATATTACCTCTTCATTACCGAGGTTTTCAAAGACATCCGCCTGGTGGGCGCTCCTCCGGGTGGTATCGGCAAGTTCGGCGGCGACACCGACAACTGGATGTGGCCGAGACATACCGGCGACTTCAGCATTTTCCGCATTTATACGGGTAAGGACAACCTGCCTGCCGCATGGTCGGAAGAGAATGTTCCGTATAAACCAAAGAAAAGTCTGACAATTAGCATGAAAGGTTATGAGAAAGGGGATTTTACCTTTGTTTTCGGCTACCCGGGCCGTACCCAGCAGTTCATTCCTTCCTGGGCTGTGAGCCTGGTATCGGAGGTAGAAAACCCGGTACGCATCCGGCTCAGGGAAAAAAGGCTGGATGCAATCAATCACCATATGGCGCAGGATCCGCTCACCCGGATACAGTATGCCGCCAAGGCAGCCGGAATTGCCAACGGATGGAAGAAATGGATAGGAGAGAACAGAGGCCTGAAAAGGCTGGGGACGATACAAAGCAAGCGGGAGGCGGAACGGGAATTCAGCACCTGGGTGATGGGGGAGCGGAACCGGAAAAGCAAATACCAGGGCTTGCTGGGCGCTTTCGAAGAGGTGTATAAAAAAATGACGCCTGTTTCCCTGGCCTATACGTATTATACTGAAGCAGGGCTTGGGACAGAACTGGTGAGGCTGGCCGGGCAGTTCAACAAACTGATCCTGCTGTCGAAACAGGGAAAACCGGTGGAGGAGGAACGCTCCCGCCTTGTTGCCGGCCTGCCCGATTTTTATAAGAATTACAATGCCGCCATCGACCGGGAAGTGATGCCGGGCTTGTTGTCGGAGTATGCAACACATACTGATCCGGCCTATCTTCCTGAGGTGTTCGGGGAGATATCTGTAAAGTACGGAAATGATTATCAGCGATTTACGGCAGATGCGTTTCAAAAGTCCATCCTGGTTTCCAGGGAAAAAATCCTTGATTTCCTGGAACATTATAAGCCATCCCACCATAAAAAACTGCTGAAGGATCCCTTTGTCAGACTGGCCATCAGTTTTTCGGAAAACTACCGGGAAAAGATCGCGGATGAATTGTCGGATTACCGTGATATTGCCGACAGCTTGCAGCGGGTATATGTGAAAGCGTTGATGGAAATGTCGCCGGGCAAGCGTTTTTACCCCGATGCCAACCTGACCCTGCGTGTTGCCTACGGCCAGGTGATGGATTATACGCCACGGGATGCCGTGCATTACGACTATTTTACCACCCTTGAGGGTATCCTTGAGAAAGAAGATCCCATGGTTGAGGATTATGCCGTGGATCAGAGGCTCAAAGCGCTTCACCAGGCCCGGGACTATGGGAAGTACGCCGATAAGAGCGGTGCGCTTCGTACCTGTTTCATTGCCACCAACCACACCTCGGGAGGCAATTCAGGCAGTCCGGTATTCAATGCCGACGGCCATCTGATCGGGATCAACTTCGACCGGAACTGGGAAGGCACCATGAGCGACATCAATTACGACATAAACCAGTGCCGAAATATCACCCTCGATATCCGCTACTGCCTGTTTGTGGTGGATAAAGTCTGCGGTGCGGGACACCTGCTGAATGAAATGAAACTCGTCTTCTGAAAGGGCGGGGATTATTCGACTTCGAGCCTGTGCTCAAGCAGGTAGTGGGTCCAGTAGTACTTGTCGAACAGCATCATCTCGAGCGGTTTGCTTTGCTCCCTTTCCACGATCCGTTGCACTTCTTTTTTCCAGTAATCGGACGGAAGATTCATTGATGCCGTGCCAGATCCGGCCGTGTCGGGCGTTGTGCTCCTGTTTTCCTTGTTTTTTCCGGACGCTTTGATGATTTCACTGATCCAGTATTGCTGATGGTTCGTGTCATCACCGGACATGGTATTCGGCGGCTGGGTCCTGATCCGGGGTATTTTAACCCGCAGTTCGCTGTGGCGGCTGCCGCGCTCATACCCTGCACCGGCTGAAAAGCAGAACAGAGCAGCCAGAAGGATGACCGTTGAAAGGCTCTGGAACTTGTATGGGAAGCGGAAGGAGGTATGCAGTGTTTTCATGGGAGATCAGGTTTGGGTTGCGTGTTTTGCTGTATGACGCCCGGGGGACACAAAAGTTACAAAACGGCTGGACTGAACGCTATAAAAAAGCATGCAAACAAAAGTCCCGTTCAATTGTTGATTTCAATATACGAATAGATATTGTTATATGCCTCATTATCACAAACTTGGGAAATTTCCTGCCAAACGTCACGTGCAATTCCGGAAAGACGGCGGCGGGCTTTATGCCGAACAGCTGGTTTCGACCGAAGGCTTTTCTGATCTGTACTCCCTGACCTATCATGTGTATCCTCCCACAATGGTAAGTGCCATTGGTGAAGCACGCAGTGTGGCTCCGGAGATCGTTCTGGAGAAGAACACGCAGCACCGGAGTTTCCAGGGTTTTCAGATTGCACCGGCCGAGGATTATATCGACAGCCGGGTGATCGTGCTTGCCAACCAGGATGTGTACATCAGCCTGGCTGCCCCGCGCAGGAGCATGACAGATCATTTCTTCAGGAATGCCTCGGCCAACGAGGTCATCTTTGTACACCTCGGTTCCGGCAAACTGATCAGCATGTACGGGGTGTTGCCTTTCAGGGAGGGCGATCACCTTGTGATCCCGAAGGGGATTACCTACCAGCTGCATTTCGACTTTGAGGACAACCGCCTGTTTATCGTGGAGGCCTTTGGATATGTACGTTTCCCAAGACGTTACGTTAACAGGGCGGGACAGCTCCTGGAGCATGCCCCCTTTTACGAGCGCGACATCCGCAAGCCGCTGGAACTGGTCACCCATGATGAGAAGGGGGACTTTCCTGTTCATATCAAAAAGGACGACATGATCTATCCTTACCATTTCGCCACCCATCCTTTCGATGTGGTGGGCTGGGACGGCTATCATTATCCCTATGCGCTTTCGATACATGATTTTGAACCCATTACGGGACGCATTCATCAGCCTCCTCCCGTTCACCAGACCTTTGATGCAAGGAATTTCGTGATGTGCGCCTTTGTTCCGAGGCTTTATGATTATCACCCCGAAGCGATCCCCGTTCCCTACAATCACAGCAATGTGGATTCGGACGAGGTGTTGTATTACGTTGACGGAGACTTTATGAGCCGCAACCATGTAAGCAAGGGGCAGATCAGTCTGCATCCCATCGGCCTGGTGCACGGCCCCCATCCGGGAGCGGTCGAACGCAGCCTGGGTGCCAGGGAAACCCGCGAACTGGCCGTGATGGTCGATACCTTCAACCCCCTGAAAATTACCCGCCAGGCCATGGCCATCGAAGACCCGGCGTATTACCAATCATGGAACCCCCCGGCCATGTAAGGGTTTATGGCCATAAACCCCAACGATATAAACGAAAAATAACCACCAAACAGAACAATCAAATATGAACAATAATGATTTTTTGCCGATCAACGGTACCGATTACGTTGAATTTTACGTGGGGAATGCAAAGCAGGCAGCCCATTATTACCAGACTGCTTTCGGTTTTCAGCCCCTGGCGTATGCCGGGCTTGAAACCGGGCTGAAAGACAGGACTTCATTCGTGCTGAAGCAGGACAAGATCCGTTTTGTGCTTACTTCTTCCCTTGATCCGGATAACCACATTTCCGGGCATCACACCCGGCACGGCGACGGGGTGAAGGTGGTTGCCCTCTGGGTTGACGATGCACGCAAATCATTTGAAGAAACCGTGAAAAGAGGTGCGCGTCCTTATTTCGAGCCTGTGGTTGAAAAGGACGCCCATGGGGAAGTGGTCAGGGCCGGCATCCATACCTATGGAGAAACCGTACATGTATTTGTCGAGCGGAAAAACTACAACGGACCTTTTCTGCCGGGCTATGTTGCATGGGAGCCTGCTTACAGGCCATCCGAAACGGGTTTAAAGTACATCGACCACATGGTGGGCAATGTGGACTGGGGCCAGATGAATGTCTGGGTGAAGTTTTATGAGGATGTGATGGGTTTCCGTAACCTGATTTCTTTTGATGACAATGATATCAGCACAGAATACACTGCCCTGATGAGCAAGGTGATGAGCAACGGGAACGGTTATATCAAGTTTCCCATCAATGAGCCGGCCATCGGGAAGAAGAAAAGTCAGATCGAAGAATACATTGAATTTTACCGTGGTTCCGGTGTCCAGCATGTGGCCATGGCCACCGGTGACATTATTCACACCATTCGCGAGCTCAGGGCCAGGGGCGTGGAGTTCCTGCATGTTCCTGATACATACTACGAAACGGTCCCGGAACGTGTCGGACTGATTGAAGAAGACCTGGAGGTGCTGAAAAGGCTCAATATCCTCATCGACAGAGATGACGAGGGATACCTGTTGCAACTGTTCACCAGGCCCGTACTCGACAGGCCTACAGTCTTTTTTGAGATCATCCAGCGAAAGGGAGCCACTTCATTCGGAAAAGGCAATTTCAAAGCCCTGTTTGAATCCATCGAAAGAGAACAGGCAAGGAGGGGCACGCTATGACACAACGATCCTGGATACCGGTACCGGACGACAGCGATTTTCCACTCTGGAACCTTCCGTTCGGAATCATGCACAATGCCTGGTTAAAGCCAAGGGTCGCCACACGCATCGGTGATACGGTGATCGACTTGTCGGTGCTGGCCGAAGCAGGCTATTTCTCTACCCTGCAACAGGATCTGGTCAGGGTGTTCAGGCAGGACAGCCTCAACGATTTTATCGCTCTGGGAAAACCGGTATGGAAGGCTGTCAGGGAAAGGCTTCTCAGCATCTTTTCCGTGGATGACCCCAGTTTACGGGATAAGGTAGTGTTTCGTAACCAGGCGCTGCTCCTTGCTAAAGAGGTGGAGATGCTGCTCCCCGTCAGGATTGGTGATTACACTGATTTTTATTCGAGTCTGGAGCATGCAACCAATGTGGGACTGATGTTTCGCGATCCGAAGAATGCACTCTTGCCCAACTGGAAGCATCTTCCGGTGGCTTATCATGGGCGCAGCTCTTCCATCACGGTTTCCGGCACAGCGGTGAAAAGACCTTGGGGTCAGATCAATCCCGGGCCTGAGGGGCCTGTCTTTTCTCCTTCACGCAACCTCGACTTCGAGCTGGAAATGGCCTTTGTGGTTGGAAAGGACAATCCCCCTGGCAGCAGCGTCCCAACGGCGGAGGCAGAGGATCACATCTTCGGGATGATTATTTTTAACGATTTGTCGGCCAGGGATATACAAAAGTGGGAATACGTACCACTCGGTCCTTTCCTTTCCAAGAACTTTGGGTCTGTGGTTTCTCCCTGGATCGTGACGATGGAAGCCCTGGAGCCTTTCCGCGTGGCGGGTCCTCCCCAGGATCCTGTCCTGCCCTATCTCCGCTTCGAAGGGAACCGCAGTTTCGACATCCGCCTTGAAGTCTGGATACAACCTGAGGGAGCAGAGCCAAAGCAGGTCTGCCTTTCCAATTTCCGTTATCTGTATTGGAATATGGCCCAGCAACTGGCCCATCATACGGTGAACGGCTGCAACCTGAGGGTGGGCGATCTTTGTGCGAGCGGCACCATCAGCGGTCCTGACAAAACATCCTTTGGTTCTCTGCTGGAGATCACCTGGAACGGAAGAGACAAGATACTGTATTCCGGCGGCATGGAACGCATATTCCTGGAGGATGGGGATATGGTAGTAATGAAAGCAAGTTGTGAAAAAGATGGTTTACGGTTGGGATTTGGCGATTGTGTCACCCGGATTTTACCGGCCGTTCAAACAACATCATGATGAAAACCATCGATCCGGCATCTATACCGCATCAGCAACTGCACCGGCTGATGCTGGAGGCTGTGGCGCCCCGTCCCATTGCCTTTGCCAGCACCATCGACGCCGGCGGGAGACCCAACCTCTCGCCTTTCAGCTTCTTCAATGCCTTCGGCGTGAACCCCTCCACCCTGATCTTTTCTCCGTCGAGACGCGGCAGGGACAATTCTACCAAGCACACTTACCAGAATATCAAAGAGGTTCCCGAGGTGGTCATCAATGTGGTCACTTACGGGATGGTGGAACAGGTGAACCTGGCCAGCACGGAATATCCGAAAGGGGTGAATGAATTTGAAAAAGCGGGCTTCACGGCCATCCCCTCTCTCAGCGTACGGCCTTTTCGTGTGGCGGAGTCGCCGGTGCAATTCGAGTGTGAGGTCAGGCAGGTAATTGAAACCGGTGACGGCGGGGGGGCAGCCAACCTGGTGATCTGTACGATCAAAATGGTGCATATCGATGAAAGTGTGCTTGATGCCGGTGGCCATATCGATCCAAACCGCATCCGGCTTGTCGGACGCATGGGCGGGGAATATTATGTGAAAGCATTCGGGGATAATCTGTTTACCGTGGCCAAACCCCTCGAAAGGACCGGTATCGGCATCGACAATCTCCCGGAACACATCAGGCACAGCAGCCTGTTGAACGGGAATGAACTGGGAAAGCTCGGAAACAATGAACGTCTTCCGGGTGAAACGGATATCCGCGCATTAAAGGAAGATCCCCGTTTCCGCGACCTCTTTCCCGGCTGTCCGGAGCCTTCTGAACGAAAAAAGTCCTTTCAACTGGCTGCCAAAAACATGCTTGCCTCCGGACTGAACTGGGAGGCGCTTTGCCTGCTGATGGCTGATTAACAATTGCATATGGAAACCAACGAAGTACTTGACAAGCTTCCCAAACACCTGATGAGCCTGGTCATCGACCAGCCATACAATGATTACACCGCCCAGGATCATGCCATCTGGCGTTATGTGATGCGGCAGAATGTGAAGTATCTCAGCAGGGTTGCCCACGGATCCTACCTGGAAGGCTTACGCAAAACCGGCATCAGCCTTGACCATATTCCGCATATGTACGGGATGAACCGTATCCTGAAGGAGATCGGCTGGGCTGCAGTGGCTGTGGACGGTTTCATTCCCCCTTCGGCATTTATGGAGTTTCAGGCTTACCATGTGCTGGTGATCGCCGCGGATATCAGGCCCGTGGACCAGGTGGAATACACTCCTGCACCCGATATCATCCATGAGGCTGCAGGCCATGCACCCATCATTGCCGATCCGGAATACGCCGCCTATCTGGTGCGATTCGGAGAACTCGGCAGCAAGGCTTTCAGCTCGGCCAGGGATTACGATTTGTACGAAGCCATCCGGCATCTTAGCATTGTGAAGGCCGATCCGTATTCCGTTGCGGAAGACATCCGCAAGGCTTTGCTGAATCTGGAAAGCATTGAGAAAAGCATGGGTCCGCCTTCCGAAATGGCCCTGATCAGGAACCTGCACTGGTGGACGGTGGAATACGGCCTCATTGGCGAGTTGAATCAACCCAAAATATACGGGGCCGGATTGCTTTCCTCCATAGGGGAAAGTTATTCGGCACTCAATAACGGGGTGAAGAAGCTCCCCTACACTCTGGAGGCCATGCATACCGGCTTCGATATCACCACCAAACAACCCCAGCTCTTTGTTACTCCGGATTTTGAACACCTGAGCCGGGTGCTTGAGGAGTTTGGCAATTCCATGGCCCTGCAGACCGGGGGCAAAGCCGCGCTGGACAAAGCCCTCGGGTCGGGACATACGGCAACGGCCGTATATGCTTCCGGCTTACAGGTTTCCGGTACGCTGACTGCTTTTCACTGTAACACTGCCGGTGAACCCATATACCTTCAGTGGACGGGCCCCGTCACCCTGAACTATGAAAACCGCATGCTGCCGGGGCATGGGAAAGACCGGCACCCTCACGGTTTCGGATCTCCTGCCGGAAAACTGCGGCATGTTTCCACGCCGCCGGAACTGCTTACTGAAGGAGACTGGATGCAGCTTGGGATCGTTCAGGGCAGGGAATGCAGGCTGGCGTTCGATTCCGGGATGGAAGTGAAGGGTGTTCCTGAACATTTCTATAGAAAAGACGGGAAAAACCTGCTGATTACCTTCAGCGGATGTGAGGTTCGCATGGGAGAAGAAGTGCTGTTTCAACCGGAATGGGGTGCCTATGATATGGCTGTCGGATCGGAAATCATTTCCGCATTTCCCGGCCCGGCCGATCCGGAAGGCTTCGGATTCTCATTTCCGGTTCCGGCGGAGAAAACCCGTAAAATCGTACATGATGCTGCAAGCCTTGATCTTCATGCCGGATACCGCCTTGTGAGGGATGTGGCGGAGGGAAAATGCGACCCCGGGGTATTGGATACCGTCTGGCAGAAGATACGGGAACGGGACCGCGAATGGCTCCTTCCGCTCGAAATGCTTCAGTTCCTCAAACAATCCGGTACCATGCCGGGCCTTGCCCTTGAGATCAGCCGTCACCTGCAGGCCATGAAAGAACAGAGCCGGGATTTGGAATGGCTGATTACCAATGGTCTGGATGATTTGTCCTGACGGAAGGTGAACCTTTCGGGGCGGAGGTTTCCTGTCTGCGAGATATGTACTACAGGCCGGTGCCTGCTTCTTCCGGTGTAAGGATTTTTATTCCCTGTTTTGCCAGTTTTTTCATGGTTTTTGCCTTGCTCCGGGCATGCTTTGCGATGACTGCCTCAGGCTGGGTGGACATTCTGAAGCCCAGCTTTTTCCCGCCAAGAAGGGTTTGTTTCACGCATTTTTCAGCCATCAGTCCCACTACCGTAATTTCTTCCGCACCCATCGTTCTGAGAAAGGCTGTCAGCGCTTCTGAACTGAAGGCATTACCGCTTGTTTTGTCAAACAGGCGTTCGTTCACCACTTTCAGCCGTTTGTCAAGGGTATGGCGATAAACCGTATCCACGCGGATGCTTCTCCAGGATACCGACAGGTTCAGAGAAGCGGAGGTGACATAGATGACATGTTCCGGGCGGTTTTTTTCAATCAGCCTGTTCATGACTCCGATGGCGCTTTCTGAGGCACTGTCGGTGCAATGCTGTGAAGTGTAAAATTCCTGCATGTCGAGGATCATCAGGTAGTTGTTTCCCGGAGATCCGCTTTCCTGACCGGCTGCGGGCTGAGCGGCAGGCAGGCACAATATCAGCATCAGCTGAAGCAGTTTTTTTGGATTGAATTTTCCGGATATCATCCTGATCATCAATGAAGAGAAATTATGTAACATCTTGAATATAAATTTGTAATATCAGGTTCGCATCTTCAGGGAAATCATAGCCCCAGCCGGAAGCTTCCCCTGGCTGAGATCCATCTGCTGGCATCCGGATTGGACAGGATCAGGCAGAAACTTCCCTGTACCAGGCTGTCACTGTTGTATTCCGTGATTTCAAAATTCCCTGATGTAGTGTAAAATTCCTCAGGGGGTGGATGCTGTCCTGCCGGAACGATGGTCATAAACCCCTGTTTTATTCCGGCCCGGAATGCCGGAATGTCGCGGCTGACCTTCACGGCAGTGTATTTGCCGGTCTGGATCTCCTTTCCGCTGAGGTTACCGAACAGCACGGCCAGGTTGAGCGGATGATCTCCGGCCCTGGGATCGGTGAAGAAACCCAGGCTTGATTTTTCCGGTAATCCGGGATTTTTGATCCTTGCCCACTGCAGCTGACGGAAGGCATAACTGCCGTTGCAGGCCCCTTCAAGCTTTAGTCGGATCACTGTTCGGCCGGGCGGTTCAGCGCAACTGAAGACCAGGGCGGACAGAAGCAGGAAACCGGTCTTCAGCATCTGTTTCCATGGTTGTTGCGGGTATGTGCGTTGCGGCCTCATGGTGTTCCATGCAGGATGATTACAGCGGCAAAGCCGTCGTGATCACCGGTACCGGTGGTGGCATCATCCACCCTGTTGTTGAGGTTTAAATTGGCGGCCCTGCCGGCGTTTGCATACCTGCAAAGTGCGTCAGTCATGGCTTCACGCGAAATCATAAATGAAACATAATCATGAGAAATACCTTTCTCCCGGCTGCATGACCCGGTCCAGATCCACATACCGTTTTTAAACGCCGGACCGAAGAGCCTGCAATGGTTGTTGGGAAAGGCCCACATGCAATCGGAAAAGGCGTAATCCGCCTGATCTGGTTGCTGGGGATACAGCCTGCCGTCCATCATGCCGTGATATCCTCCGCTATGTCCGAAACGCGGTCCGAAGCCCGCACTGGTCATGGCTGCCGTAATTCGTCCGACGGCCTCTTCCCTGCTGCCTGCAGTCCTGTCCACGATCACTACGTTGATTGGTTCCCGGATAAACCTTCCGTCGGCCTGCTTCCTGTCGAGCCAGAGGGCCGGCCCCGAACTGTCGGGTTTGATCATCCATGCATGAATTTCAGGCAGGGAGTCTGAAGTGAATCCCTGATAAAGCGTTGTCCCGGTTTTATCCGGCTTGCATAAAGCAAAGCATAAGAGGGTGATAGACATCAAAAAGATCACCGCCAGCGCGCGGGACACGCCCGCTGTTTCTTTGTGCAGGTTCGGAAAAGTGCTGCGTTGAAACGGATTGTCCGGAATCACTCCTGCTCAGGATGTTTGTAATACTGCAAACCTACAAAGAATGCATCATACCATAAACCGTACTGAGGCTTTTTTTCGAAAAGCTGTTTCGTGGCAGGAACGATGAGCCGGCTTGTACTGGCCGGTGCCGGTCACTAACGGCCTGTCCTGAATTTCTGAACCCGGTTGTCGACGGCTTCCACCGTTCTCAGATAAGCATACACAGCCGAGAGATCCTGTTCATGCATATGAGCATACATGGTCCAGGGCATCACTGTCTGGAAATCAGCAGGACCGGTTTTATGGGGACTATATCCCGAATCCGCATATAGTTTAAAACGCCTGATAAATTGCGCTTCTGTCCAGTTCCCGATCCCGGTTTCATGCGGGGTGATGTTGCTCGAAGTAACCACTGATCCGCCGGGCAGGGGAAAATCAAAACCTCCGGCCAGAGCCTTGCCGGTGAATTTTCCCTTTTCCTGCCGGGTGTGGCAGTCAACGCAACCTGCAGCCGTTACCAGGTACCTCCCGTAAGCAGGCTTGTCACTACTGTCCGGGATGCTCTGAAAGGATGGTTTTTTCGGCATAGTGTTGATGATGAGATTCATGGGAAAATCCGCCTTCGATTCCGGCGGATCGTTCTGAACCGGTTCCAGCGATCTCAGGTAGGCAATGATATCGCGGATATCTGCCTCATTCAGCATACCGTAATTATGATACGGCATTACAGGGAACAATGCCTTCCCGTCGCGGTTCACCCCTGAGGTGATTGCCCTGAAGATCTCCCCGTCGGTCCAGTTGCCGAGTGCGTAAGGGGTCAGATTACCCGATACAAATCTGCCGGGAAATCCGAGGTTTTGATCGAAAACCTCACCACCCATGCCAAGTGTGCCGGGCTTCAGCGGTCCCGAGAATAATCCCCAGTCGCGCCCCGAATGACAGTCCATGCAAACCATTACATGATTGGCAAGATATCTGCCACGTGCAACCCGGTCTTCCGTAAGTGCCACATGCAGGTCGGGGGCTTTGCCCGCATTTGGCAGCCACAGTCCCACATACAGTACCACTCCTCCGGCCACGGCAAGGACTATTCCGCTGACCCATGCCGTAATTTTTAAAACTTTTTTCATCAGCATGTCAGATTTAATTAAACATCTGTTAATGAACTATATGATGTGGAGCATGGTTGCAGTTCCGGATGCGTCATGGCAAATCCTCCGGCATCATGCATCCCGCATCATTGGTGCCGGAAGATCAGTATATCAGGCTGATCCTTCTGCTTTCCACGGCTGTTCCGTGTGCTGAGGTATATTCAATCCGGTATATATAGATACCCCTTTCCAGCCCGGCGGCTTTCAATTCGACCTGGTGATGGCCAGCAGTAAAGATTCCCTGGTGAAGGATCATGATTTCTTTGCCAAGAATATCGGTGACAATCAGTCTGATATGTCCATCCTCCGGTTGATACCAGGGAATGATGGTACTGCCTGAGAAGGGATTAGGGATATTCTGCCCGGCTTCAAAGGCTTTCTTCGTCAGGCTGACTTCCGGGTACTGCATGGTATGGCCGTAAATGGTAGCAGCCTCGTAATCTGCAATGCTGCTTTCATTTCCGCATCTCAAATAGTCATCCGTCAGCAGGGAAGCTGCTTCTTCATTCAGCTTCAGCCGCAAGGCAAATACTGCCTCGCCGGCCTGCCATTGTTTCCTTTCCGGTGTAAACCATGCGATCCTTAACTGACCGTCGCTGACATGATACACCAGCCGTTCCGGATCACTGGTGGCAGTGATATTCAGGATTTCCACAGCTTGTGAGGGGAAGTCCAGCACCAGGGAAATGGCCGAAACCTGCACATCGCCGCTGAAGCTTAAGGGAAGGTTGATCTCCTGCAAGTCCGGAGCGGCAAGGATGTTGCCATGCTGCTCAAGTTTTATCTCCGGTGATGGTTTCAGGGCCGGCGGGACATAAGATCCGTTGGCATCACCGAAACACAGTGCATGGATGCTTTGGAACAGGCTGTCACCGGTGAAGTTCACCACAGGCTGCTCAATCAGCCAGTCGCCCACCAGGAATGACGACAGCAGACCTGTGAACCTGCGGCTTACCATCAGGGCATCGATGGAGTTGACCACAGGGTTCAGGTCGACGTTGGCGGCCTGGAGCTTCATTCCCTGCAACGGACTGAGCTGGACGAAGTGTTTAAGAATGACCAGGGCATCGGTGGCATTCACCCCGCCCCAGGGTTTGGTGGTATTTACCTGCAGGGTGTAGGTACCTTCATCAACCGGACTGAATTCCCAGGAACCATCGGGGCCGGTGGTGTCAACGGCAACCACTGTCCCTCCCGACAGCAGGCTGACCAGGGTGTTGGGCATGGGCGTCAGCACCTCATTGAGGTAAACCACCGTTCCGACCAGCTTCGGTCTTTTCTTCACATATATATCCATACAGATCGTGTGCTCACAGAAGGTACCCGTGAGTTCGTTGATAGCCGTAACTGTCAGACATACAAGGTAATATCCCGTGGCTGGGTAGTGATGCACCGGATTGGGCAGACTGGAAGTATTGTTGGGACCAGAACCGGGATCCCCGAAATTCCAGCTCCAGCCGGTGATGACCAGCGGGAAGGGAGCCGTACTCAGGTCGGTGAACTGCGCCGTAAGCCAGATGGCATTCACCGAGAACATCGCCTGGAGCCCTTCACAGGGATCCTCATGGATGTAATCGATGCAGGCTGTATCGGAACAACCGGCGGCATTCATGACTACCACGCACCAGGTGCCGCTGACCCCGGGGCTGAAGCTTTGCTGGGTTGCCCCGCTGATCAGGGTGGCCTGGCTGACCGGATACTGATACCATTGGTAGGACATGCCCGGGGGAGCGGCGGTGAGGCTGAGTCCTGACTGTACGATACCGGCCACCGGTGAAGGGTAAACAGTGATGGAGTCAATGCAGATCACACTGCCCTGCTGGTTGCTCATGGTGAGCTGAACAGGGTAAATGCCCGGAACCATGTAGGTGACCGTATGCGGTCCGGTTCCGCTTGCAGTTGAAGGCATCCCGCCGGGAAACTGCCAGTTGTAACTGACGCCCGGAACAAAGTAAAAATGCTGGAATACGGATGATTGTCCGGCACAAATGAAATGATCAAAGCCCCACTCGCAGGGGAGTGAGGGTGGCGGACAGGGCGGCAGGCTGTAACATACAATGGTATCGGCGCAGTAGTTTACGGAATCATGCATCATAAAGAGCAGGCAAAGGGTGTTGCCGCCGGCAGCAGAATAGAATCCGCTCAGCGTAAGTTGTCCGCCGTTCAGGATATAGGGTCCGTTCAGACTGATATTTCCGGGACCCGCCAATTGTACGTCCAATATGCCGCAACCTTCCACCACTATATTGAAGTGATAAGCGGGTGCACCTGTGGGATCGGTGACACACCAGATTGAATCACTCACAAACCCGAGGTAACAGCAGGAGGTATCATTTCCGCAGGGCGGAAGCACGAAACATAGGGTATCGGATGAGCAGACAAGGACTTCAATGTTGTTTTCATTGTATGTAAAGACATTGGTCCGGAAACAAAGGGTATCTCCGGCAGCCGCATTCGAAATAACGGTTGTCATCGGGGTGGATGTATCTCCCGGCTGGACGGTCTGGATAAATGCGCCCGGGAAGTAACCCGCACCCATGTTGGGGGGCAGGAGTTGCAGATGTATTTCCGTCAGAACAATATTGGTCAGGTTGATGATATGGAATTGCATCGCCCACTGACCTGTGGCGGGATCGCAGGTTACAGTGTCGATGAGGAATTCCACACAGGCATCACCCGGACATGGGTAAAGGTTCAGGTTGAGCACTCCTGTGGTATCTGTACATCCGAAGCTGTTGGTGACGATAAGCGAGTATGCACCACTGATTGTTGCGGTATAATACTGGCTGTCGGCACCGGTGATGGGGATGCCGTTCAGCAGCCACTGGTAGGAGCTTCCTCCGGCCGGTCCGGCGATGGTATAGGGTGCGCAGGTGTCGAAACAACCTTCGTAAAAGGAGCACAGTTCAGGCAGTTCGTTCACGGTGACGCAGAAGGTGGTAGTGCTGCTGCAGCCCCAGATATTGGTGGCAATGGCATCGTAACAGCCGTCTTTGGTAACCACCAGGGTGTCGTTCACCTCACCGGTGCTCCAGCTCAGGCTGACCGTAGTATCGGGATGGGTCATCAGCAGCAGGATACTGTCGCCCTCGCATACCACCGTAGCTGTAAGGGCCGTGACGACCGGGGGTGCGGGTGCCGGATGAACGGTAAGCAGGTGCACGGCAGTGGTATCAGTGCAGCCGGTCACCGTGTCGGTCAGTACCACACTGAAATTAAGCAGTCCGGGCGAAGCAGCCGTCAACCAGACCCCGGGTCCCGTCTGGCCGTTCGCGCTGGTGTCGTTGCTGATCCAGGTGTACAGCCAGTTGGGATTGTACGGAACAGACAGAGAAACAAAATCATTGATGCAGGCATCGGTGGGCCCGATTATTTGAGCAAAGGGCAACTGGTTAACAATCACCCTGATGTAAGTTGAATAGGTGCAACCGTTCAGATCGCTCACCTGCACCTGGTAAAATCCGCTGGTGGTAACGGTGATGCTGTCGTTGGTGCTGCCGTTACTCCACAGGTAGGTACAGCCGGCACATACGGGGGCTGCCAGGATCACGGGAGTGCCTGCACAAACGATGCTGTCGGGGAAGGCTGTGATGTTGCCTCCGAGATTGTTCGGACTGACAGTGACAGGGATGGTGGCCGTGTCGTAACATCCGTTGATGTCATGTACGATGAGTGTGACGGGGTAAGTGCCCGGAAGGGTGTATGCCTGCGCAGGGTTCTGGTTGAGTGAGGTTCCGGCGTTGCCGAAGTTCCAGTTCCAGTAGTTGATACTGCTTGCCGACAGGTCGTTGAAGAATACCGGGCTGTTTACACAGTTTGCATTGCTGAAGCTGAAGGCTGCATTGGGTTGTGGGAGTACCACGATGGTGTCGGACCAGGAGGTGGTGCAGGGACCGTTGGATATCATAAGTGTGACGATGAAGGTGCCGCTTGTGCTGTAGAGATGACAGGGGTTTTGGGCTGTCGATGTATTGGCGTCGCCGAAGTTCCATAACCAGGAGGTGATGTTGTTGCCGGCCGTGAAGACGCTGTTATCGGTAAAACATACCGGGTCTGTCGAACAGCCTGGCGCAGCAGTGAAACGGGGAAGCAGTGGGATTTCGATCAGGGCGGTATCGACCAGCAGGCAGGAATCGGTGCCGGAAGCATCGGGTACATAGCCATAGAGCGAAACAAGGAAGAACCCTGCCGCATTATAGGTATGGGTCGGGTTGGTCTGGGTTGAAGAGGAGAGATCTCCGAAATTCCATGAGAATGAGCCTGCATTGACAGATGTATTCAGGAATGAAACGGGATTGCATCCTGAATACGTGAAGCTTACGCTGCCAGTAGGAACACAGGTGCCTGTATCCGGCTGACAGGGTGATTCAGTAACGGCAATCATATTGGATATGGCAAAGCATCCGTTGGAAGCATCGGTGACCGTTACCTGGAAGTTACCCTGGTTACTCACTGTGATGCACTGGGAAGTGGCTGCATTTGACCAGGCATAGGTATAGTTCGGATTGCCAAGGGCACAAAGTGTCACATTGTAACTTGCTCCCGTACAATAAGATAATGGGTTCTGGGCACTGATACTCGCTACAGGTGTACCCGTATAGGAAACCAGGAGCTGGGTCAGTGCAGTACAACCACCTGCATCCGTTACTGTGACCTGGTAAAGTCCGTCCTGGGTAATGGTGACGGGGTTGGAAGAGGAGGTGAAACCGCCGGGACCGCTCCACTGGTAAGCCGTGAAAACTCCTCCGGTCGCATTCAGTTGGGCAGGATTACCAGGGCAGAGACTGCCAGGTTGTATGATAGAAGGATTGGGCGCGGGGGTCAACAGTATGGATAAAGTATTGCTGACAGTCTGGCCGCAGATATCCACTGTAAGACTCAGCGTGACCGTTTGTGGCGCGTTGTTACCCCATTCAATCTGGATAGAAGCACTGCCCTGGCCTGAAATGATGGTACCGGCATTGGAGGGACTGAGCGACCAGGTGAAGTTTGCCCCTGCCGGATAGGCCGTGGGTGTGGAATACGTACTGACAGCATTGGCGCATGCGACGGCAGATCCGGTGAAGGCGGGAGGCGGGGGATTCAGGGGTACGTTGATGTTAAGGATAGCTGGGTCTGATGTACAGTAGGGCGACTGAGGCATCTGGACCACTGCCTGTACCGAAAAAGGCGGGGTGTTTCCCCAGGTGACAGTAATACAGTTGCCGCTTCCGTTTGAGGGGTTGCCTCCGGTAACGAACCATTGGATGATGCCGTTCCCGGTGGCACAGTACTGGTGCACCGAGCCGGGACAAACAACACTGTCGCCGGTAATGACGGGTGCTGCAGGAGGATCGATGACCTTTACCAGTACGGTGGCTGAGTCATTGCATACCTGGTTGGGGTTGACGGGAAAAGCAGTGACCTGGAAATTACCGGTCAGGCCCAGCCAGTTTACGTTCAGAGATGGAGACGGGCCCGGGGAATAGGCCGGTCCGGCCGGACTGACATTCCACATACAGTTGATGCTGCCAAAGGCAAAGAAGCTGGAGGTACCGTTTGAGCATCCTTCTGTTTGCCCGAAGATGCTGAGTTCCGGCCTGAGGCGGATGATCATCTGTGCCGTTCCGCCACAGCCGAGAAACTGGTCCCAGAAGGTAACAGTCAGCGTATCCGTGCAGAAGTAACTGGTTGCAGGCCAGCAGATGGTGATCTCTTCGCAGCAACTGGAGTCCTGAATAGTGCCGCAACTGCCGTTGTTCAGACTCCAGCTGTATGTGGCTCCGCTGAATTTCGGGAGGGAGTATGTGGCACATTCTCCCGGGCACACCTTCGGTGGCCCGCTGATGGTTCCGTTTGCAGGTATGATGGGGATGATCAGCCAGGTGGTGTCGCTGCAGGTTCCGCCACAGCCTGTAACGGTCAGGCCAAGCATACCAGTCTGACCTGCACCCCAGACCACCGTCACCGATGGTTGGTTGGATGGTCCGGTAATGCTGCCGCCGGTCACAAACCAGTTATGGGTGCAATTGCCTGCTGCGCTTGTATAGGTTGCCGTATCAAAGGCACAGACGGTGGAAGGGCAACTGATCTCCGGCCCCGGAAAAGAATCCACCTGGATCACACTTTGGAAAGTGTCGGCGCAAAAGCAGTCGTTCATCACGATCAGGGTGATGGTGTAGGAGCCGCTGTTGCTGTAAGCATGCGTGGGATGTTGCTGGGTGGAGTTGCCGCCGTCACCGAAATACCATTGGAAGGAGGTGGCTCCCGTGCTCAGGTTGGTGAAGTTCACGCTGGAGAATTTACAGACGTTCAGTTGGTGGGTGAATGCAGCCACCGGAAGATCGACCTTTTCGATACAGATGGTGGCTGAATCCACGCAACCCCACTGGTTGGTTTCGTACACGGTGAGAAATCCGAACGGACTGTTGTCCCAGCTTACCGTCACTGTATTCGTACTGGCCCCGCTGAGGGAAGAAGCGCCTCCCGCCGTCCACAGGTAAGTGTTGCCCGGGTTCAGCGTGGTCGAATAGGTGATGGTGGCACCCTTACACACCTTATCACAGTCATTTCCGCCACCCTGGTCAGGGCTTCCGGCACCGTTATCCCTGCCGTGGCCCGGCGGACAGCCGGGGTAGGGCTGATGGGTGATCACGGGCTGGGGCAGAGGGTGAACCACAACAGGAAAAATAAAGAATTGTTGCGTGTTATCGGGCAGGTAAACCGTAAGCATGATGGAGCCACTTCCGGCATTTGGCCATTGGATTGTGACAATGCCTGTGTTCGAAGGTCCTGTGATGTTCCCTCCCGCAACATTCCATGAATAAGATGCACCGGGAATCACCGGACCTGAATACTGTTCCGTTTCACCGCTGCATACGGTGCTGTCTCCCGAAATCTGACCGAAAGCCGGTAAAAGGCCTGTAATCAGAAAGATAACAAAGGAAATGGAAAATTTTGACATATTGTCTCCCTCTTTTAATTGCCATCAGGCATTTTGAAATGATATTTCCATAGAAACACGCAACGTCTATCTAAAGAGTCTTAAAATGAGTACTTTAACAAAAAAATAACACAGTCTGCCATAAAGCATATGGGAGTCCGTCGCCGGAAGAAACTGACAGAAGACAATCAAATACATATTAACTTTACCGATATTTAGCCGGAGCTGTCTGAGGCATGTTTTTTACCGCATCTTTAATCATTTAACAAATAAGGGGTTAATGACATGTTTCCAGTGGTTCGTTTGAAAATTTTTTTTATGTTTGTTGTTTGTTATTAATTGCCATGGTAGTCATCGAATTAATGTACAACCTTTTCGCTCTTGTGGCGCTGAGTGTGTTGTCGGGATTCATCGACAATATCTTCGACAGGGATTCGCTTCGCGGAAAAGTGCTACAGGGCTTGCTGTTCGGGTTGATCGCCTTTATTGGAATGCTCTATCCTTTTGAACTTCAGAAGGGACTGATTTTCGACGGGCGCACCATTGTCATCAGCCTTTGTACCCTGTTTTTCGGACCTGTTGCCGGGATCATTTCCGTTGTCATCGTACTCGCATACAGGATCTGGCTGGGAGGGCCGGGCATCATCATGGGTGTTACAACCATCCTTACGGCTTTTCTGATCGGGTACTACTTTTTCGTTGACAGGAAGGAAAGGCAGCGGGGGATATCCTGGAAGACCCTGTACAAGATGGGGCTGTTCGTACACCTGGTGATGATCATCCTGATGTTTTCGTTGCCAACCGCATATATCAGGGAAACCCTGAAGCTGGTGGCCGTCACTGTTTTGCTGTTCTATCCGATGATCACCGTGCTTATCGGCAAAGTCCTTGCAGATCAGCGGGAAAGGAAAAAGTCGGTGCAGATGTTGATTCAGCAGGAAAACAGGTTTCGGATGCTGGTGCAGAACTCCGCGGATATCATCGCCGTGACCAGTAAGGATGGCATTATTACCTACCTCAGTCCGGCAGTCACTTCCCTGATGGGTTACGATGCCGGAAAGCTGCTCGGTACCAGTTCCCTGGAATTGGTTCATCCGGATGATCTTCCGGGGGTCATGGAAAGACTTGCTGATCTGCTGAATCATCCTGAATCGGTTTCAGTGTCTGAGATATTATTCCGGCATACTGACGGAAGTTACCGGAGTATGGAGGTTGTCGGACAGAATTTTGTGAATCAGCCCGGCATCAATGGCATCATCCTGAATCTCCGTGATGTGACCGAACGAAAAAGGAATGCGGAGGTTCTGATGCAGAAAATAGAAGAACTGGAACGTTTTCAACGGTTGACGGTTGGAAGGGAGATCCGGATCATTGAACTGAAGAAAGAAGTGAACATGTTGTGCAAGGAATCGGGCAAACCCGCCAAATATCCTGTTGCAGAATGAGTCCGGTATCGGTGGCGCCCGTGACAGGGTCATCAGAGAACAGAGAGTCCGGGCCTTGCACAGGAAGGATTGCTGCTGTGGACTCATACAACGGATGCCGTATGGCAAATATTATCAAGGCATTGGCAGTGCTTGCTGTCTGGAAAAAAGGAATTACGCAAATCAGAATGCTTTCTTTGATACTATGAATAACATGGAAGTTGACCCTGGTAAAATACTGGTTATCGGACACGACTCTGACAACTTGCAAACAGTGATAGCACACATCAGTGTTTCTTCTCCCGAAACTGTGATCATGGCTGTCCCGGACGAATCGTCAGTCATCTTCCCGACGGGCGGAGAAGTGCCGGATCTGATCATGATGGACTGTACGAAGGACGGCACGGATTGTTCCGGGATACTTGAGGTCATCAGGACGGATCAGACGCTAAGGCATATTCCTGTGGTTGTACTTACCTCGCATGATACTGGCAAACACAGCAGGGTGAAAGCCCTGGAGGCTGGTGCTGATGCATTTCTCTCCTTTCCGTTTGATGAAACTGAGCTTCAGGCACTCCTCAGGTCGATGCTGAAGATCAATGCTGCTGGGCGCAGGGCACCGCGCCTGGATAACGAGGAATTTGCGGGATCAGTGGAGAACAGGACCAGGGAACTGGAGGATAACCGCCTCGCCATGCTGAACCTGCTGGAGGATCTGAAAAATGAAAATGATGCTAGAAAGGAAAGTGAAAGCAGGCTGGCAGAGAGTGAAGAAAAATACCGGCAGATGGTGAATCTTTCTCCCGATGCCATCATCGTGCATGCCGGAGGAAGGCTGTTGTTCGCCAATCAGGCCGCAGTGCGGATGGTTGGTGCTGACTCTTTCGAACAAATGCAACAAAGACCCCTGATGGATTTTGTACACCCTGATTTCAGGAAGCTTGCTGTGGACAGGATTGCAAGAATTTTTGAAACCCTTGAACCTGCCCCATTTACCGAGGAAAAGTTTCTCGATATGCAGGGTCGTGTCATCGATGTCGATGTGATCGGGATTCCTATTGTCTTTGACGGGAAGCCGGCCATACAGACCACAGTCAGGAACATCACCGAAAGAAAGAAGGCAGCAGATACTCTGAAAACTTCTGAGGAGAAATACAGACTGTTGTACGAAACGATTCCGGTTGGTGTCGGACTGGCCGACCCGGCAGGAAACATGTACGAAGCGAATCCTGCCATGCTGAAGCTGATGGGCTATTCCCTTGAAGAATTAAAAGGTTTGAATGTTAGTGCGATGTACCAGGATGCAGGTGACAGGAAATACCTCATTCAGCAATTGAAGCAGACAGGGTACGTGCGCGACTGGCATGTCAGACTTCATCGTAAAGACGGTGTAGTATTCAATGCACTGATCAATGTTGACCTGGTACAATATGAAAGTACTCCGATGTTACTGACAACAGTGCGGGATATCACACTGCAGCAACAATTTGAAGAGGAACTGAGGGAACAGAAGAATTTCTTTGAACAGATGTTTCTGCAGTCCTCTGTCAGTACTCAGATTCTGGATAAGGACGGCTGGTGCGAAAGGATCAACAGCAAACTCAGCCACATTTTCGGAGTCGATTCAGCGGATATTGAGGGTAAGGTCTATAATATATTCAAGGACCAGGAGATTATCGACAAAGGGATTGACAAGGTCCTTAAAAAGGTATTCCGGGAAGGGAAATCTGCTGAATGGCAGGTGTTGTTCGATATCGGGAATGCTTCTGAATCTCCCTCCCAGCATGTGGATGTGAAGGAAAAGAAGAAAGTGTGGTATGATAACTGGGCATATCCGATTTTCGATGAAAACAACAGCCTCAGCCATGTCATCATTCAGCATACCGACATCAGCAGGAGAAAAGAGGTGGAACAAAAGCTGGAACGTAGCCTGGAATTGCAAAAGTTATTGTTGGTTCTGGCTACGGAATTTGTCAATATGCCAGTCGACCAGCTGGATGAGCAAATCACCAGAACCCTGGCAATGGTGGGTGAGTTTATCAGGGTCGACAGGGCCTATCTGTTCACCTATGATTTCAATAACGGGATCATGACCAATACCCATGAGTGGTGTTCTCCCGGCACCAGACCGGAGATTGACAATTTGCAGGCTGTTCCCAATGATGCCATCCCGGAATGGGTGGAAACACACCTGGCGGGGAAACTCATTCATATTCCGAGGGTGGCTGATCTTCCAAAGGGGAACGAACTCAGGAGCATCCTTGAGTCCCAGGATATCCAGACCCTGATTACACTTCCATTGTTTGTGAAAGGCCATTGTGTGGGATTTGTCGGTTTTGATGCCGTACATGACATCCGTATCTGGGATGACAGTGAATTGAATCTTTTAAATGTACTCGCACAAATTCTCAGCAATGCCAGGGAAAGGAAGGATGCAGAAAGGGCATTGAAAAGTGAGGCCATGCGAAGGAAAATTCTGATGGACACCTCTTATGACGGGATTGCAATTTTCAATCAGGAGTATCAGCTGGTGGATGCCAATCTCAGATTTGCAGACATGCTGGGCTATCCAATCGGTGAACTCAGGCATAAGTCTGTCTGGGAGATCGATGCCGTTCAGGGAGAAGCTGAAGTCAGGGAGGTGTTTTCAGATATTGTGTCAGTCCACCAGACCTTTGAAACTAAGCATCGCAGGAAAGACGGAACTGTGTTTGATGTGGAAGTCTCGGCCAGTGGGGCCCGCGTTGGCGATAACCTGCTGATATTCGCTGTATGCAGGGATACCACACAGCGGAAAAGAACGGAATTGATCCAGCAGATTCAGTATAATATTGCCAATGCGGTGGTTTCGGTTGACCTGGTGAATGAACTTTTTGGTATCGTACAGCACGAATTGAATAAGATGATCGATGCCACCAATTTCTTTGTGGCCTTTTATGATGAAAAACGGAATTTGTTATTCGCACCGTTTGAAAAGGATGAAAAGGATGCCGTTCCGGGTTACTGGACTGCCGAGAAGTCGCTTACCGGTAAGGTAATCAAGACAAAAGCCCCGCTGCTCATCAGGAAGGATGAAATCAAGATGCTTGCCGATCTCGGTGAAATTGAATATATCGGTGCCAGGGCAGAGGTTTGGCTGGGTGTGCCCCTGAATTTCGGCGGTAAGGTGACCGGTGCCGTAGTGGTTCAGAGTTACGACAATCCGGCGGCTTTCGACAGGCAAAGTGTTGATATTCTTGAGATTGTTGCTAATCAGTTGAGTAATTACATTGAAAGGAAAAGAAGTCAGGAAGAGGCGCTGATGCTGTCCAAGGCAATTGAGCAAAGCCCCGTTAGCATTGTGATCACTGATCCGATGGGTACCATAGAGTACGTAAATCCGAAATTTTGTGAAATCACCGGATATTCCATTGAGGATGTGATTGGTCAGAATCCGCGAATTCTGAAATCAGGAGCTCATGATGCGGCCTTCTACAAAAACCTTTGGGCTACTGTTACCGGCGGGGGTGACTGGAGGGGAGAAATGAAGAACAGAAAAAAAGACGGAGAATTATACTGGGAAAACGCTATTATTTCTCCTATCCTCAACCAGCAGGGCAGGATCACCCATTTCCTGGGGCTTAAGGAAGATATCTCGGAGAAGAAGCTTATCATGAGACAGTTGCTTGATGCCAAAGAAAAGGCCGAGGAAAGCGAAAGGCTCAAGACTTCTTTTCTGGCCAATATGAGTCATGAGTTGAGGACACCAATGACGGGGATCCTCGGGTATGCGGAATTGCTGAACGAAAGCCTGCTCGACCAGGAACATGCGAAAATGGCTTCCTACATTCTGGAAAGCGGCAACAGGCTGATGGACACCCTGAACCTGATCCTCGACCTCTCGAAACTCGAAGCAGAACAAGTTGAAATCTCCGTCAACAGTGTTGACCTGGTTGCACTGGCGGAGTCCGTGGTCAAATCTTATATGCCGGGTGCCGCAAAAAAGCAGCTGTATCTTTCTTTTGACACTCCGCATGAGCATATATATATGCAATCGAATGAACGTATGCTCAGCAGTGTGTTTCACAACCTTGTAAACAATGCATTGAAATATACCGTGTCCGGCGGGATCACAGTATCGGTCGATCTGGAGGAAGGGCCTTACGGGAATTGCGTGGTTTGCTGCGTCCGGGACACCGGGATCGGCATCCCCGAAGAGTTTCATGAAACGATCTTTGATGAATTCCGTCAGGTAAGCGAGGGCTATTCCAGACATTTCGAGGGAAGCGGTCTGGGTCTTTCCATTACCAAACGTTTTGTGGAAAAAATGAACGGAAGCATCAGCGTGAAAAGCAGCCTGGGACAGGGTACGGAATTCATCGTACGATTTCCCGTGACAGGTACCGGCGCAGAGATGCAACAGCAAGAAGCGCAGGCCGGGGTATTGCCGGATATCTTGCGGGTTTCCTCCATAAAGGGTCGGACTATCAGGGTCTTACTGGTAGAGGATGATGTCATCAACCAATCGCTCATGGTGTCTTATCTGAGAGATACAGTAACCATGGATGTTGCTTCCAGCGGGCAGGAAGCCCTGCAAAAGCTGGGTGAAACCCATTATGACATTGTATTGCTTGATATTCACCTGGAAACAGGCTTGGACGGCATTGAGGTTTTAAGGCTCATCCGTAAACAGCCCGGCCTTTCCGGTCTGCCTGTAGCTGCGCTTACCGCATACGCCATGAAGGGGGATGAAGGTCAGTTCCTGTCGATGGGTTTCGATGCATACCTCTCGAAACCTTTTAAAAAGAGTGAACTCTATGCATTGATCTCCGGGATGCTCTGAATTTACCCCCGTTGGTCTAATCCAGGATACACCTGACGGAGATCCTGTTCGATTTCGATGAGCCGTTGCGCATCACCTGCCCGTGGTTGGCGCTGAACGAACGGTACCATGCATTGCTCTGGTAAGTGTGCTGGGTGGAAGTCCAGACAGCCCCCGTATTGAGGATCGCTGTGAAGAAATTGTTGTTGTATCCCATTCCGGCACCGAGAACCGCAAAACCAACCTCATTCGTGGCATCGGTATTGGGAGAATTCCAGTGTTCATAACCGGCTTCCTTCAGCTTCCCCCCCACTTTCATACCCAGCAGCCCGGTCTGGGTGCATGAAATCCCTGGTTCCAGAGCATTCAGCATGGTACACCATTCATTGTCTGTCGGTACGTGCCAGCCGGCCGGACAAATTCCCTGTGCTCCCTCATTCGGAGCATACTGCATCATCTCATTCCAGTCGTAAAGACCCCCGTAATTCCTGCAATTTTCCGGGATGTTGTTGTAACAGTATTTTTCAATGACCTGGTTGTTCGAGGCTGCCTGATTCCCCTGGATCTGGGTTCCGATATTCATGCTTTTCGCCGTCCAGCACTGGCTTCCGATCTGTACCGTGGGATATATTTCGCTGTTGCGGCTGTCGACAAGCGTTGTTCCGCAATTGAATCCCGGTATGATCACCGGGCTGTGACTGCCGTCGATGTCGCCCCTGCAACGGCCGCGGATAAACACCATGGCCGGTGCAACCCCCGTATTCACAATGGGTTGCTCAAAACACCAGTCACCTGCCGGCAGGGAATTCCTTACACCTGTCACTCTGGCCAGAATGGCCATGGCATCCGTGGCATTCACGTAATGGTTGCCATCTGCATCCGCCGCCAGAAAAGACATGCCTTCCAGGGTGTCCATCTCTACAAAATGCCTGAATGCCAGTAAAGCATCGTTCGTACTCACCCCACCCCAGGGTTTTTCAGCTTCGGTTATCAGCCTGAAACTGCCAAGCGATACTCCGTAAAAAACGAAGTACCCTCCCAGGTTAGTCGTCGTCGAATCCAGCTTGTTCCCGCCCAGGTCGGTCAGGTATACCTTCACCTGCTGCAGGATACTTGCTTCAGTATTGTCATATTTTACGTAGCCCCGGATGAGGTTATCACCGGACTGGGATTTCCCTGCCTGGGAATAACTGATAATGATGAATGAAATCAAGACCAGTCTGACCATTGTTCTCATGTGATCCGTTTTTGTCAAAAGTGAATAGTTGTTAAACAATCCAATATGACTGCCGGAATCAGGGAACGTTGTCCGGGACTGATTATTTGTAATGATTCTTAATTATAACGGCACCCAACGGGTTTGTGAAAAAAATCTACCCGGCCGTTTGCGGAATAACTCGTTGGCAGCTTTGTGTCTGAAAAGCAGCCAAATATAAGGTTGCAGGATTGCTGAAGCAGTTGTCTATTTTATTTTTTCTGCCTCTTTCCGCGCATCTTCCACTATCCTGACAGCTTTGGCACCGGCTTCCTGATTGAGTTTCGCCGCTTTTTCCCTTGCGGTTTTCACCATTTGTCTGGAGGTTTCTTTGGCTGCGGCTTTGGCTATGGGATTACCGGCCTTGTTTACCAGCAACTGGCCCTGCTTTTCGGCTTCACTGATCAGCGCTTCTCCGGCTTTCATGGCTTCGTCGCGGATCTTTTGAGCCTGAGACTCAGCATCTGCAATTATTTTCGCTGCTTTTGCACTCAGGTCTTCTTTCACTTCCTGTATCTCTTCCTTCACTTTTTCCTGAACCTGCGTGCTGATCTGGTCTTTGATATCTTCCATGGCGGACTGCATGCTTTTTTTCAGGTCGGCACTGATCTCAGGCTTCAGGAAAGTGCCGCCGATCTTTGCAGCCACCACAACAGTACTTCCCGGATCGATCTTCAATCCTTGATTGCCGGCCTTTTTCACCAGACCGTCCAATGCTGTGTTGGCCTGTCCGCCGAACATGGAACGGGGAATCTCCATTACGATGTCGTAGGCGATGCGCTGATCGAGTGCATTCCAGCCTCCTGCGGTGGTTTTAATGCCATGTACCGTGTACGTGAACGGCTGTACTTCGAGTTTGCCCTCTTTGATGGTGAGTTCCATCCTGGTATTCGGGACTGACATCCGTCTGAGGGCATTGATTTTCAGTGTTTCCGCTATTTTATCGCTTATGGGCAGGTTGCTGATCGCCAGACTTTCGGTAAAAAGGCTGCCCTTTGCAAAAAGCTTTTCGTACACGGGAGCCATCTGATTGTCCAGACTTCCGCGAAGATCCATTTTCATGCTGACTTTTCCGGAACACCTTTCTGCCACGGGAGCCAGTTTCTGAACAGTGCCAAATGTCTTGTATGCTCTGGGGATGTCAATCCCGGAGGCATCGAGGCTGAAATTCATTTCCGGTTGCACTGGTTTTGAATCGTAATTCCCCGACATGGCCATCGTTCCGCCAAGCAATTGCATGCTCATACGGTCGAGGCTCAGCTTTGCATCGGCGATACTGAGACTGCCCGCAACCGATCGCATTTCCATGTTGTCATACAGCAGGCGGTCAACCGAAACCCGGCCATTGAAGCGAATGTTGTCCGGGACTCTGATTACCGTCATGGCAGCAGTGTCCGCTGCTTCCTGCCTAGTCCCCCCTTCGGTGAATTCATTGAGATCGATCAGGCCCGAACGGCTCTCGAAGCTTCCCTGCAGTTGCTCACCTTTCAGTACATAGGCCAGGATATTGTCCAGCCTTCCGCTGGCCTTCAGATCAGACCGGCCGAATGTCAGATCGGCTTCCGGCATATCCACATATTGTGGTGAAAAGAGCAGGCGAAGGGTCTTCAACTGCATTCCCTGCGGGAAATCCGGTCCTTTGTACTGCATACCGCTGACCGTCAGCTTACCATCTGCCTGAAAGGATTCGTACCGTTTTTGTTCGATTGCCGAAAGGCTGCCGTTCAGGCGGATGTCGGCGTTGATGATCCCGTTAAGCTGATCTTCTGCAGACAAGGGATAGACCTTGCCAACATCGGCAAGGTTTACCCGGGCTTTGATGCTTCCCCTGATTGTCGGATCTGATACCGGTCTGCTTATCAGCATTGACACATCCACCGGGTTGCCCGCCATGGCAGCGTGAAACTTCCTGATGTCGATCACGGTGTGGTCAGGATCACCATCGGGATTTGAAAGACTGACATCCATGCCGATTTCAGTCACGGCTGCAGGCAGGCCGGGGTAACGGAACATGGCATCCCCGGCCTGAAGCCGGATGTTGAACGCCGGAATGCTCAGGTCGTTGTATGTACCTTTGACTGTACCTTCAAAAGCAAGGGTACCGCTCGTTTCAACTGAGGCAAAGTCCTTGCTGTATATGGCAGGTACCAGGGAGAGGAATTCCCTGAAGGCTGCCTTCCTTGCGGAAAAAGCCAGGTCCATTTCCATATCGTCCCCGGGCATTGCAAACCAGCCGTCAAGCCCGAAAACCAGCTCATTGAGGGCTATTTCATTGTCCTTAAAATCGAAGCGGAATGTTTCCAGGTTGGCTTCCATCTCCGATTTGATCCTGGTTTGAACCCTGCTCAGATAGGGGATACCTGCATAGCTGAACCCGGTTTCGTTAATGGCAGCGGTGATCCACATATGGGTGAGATCACCGTCAAGGTCAGCCTTCAGTGTCATATCCATGCCTTGCAGTCTGATTTTCATCGCAGTCGACCTGTCGTCATATTCCAACACACCCTGTCTGATCCTGAACCTGTCGATTGAAAGTTTGAAACCACCCGGTTCTTCTGCCACTGCTGTAGCTGTGTCTGCTGTTGTTTTCACGATGTCCCAGTTGGCCTTGCCTCCTTCCAGCACAATGAGTTTCACCCCTGGATTCACTAGTCCGATCTTACTGATTTTAACCTGGGAGCCGAAAAGCACGCTGAAAAGATCCAGGGTGAGGTCAATGCTTTCGGTATGGAACAGGGTGTCTTTGTCAAATTCGCCCGTTCCTGTCACACTCATCTTTTCCAGTTCAAGGGAAAAATCCGGGAAGGACCGGAAAAGGCTCAGGTGAACATCCCTGAAATCGACCACCGCCGTAAGGTTTTCGTTGATGCTTTGTTTCAGCATCCCCACCAGTTTGTTCTTAAATACAAACGGCAGGGCTATCATCAGGATGATCAGCAGGCCGAGGATGATCCCCGCGATCTTGATGGCTTTGTTTCTCAGGAAGCCGGTTTTCATGGTGATGGATTTTGTTGGAATTCGGTGCTGCAAAATACGATTTTCCGGGGAAAAATATTGCGCAGGCCGGGCAACTATTCAGCGATTATTGTACTAATCATGCAGGGCTGAAAATTTTGCATGGTCACACATCGCTTACCCGTTTGCTTACCCGATGAGCGCAGTCAGAAATTCTTCTCCAAAAACCAGGAAATCAATTCCTCTGGTCTATTTTCTGGGCTTTAACCTTATACTGATACTTGTACTTTTCTGGCAGTACCGTAGTGTGTTTCGTGCCTCCGGACCCCTGAAAAACCTTGACAGAGAAGCGGAAGATTCCGCTGAATCCTATGTCGAATTCAGCGGTAAGGGCTCCGGTCTGGTGGTTCCCCTGCGTTTTGCCTATATGGGACATCATTCCATGCTGTTGAATCCTTTGAAAGCAGATTTTCAGCTGATGATCGACCAGGCTGTGCAGAGCGGCGGTTTGTTAAGCGCCGCGGTGTTTTACCTGCAGTTTGGGAATGGTCAGTGGACACAAGCAGGCGACAAAGGAGCATACCGGGCCGGAAGCCTGCTGAAAGTACCTATCATGATAACCTGGCTGAAAATGGCAGAAGAGTCACCGGGAATGCTGTCGCGGGAGATTTATTTCGGCAGTCCTTCCGGCAGTATACCCGGACAAACATATGAGGGGAGTGCTGTCAGGAGCGGCAAATCCTACAAAGTCAGCGAACTGTTACTTTTTATGATCAGGGATTCGGATAATTATGCCGCATACCTGCTGGGGCAGAACATGGATGCCGGACTGTTCAGGCAGGTGTTTGCGGATATGGGACTGTCGCGGCCACAGCTTGAGGACATGAATTATGCCCTGACAGCAGAAGATTATTCAAGGTTTTTCAGGGTTCTTTACGATGCCAGGTATTTGAACGATGCTTCCTCCGATGCGGCGCTCGACCTCCTGACACAATGTTCATTTAATAAAGGGATTACCAGAGACCTGCCTGCCGGTGTTACCGTCGCACACAAATTCGGGGAGCAGGCCGAGGGGGATATCCGTTTGCTTTCGGAAGCCGGAATCGTATACCAGGATGGAAATCCCTATCTGTTGGTCGTCATGACCCGGGGTCATGATCTGGAAATGCAGGCCGCTCTGATTGCCCGGATATCCGCTGCCGCGTACCGTTTCGAATCCAGATAGGCCTGCATTTCATTCTTTCGTCATCCGGTTTGCCGGATGGTTTAACCCTGCAACACGAAGCGGATTGGGATGGTAAACCTTACAGGCACTGCTTTCCCGGCCTGCCTTCCCGGCTTCCATTTCATCATGCTGATCACCCTCATGGCTTCCTCGTCGCAGCCGTATCCCACACCTTTCTTAACTTCAAGGTCGCTCACCAGGCCGGTTTCACTGACGGTAAAAGCCACATATACCGTTCCGTAAATGTCGTTGGTGCGTGCCAGTGGCGGATAAACCAGGTGCTTCTTCAGAAAAAGGTGCATGGCCTCATTTCCCCCCGGGAATTCAGGCATCTCCTGCACCACGGTGAAAGGTTCCGTTCGCGTCGTTTCCTGGATCACCCTATCCGGTTCGGTCGTGGTGAAATCCGGAGGAGTGGTGTCGATTGGCTGGTTGAAATTCATCGTATTCAGTTCCGTTTGAGCCATCAGTTCTGTCGTCTCTGAGGTGTCGATGGTGATGATGGGTTTCAGGAAACGTGTCATCCTTTCGGTTTTGACCAAATCGGGAGGAACAGGAGGAAGGGGAGTCGCGGGCGGAGGTTTCATGGCGGTGATCTCCACGCTGATTTCGGTGGATGGGGTGTAATGCGACTGATTGCGGTAGTAGTTGGCGATCAGTGGAATGGATGTGCCGACAAGCAGAATCAGCACTGCGATCATGGTACCTTCATTCAGGGTCTTTGCGTACTTTTTACGGATTTCGTAAGCTCCGTAAGCGGTGTTTCTGCCCGTGAAAACGATTTCGTCGAGATTCTCACGGATGAATGCTGTTGTTTTCATGGCTTCTGGCTTTGGTTACACCATGAAGATGCACGCCTGCATGAAAATCCATAAAAAAGAGGGCGAACCGGTTAAGGAACGCCCTCTTTTGAAAAGTGAGAAAACTCGTCTAGCGGATCAGTACCACTTTTTCCTGCACCGAAACGGATGAAGCCTGTAAAAACAGGGTATAGGTTCCGGAAGGCAGATGGTTCAGGTCGAGGCTGATGGCCTCATTCGTCCTGTATTGGGCCTGACTACTGAATACGATGTTGCCGAGCAGGTCGCAGGCGGTGATGTTCAGGTCTTCCTGCGTTGCGGTTGGCAGTAAAAGATTAAACATTCCGTTTGATGGGTTCGGATACAGTTTCAGTTGTGCCTGTTGCATGACCTGAATGATACCTACGGTACCGGCCATGATATTCACATCATCCACATAGAGGTTGTTGCCATAGCCGCTGATGGCCTTAAACCTGACAAGGATGTCGGAATTACCCACATAAGCGGTAAGGTCGGCCTGTTCCTGACGCCAGTCGGAAGCAGCAGGGACATAGGCTGAGGTAACATAACCCGTGGCCGTTGCAAGGGTGGCCCCCTGTTTATCCCAAACCGTGCCCCAGGTCGCACCGCAATCGGTGGAAACCTGAACCTGTAGGCGGTCTGAGTAAGATGCACTGTAACGTTTGTGGGCCAGGTAGAATTCAATGATCGCATTTCCTGTTACGGCGCTCAGGTCAATGCGCGGGGTATTCAGGTAGTCCTCTTTCCCGGCGGTGATGTTGTAGAAGTCGATTACCGCACTGCCGGATCCGCCGCTGTGACTGGCACTTGCCCTTCTCCACTTATAGGAGTCATTGCCTGGATTCTCCAGAGACCAGTTCGCAGGCGGAAAGTCGGGAATTGCGAAATCCTGGCTTATTGGAGCTGCTGCTGGTGCATTCAGATAGGTTAGCGTTGCATACACCGTATCGTTCTGGGGAACCTGGTCAGGATTTCCGTTTGGAAGGCTGGCAAACACTTTCAGTATGTATGAGCCGGGGTTCGGAAGGCTGATTGCGGGAAGGGTCACGGCTGCTTTGTGATAATAGCCGAGGCTGCCGTTCCATGTGTATGTCTGCAGTGTTCCACCCGTGATCACATAGCCTATGGTGGCTGTGTTCAGGGAGTCAGCGGAGAAGTTCCGCATCATTACGGTGGGGGACACCGTGGAAGTACAACTCATGGTGTTGCCTGTAATCGCCACCATGCCTGCATCGGCCGACAGAAGCGGGTAGCTGAAACCGGCCTGGTAAACTTCCTTGGTACTGTTGCCCTGGATGAATACCACCACCGACAATTGCAGCGGATTGTAAACATTGGCCAGAGGCCAGGAGAAACTCAGCACAATGGAATCACCGGTACTCCAGCTTGTGGGGAGTGTGGTTCCCTGGTCGGTCGGAAGCATTTTCTTCATTACGCTTTCAAAATGCTTTTCTCCGTTCGAGCCAGGTGCAGAAGCGAAGTAAATGTTCCGTTCCACAATGACGGTATGGGCAACCAGGGTGCCGGTCACCGACAGGGGTGACACGCTTTTGATCGTGGCCTGACAGTGAAGCGTGTCGTTGCCTGACGACAACTGATGCTGCACTTTGACCGAGAAGGGAGAAGGAATCGCCTGACGGTTGTTGAGGATCGTCTGGGTGTAATTCGCGGGGTGATCGTTCCAGAGCCCGTCCTGTACGCCGTCAGGAACACCTGTAATGCCGTAATAGGTAACCCTGGTTGCTGCCTGTGCCGGATTGTGTGCGTTCATGGGATCTGTTCCCGGCCAATTTGTTTGGTATTTGACGGATACCACCTTGGCCACATTGTCGTCGAGAAACTCGTTCAAAGCGGGATTGGTGGCGGCACAGGGCCCGCAGGAGGCATTGGTGAACTCTTCAAAGAGCACCAGCCTTTCCTGGGCCTGAAGCAAGCCGACTCCAAGGGTCAGCAAAGCAGTAAAAAGAATGTTTTTCATTTTCAACCTGATCATCAATGTGCGATCTGCAGTTTGTGCACCTGGGTGTTATCCCCCAGCTGGAGTCTGGCAACATACAATCCGGAGGGCAGATCCTGTGTGTCAATGGTCAGGATGTTGGAGCCGGAGGCCACAGTGCCGGGATTGTATTTATAAACCTTCTGTCCGGTCATGTTGTAAAGTTCCAGCACCACCTGATTGCTTCCTCCCATGTAGTAGTGGATATTTGTGGTCTGACCGGCAGGGTTCGGGAAGATGCCGACGATGCCGTCGGGACTGCTGATTTCCTGGTCGCCGACCGTAATGGTGGCATAACAGCTCTGGAACACCTCTTTGGTGGCAGCATCCTGCAACCAGACGATGACACCGAGGTCTGAGAACTCTTCCACCGAATGCTCGATGGCATGGTTGATGGGGGATAATGCATTGGCCGGCAGGCGATAATTGCCGTTAAAAGTATAGCTCAGGTTCTGGGTCACAGTCTGGCCGGCAACCAGGGGAGAGAGCGCGGTACCCTGGGCATCGGGAACCATCTTCTTCATGACATAATTAAAGGTGGTTTCTCCGTTTGAGCCTACATTATTGTGGGTGATATATTCGAAAATGGCTACCTGCATCACCAGGTTACTGCTGCTGATGTCAGCCACGGGATTGATGGTGATGTTCATGTTAACCGATTTGGGCCAGAGGATCTGACTGGTTGCGCTCAGGTTCACAAAGGAAGGATTGGTATAAGCCGCATTCAGCTGGGCGGCAGTATAGCCCGAGGTGTTGATTCCCAGTCCGCCGTCGACCCAAAGCTGCGGAACACTGTTCACACCGTAATAGGTTCTCCTGTCTCCGCCTTCAGCCGTATAATATGGATCACCGTTACCGGGCCAGCTCATCTGGTATTTGATGCAGGTCCAGTGGTTGGGATTGGCGTTGAAGATGGTGCTCAGGTTCTGATTACCTGCCACACAGGGAGCACAGGTTGAACTGGTGAAAGCTTCGTGTAAAGGCAGGCGCTGGACAATGGCATTGACCACATTGACAGTCAGATACAGGGTGTCATTGGCGGGGTTCTGGTCAAGGTTGCCGTTTACATTTGAAGACCAGACCTTCAGGTTATAGGTGCCGGTTGCGGCCGGGGTCCAGGTTTGCGGATGCTGGTAGTTGTAGGTTCCGTAAGTGGCGACATTGAGTCCGGTAATGTTGGCGGTTACCGGTGCACCATTGTTCACGGAGTAACTCAGGTCGAAGCTGTTCAGGGTGACGGCGCCTGAATTGGCGAGTGTGCCTTCGATGGTGTAAGGGGCGTTGCTGAGTACCTGGATGGGGTAGAGGTCGATTTCCTGCATCCAGATATCATAATCGGGCAATGTGCCGGGGATGAATTCGTAGTAGCAATTGTCGGCCGGACTGGGATCGGCACCCGAAAGGTTGTTCAGGTTGGGCGAACCATTCACCTGCACTGCAGTGGTGGCGTTGATCTGGATGCCGACGGTGAGGGTGGCGGCAGGTGTGGTGAAACGCTGGTCGACCACATAAATTTTATTGCTGGTTTCTTCAAGCACGAAGCTCCAGTACTGCCAGGGAGACTCCCCTGTGTACGATGTGTAGAATACCCAGAACTGGCGGTTGGGTGCGGTGCCGAAGGTTTTGGTCACGATATTGTCGTTGGTTCCTGTACCTGCCACGCCCCAGACACATACCGAATTATCGGGAATGCTGGCATGCGGCAGTGCCTGGTTGGTATAGGAAGGTGCCGTACCGGTGACGCTGGTGGTGAAGGTAAGCACACCGGAAGAAGATACTTTAAAGTTGGTTACGGCATTACCGTTGAAGGTGAAATTGAAGGGGATGGTCACCACATTCGACCAGGCAGGCGTTGCCTGGCTGGGGCCGAGCACTACGGTCCAGCCTGTGGTCAGTCCGCCTCCCACGGGGTATTCATCATCGGTGTTCAGTCCGCCGGGATTTTGCCCTGCAGGAACATGAGGGATGTAGTAATACTGCCCGAAAACCATGCCGGCAGCCAGTAAGAGGGTGAAAATGAGGGTAATTCTTTTCATAAATGATGCTTAATGAATTAATAATGCGTTATTTGACAGTACAAAGATATTTATTAATCAACTTGGTCTTAAAAAACTTTTTTATTTAGCGGTCCAGGTTTTAAAGGTACATGAATATCAGGTATTACTTTGTTAATGAGGTGTTAACTTGCCGGGTCGCGGGTGCTTGTCACCCGGGGTATCTTACAAGCGAAATTCCACCCTGAGGAATGCAACGGAAAGGCCAAGGCTCAGGCTTGCAGATTTCATGGCCTTATTTGCTGAGCATGGCTTTGGTCGACAGCAATCCGCAGGCAGCTTCAATGTCAATGCCCCTTGATTGCCTGATGGTGGCAATGATTCCTTTGGCATTCAATGCATCGCGGAACCGGACCAGGCTTGCTTCACCGGCGCCTTCCAGCGGTGCGTTCGGGACCGGGTGAAACCGCATCAGGTTCACCCGGCAGGGAAGCTTGTTCAGCAGGCGGGCCAGCTCTTTGACATGCCGGTCACTGTCGTTCACTCCCTTAAAAAGGATGTATTCAAAGGAGATCTTCCGCTGTCTTTTTGTTTCGGCACGGTTCAGTTCCCTGATGACATCCCGGATGGGATAGACATGCTGCACGGGCATCAGCATCCTCCTTTCCTCATCAAAGGGGGAATGAAGACTGATGGCAAGGTTGCAGCGCGTTTTTTCCAGGAATTGGTTCATACCGGGAATGAGGCCGATGGTGGAGACCGTGATTTTCCTGGGACTGATGCCGAAACCCCACGGGGCTGTCAGTATCTCCAGGCTTTTCAGGACTTCTTCGGTATTGTCGAATGGTTCGCCCATGCCCATGTAAACGATATTGGTAACCAGCTTCCTTTCCGGTAAACTGCGAAGCTGGTTGACGATTTCCCCCGCGCTGAGGTTGGCCTGGAATCCCTGACGGGCAGTCATGCAGAACAGACACCCCATTTTGCATCCCACCTGGGTCGAGAGACACAGCGTGTTGCGCCGGGCCTCGGGCATGAAGGTGGTTTCGATAAACCTGCCGCCTCCGGTGGGGTAGAGGTATTTTTTGGTACCGTCGGCTGAAACACTTGCTTTTACATGCTCACATAAGCCCGTCTCATACCTTTCTTCCAATGCAGCCCTGCTTTGTTTCGAAAGATTGCTCATCTCTCCGAACGAACGGGCCTCCGACCCGTAAAGCCAGCCTGCAAGCTGCTTTCCGGTAAAGGAAGGCATCCCTTCAGCCCTCACAACCTCCTCCAGTTCAGGTAAATTTTTACCAAGCAGTATCATAATCGAATCCGCATTCCATTCAATATACCCCCATCTCCCCAAAAATTAACATCGTATCACCTCATAACCCCCTAACTCCATAACGCTATAACTTCGTAACCTCAAAAATACACCTCCGCCAGCACTTTCCCAAACGGCACTCCCCGTTCCACCAGTATATCCCTCGTATCGACAACCATTTCCGCACTCCCGCAAAGATACCAGGTTTTCTCAGTGGCGATAAAAGGAAGCTGGCGCAGATAATCTGTTACTCTTCCGCTGAAGATTCCGGTTTGCCGGCTTTTGCTCAGGCATGGGATCCAGGATTCCCCCAAAGCCGCCCTGAATTCTTCCGAAAAATAAAGGGATTCAGGGGCAGAGGCTCCCTGCAGCAGGGTTTTCCCTTCCGAAAGTCCTGACCGCAGCATACTCCTGAACGGGGCTATCCCGGTGCCGGCGGCTACCCAGATGTCCGGTGCTGCAGATCCGAGGAACATTCCTGCCGGATTGGAAACCTGAAGACTGTCACCGGAAACAAGTCTGGCGAGTCTTGGACTGTAGGTCCCGCCAGGTTTGACATTGAACAGGATATCGATCTCCGGATCATTGATGCCGCTTGCGATGCTGTAATAACGGGGTGTGTCGGAATCTGCAATCTTAAGGGCAAGGATCTGACCGGCAAGAAAATCAAAGTCCCTTTGAAAGGATAACAGGTAGGAGTTGCTGTTAATGACCTTAACTTTACTAATATGGTATGTTTTGAAACGAAGTTCAGATGGATGTTGCATACATTTTATGTTGAATAATATGCCAATAAAACCTCAACATAACAAGCATCAGGCGCAATAGTTTTCAGCCTGCCTCAAAAAAACAGGAATACGATCATCGCGACAGGGAAACACGCAAGCCCGGTTTAGGCTGAAACACGCAGCCGGACCTGTAGCATCTCATTTTTTCAATGCGCCTGTTTTTTCGAGTTCCTGCTCAAGTTCCTGTTTGTTTGCGTCGAGATAAACGGTGGTGATCTGAAGGCAGGCATTCAGCGCTGGCAGCGCAACTGTCAGGTTCCAGAAGTTCTGAAGTCCGTAGAACACGGCCTGGTGCCCTTTCAGGTCATAGACCTCCGCACCCTTGAACTGTTTGTGATTATCGAAAGCCGACATGGGTGCCATGGTGATCCCGATCATCTTCATGGTTTCCCGGTTCAGGAAGGTAGCCAGGTATTCTTCCCCGTTCTTCCCGGTTTCGGTAAAGGGATACCCGAAGGGACTCAGTGTTTTCATCCAGGTTTCAAATTCCTCGAAACTTAAAACCATGGGTTTTTCCTGGGCAACGGCCTTATATTCGGGAGCAAGCAGGAAAAGCAGGCAGATCAGGCAAACGATCTTTTTCATGGGATTCGCAATTGGCTCCCAAAGGTCGCAAAAAAATGAGTATGAAAAATTCCACGAATTTAAAAACACTAATTTTATGGAATAAAAATAACCATTATGAAAAAACCTGCTCTCTTTTCGTTCTTCGCTGTGTCACTGCTCTATTCACTACTCACCATTCACTCCTCACTACTCATTGCGCAGCCCTGCATTCCCAACACCTCCTGCCTCGACTTTAACGGCAGCACGTCGTTTGTCCGGATCGGAAGCCTGAATCAGCTTGAGATCACCAATGAACTGACCATCGAGGCATGGATCCATCCCAAGGTGTTTGCCGCCGGTTCCACCGGGAATTCCATCTTCTGCAAACATGCATGGGGCAGTTCCATGTTCGGGTATGTATTACGTTGCGGAGGGAACGGCATATTGTCCTTCAACCTTGCGGGAGCCGTCGGCGGATCTCCCGTCGGATGGCAGGAAGTGCTCAGTCCACCGGGTTCCCTGGTGCTCGATACATGGCAGCATGTGGCAGGGACTTTCGACGGCAGCACCATGGCCATTTACATCGACGGAAATCCCATGGGCAGCTTTGCATTCAGCGGTACCATCCATCCGTCCACAGGATATAAGGCCCGTATCGGGGCCCTGGCGGATACTGTGTGGAGCATGTCACGGTATTTCAACGGTCTGATCGATGAAGTCAGGGTGTGGAACAGGGCTCTCAGCCAGGCTGAAATCCTGGCAGGCATGAACGACCATATCGATCCTGCCCTCCAGACCGGCCTTGCAGGATACTGGCGGATGAACGAAAACGCGGGAAACGTACTGGCAGATCTCGGGAACGGACTCAATGCAGGCACTGCCCTTAATACCAGCTGGTCGTCGCAGGTGCCCTTCAATAACACCTCCCTGCCTGTGCCTGTGATTACGTATATGGCACCCAGCCTTGTCAGTTCATATGCCTCCGGTAACCAGTGGTATATGGGTGCGAACCTTATCCCCGGGGCAACCCAGCAAACCTTCACCCCGACCCAGTATGGCATTTACAGGGTTTTTGTAACCGATACCAACGGATGCAGCGCCTGGAGCCTGCCTTTCAATTTTGATCTCACAGGAATCAGCAACAAAGGACAATCCAGGCTTATTGTCTTTCCAAACCCTGCCCGGGATATGGTGTATGTTGAGAATATTCCGTCAGAAACCGGAGGTGTTGTGGAAATGACAGATATGATTGGAAATGTCCTGATCCGCATGGCTACCGGAGGAATGACCTCCCTGGGAATGGAGACGGCGATGTTACTTCCCGGCATTTATGTGCTGCATTTCAAAGGGGGTAATATTAAAACCTGCATCAGGGTAGTGGTTTATTAGCCTGCTGAAAGCCCTGATGCTTTATTTATACTCATTCTTGCCAGGTTTGCGAAGAAAAGCTGGGTAGAATGAGTAATGCCGTACACTGTTCTGAAGTATTTTTGTGAGACTCAAATTTCATAAACATCGTGCAATGAAATTTGAAAGTCGAACAATCCCGACGCAGTCGGAGGGTTTTACCCGTGATTTTCGCAAACCCATTCCGTGTCGGTATACTTTGAGTCATGCCGCAGCCCATCCGGTGTCTGTTCCTCTCAAACCCATTCTGCGCCGGTATAATCGCTTATCGAGAACCTTTTACCGGTGGAAATTTATGGTAACCACAGTAAACTATTTAACGTTTTACAGTCTAATATTACGATAATTATAAAACACCCGGTTTTTCAATGTTAAAAGCGGGTGAAGTTTTTGTTAAATTTTACCGGCCCGGTTAAGTAGGTGAAGGCTGCTTCAGAGTTTAAGAGTTTGATAATCATTGCTATGCTGGCATTGTGTATCCTTGGATACCATAGTCAGGTTATGGCACAGGAGGATTTTTATTCACCCGACAGGGTACATGAGGTCAGAATTTATTTCCATGCCGGCAACTGGGCTTCCCTTCTCGACAGCCTGATCGAAGCCGGGCAGGGCAGGATCACGGGAGATGTGATGATAGACGGGTACCTGTACAAAGATGCGGGTATCCGTTACAAAGGATACAGTTCCTGGAATCCTGGTTCAGCCAAGAATCCCTTCAACATTGAACTGGATTATAAGATCAATAACCGGAATCATGATGGGTTTACCAAACTGAAACTCAGCAATGTGATCCACGATCCTTCTTTTGTCCGGGAAGTACTGGCTTACCATATTGCACGCAAATACATGCCTGCGTCCCGGGCAGGATTTGCCAATGTTTATGTAAACGATACCCTTGCAGGGCTTTACACCAATGTGGAATCTGTGGATAAAGGATTCATCGGCAGGCACTTCCCGTCCAACGATAACTGCTTTTTCAAAGGCAGTCCGGACCAATTGCAATATCCTTTCGGGCAGAATGCCAACCTGAGCTACCGGGGAAGTGACACATCGGCTTACCTGCCGTACTACGAACTGGAATCTGATACGGGATGGAAATCCATCGTGCATCTAACTGATATCCTGAACAATGACCCTGAAAAAGTCGGGACAGTTCTGAATGTGGATCAGACCCTCTGGATGCATGCCTTCAATTACGTGACCCTGAACCTGGATTCCTATATCGGCTATGCACAGAATTATTATATGTACCAGGACGATAACGGGCTTTTTAACCCGGTACCCTGGGATTTGAATATGTCATTCGGCTCATTCAGGAATTCTGACGGATCACATCATTACCTCGGGCTGAGCATCGATGAACTCACTGTGCTTGATCCACTGCAGCACCTCACCTTCTCTGTTTCTCCGAGACCGTTGATGACCAGGCTTTTTGAAAACGATACCCTGCGGAAAATGTATCTGGCGCATATCCGGACCATTGCGGAGGAAAACCTGGTAAGCGGGGAGTATTACCGGCTTGCCGGACAGTGGCAGGCTGTTGTGAATGTCCACGTTCTGGCCGATACCAATAAGTTCTATTCTTATGCGGATTTCCTGCTGAACCGCGATACCACGGTTGGGGGCAGTGGCGGCATGCTGGCTTATCCCGGCCTGAAATCCCTGATGGAGGCGAGGATCAGCTATTTAGCCTCTTATCCCGGATATTCAGGTGCGCCGGTCATTTCCGATGTGACACATGATCCGCCGGTGCCGCTCCGGGGGCAGCAATGCCGTTTCAGCGTGCAGGTACCCGGTGCCACAAGCGTAATGATTTACCTGAGGCAGCACAGCCGGGATGTCTTTACCCCAATGGCTATGTTTGACGACGGAATGCACCAGGACGGAATGGCCGGCGACGGGGTTTTTGCTGTTTCGGTTCCTGTCAGCGGCGTGAACATGCAATATTATTGCTATGCTGAAAATGACAGCGCAGCCGCCTTCAGTCCCGAAAGAGCGGCACATGCGTTTTATACCCTTCAGACCCGGCTGATTTCCGGGGATGTAGTGATCAATGAGGTTAAACCTCCCCGCTGCGATGTTACCGAAGGAGCCGTCCGGCCGCATGCCTGGCTTGAACTCTTTAACAATACACATGAACCGGTCAGCCTGAAGGGGCTGTGCTTGTCCGGCTCCCCGGAAAATCCTTTCCAGTGGACTTTCCCGGATACGGTAATGCCGGCAAACACTTACCTCGTGGTGCAACCCATTGAATTTCAGGCCGGACCTGAAATAGCAGCGGCGATTTCCCTTCCTGCCGAAGGCGGACAGCTTAGACTCATTACCGATGAGGGGATCCTCATCGATTCGGTGACATACGGCCTGCAGTCACCCGGCTTGTCCACGGGCCGCTACCCAAACGGATATGGCCCTTTTGTGAATATGCAACCCTCCAAAGGCTTGCGGAATTTTTACCCGGTCTGTCCTGCTGCAGGGCTCAGGATTTATCCCAATCCCGCGCAAAGCCGGGTCTATATCGAATACGACAGCCAGCCCGGCCTTGCTGAGGTTCATGTTTCCGACGCACAAGGCCTGCTGGTCCGTTCCTATTCGTTAGCGGGATCCGGATTGCCGGGCAGACAAACCTGCTTGATTGATTTAAGCGGTCTCCCGCAAGGGGTGTATGTCATCAGCCTGAGCGCAAAATCACATTCAATAAAAAGTAAATTCATCCTTTTATAAATGTAATACGTAAAATGTATGAGACATAAACTGAAACTGCATGTGCCCGTAATGATCATCCTGCTGTGTTTTTCAGGATCACTGGTGTTTTCCCAGGGCGCACCCTGGGGCGATTATACCCTTTACAGCACCATGAACAGTACCAAGGCATATCTGGTAAATATGAGCGGGGCCACTTACCACAGCTGGACCTTTCCGTCATCGGCCAGGACCGGCTACTCCAGCTATCTTCTGCCCGGGGGAACCCTGGTCAGGACCGTTAGCAATCAGGGCAATGTGCTCTTTGGAGGCGGAATGACAGGCCGGGTACAGAAGGTTGACTGGAACGGCACGGTGCTGTGGGATTTCACCCATTCCTCTTCCACCTATTGCCTTCACCACGACATACACCCCATGCCCAACGGCAATGTGCTCATGATCTCTTATGAGGTGAAAACTGCTGCGCAGGCTGTACAGGCGGGTTCTTCCCAGAGTATCACCGTTTGGTCAGAAAAGATCATGGAGGTTCAGCCGACGGGTGCGACCACCGGAACGGTCGTCTGGGAGTGGAAATTATGGGATCACCTGTGCCAGACCCATGACCAGTCCAAAGATAATTATGTCACATCCGTGCTGGCCCATCCGGAACTGATGAATATCAACTACAATCTGAAGAAGGACTGGGTTCACATGAACGGGATCGACTATAACCCGGAACTGGACCAGATCGTGGTCAGTTCTCATTACCTCAACGAATACTGGGTGATCGACCACAGCACCACCACGGCCGAAGCTGCCGGCCATACCGGTGGCAATTCAGGCAAGGGGGGAGATTTCCTATACCGCTGGGGAAACCCTGCCGCATACGGTGCTTCCGGAACTACCATTTTTAATGTAATGCACGACGCACACTGGATACAGACCGGTTTGCCGCATGCCGGAAGTCTTGTGGCATTCAATAACAAGGGAGGTACCGGCAACAAGAGTTGCATCGACAGGATCTATCCTCCCTACGACGGTTACAACTACCTGCATACCACCGGACAGGCCTATGCGCCTTCCACCTATGAATGGCGGCATATCTATACGGGTAATGCCACACAGGACATGGGCAATTCACAGCAGCTGCCCAACGGGAATGTGCTGATCTGCATTGCCGGCTCAGGATATATTTATGAGATTGATTCGAACAATACGGTGGTCTGGAGTAAATCGGTTTCCGGCACGCCGGCCCAGGCATTCCGTTATACAGCCGCTTATGTTGCCGGTTATTCCGTAACGGCAAATGCCAGTCCCGCAGTCATCTGCGAAGGCGATTCATCCCAGCTCAGTGCAACTGTTACCGGCGGCACCAGTGTCGTATACACCTGGACTTCCGATCCTGCAGGTTTCACATCCACCCTGCAGTCTCCCTGGGTTTATCCCGCAACCACTACCGTTTATACCGTGAAAGCCGTCAGTGGCAATGACAGCGCCACCGCTTCAGTCACGGTAACGGTGCATCCCATTCCCGCAACACCCGTCATCACGCAATCCGGAGGAGATTTGATCTCCAGCCAGGCTACCACCTACCAGTGGTTTCTGGCCGGTCAGCCCATCAACGGTGCCACGTCGCAGCTTTATACACCCCTGCAGAATGGACTCTATCAGGTGCAGACCGCTAATAGCGGCGGATGTATGTCAGCCTTGTCCGATCCCTTTAATTTCACCGGTGTCGGCATGGATGATGCCCTGCAGGAACCGGCACTCATCGTTTTGCCCAATCCTGTCAGGGATGTGCTTTACCTTCAGGGCCGGCTTACCCGGGAACAGAATTTTGAAGTTGACCTCTTCGACGGACCCGGATGCCTGGTATTCCGGGGCAGGAATGTGAAGGCCATCAACCTCGACGGCCTGAAGACCGGTGTTTATTTCCTCAGACTGAGATCGTCGACCGGAGCCGGCGCATGCTCAAAGATTCATGTAATAGATTGAACATTAATATACTAACTTAAATATTAATATCATGAAAAGGTATTTTTCCCCTTTTATGGCAGTGCTGATGATTTTTTCGGTCAGCCTCTCAGGCCAGACGCTTATCAAGAATTTCACCGCAGCCACCACTGGTCTGCCCGATGACAACGTCACCGGTGTGGTTGTTGACCAGCACAACATCAAATGGTTCGGAACCCAGTCGGGCGTGGCGAGTTACAACGACACCAACTGGGTGGTGTATACCACGCCCCATGGCGTCATCGACAATTTTATTAATTGTATCGCGGTGGATGCAAACAACAGGGTTTGGGTGGGCACAGATTACGGAGTGAGCCGCTTCGACGGCCAGAACTGGACGTCTTACACCACCGGCAACGGCCTGATCGACAATACAGTAACCCATATAGCCGTCGATGCACAGGGGCATGTGTGGTTTGCCACGCCTTCCGGGCTGTCGCGCTACGATGGCATTAATTTCCTGAGTTATAACCTTAGCCAGGGATTGCCTGTATTCATATATTTTGATGATGCCGGAACCATGTGGGTTGGTACCATCATGGGCGGTCTTGCCAGAAACAACGGAAGTGGTTTCACATACATAACCATGGCCAATGGCCTGCTCGATGATAATATTCTGACCATCACCGAAGATGCAAACGGAAATATCTGGGCAGGAAGTTATTATGGGATCTCGGTTTTGAACCCTGCAGGCCAGGTGACCGGCAATCATACCGTTAACGACGGGCTTTACAGCAATTTTGTTGCCGATCTGACCACCGACAGCCAGGGTAAGATCTGGGCAGGGATGTTCGATATTTATATTCTGGAAGGCGGATTGAGCCGCTTCGACGGCAACAACTGGGTGAGCCTGACCCCTGCCGATGGCCTGGTTAATGATATGGTTGTCAGGGTGACCACCGATCAGGCGGATAATCTGTGGGTGGCAACGGGTGGAGGTGTTTCCTGCGTGATTCCGGGAAATCTCGGACTGAATGATGTTCTTTCCGGTATGGATTTCACTGTAAGTCACGATCCCGCATCTGGTCAACTTTCGGTAAGAACGGAGAAACCCGGACATTACCCCTTCCGTATTATGGATAATGTGGGGAGAACGATATGCAGCGGCATTGTTTCAGGAGAATTTACCACGGCCACTTCCGGCTGGGCCGGCGGAATCTACCTGGTATCCTGCGGAACATCTGCCCGGAAAATTGCCATACAACATTAATGCGACCCTGGCATGGACAGATTGCTAAAAATGCTGCTGGTTAAGGCCTGCCTGCTGTCCGGCATTACCATCCTGCTGACGGCCTGTGAGAAAGAACCCGGCTTCGGTGGAGAAGCTTCCATCTGGGGGAAAGTCTATGTGAAGGATTATAATGCTACCTTTACCGTCCTTGAAGAAGCGTATTACGCAGGAGACGTGGAAGTTTACCTGGTTTGCGGGGATGACAAGTCCTACAGCGAAAGGCTCAGAACCAATTATGACGGCACTTTTGAGTTCCGTTACCTGAGAAAGGGACATTACAGGGTCTATGCTTACTCCAGGGACTCCACCCTTCAGACTAATGCCCCTGTGGCAGTGATCAGGGAGGTGGAGATCATAAAACGAAAACAGAAGGTCGAAGTGTCTGATATTGTGATATTTGATTGAGAGTCATGCGAATTTTTCTGTTAATGTTGTCCTTCGTGATGCTGTCTGCTTCTGTCTGCGGTCAGAGTAAAAAGGAAGTCAAGTCCAAAAAGATCAAATCGGTGACCACCTGGTCAGAAACCTCCGGAAACCAGGCCGTGAAGGAAACATACGAGGAATACAACAAGAGCGGGAAGCTCATTACTGCAATTGAATATGCGCCGGATGGCACCATCATCAGCAAACACCTCGTAACTTACGACAGTGACGGTAACAAGACAGCAGAAAGTTTTTTCAATCCCGGGCAAAAGATCAACTACAGGCTTCAGTTCAAATACAACGCGATGGGTGATAAAACAGAGGAGCTCGAATATGATGCTGCGGGAAAACTGAAGGGAAAAACCGTGTTTACATACGGGCCGGACGGTGAGAAAATCAGTGAAAGTGTTTTTAATGAGCAGGGAGAACTGATGAAGAAGTTGGTATTCACCTATAACAACAAGAAATTAAAAGTCACGAAACAGGTATTGGATCCTTCCGGAAAGGTACAATCCTCGAAAAAATATTCATACGACTATCATTGATGACGTTTGACCTTAATGAATTCCATGCAGGATCTGAATGAAATATTATCCCGTTTCCCGGCCATCACCCTCAAAGAGATGGATCAGGTAGCCCTGATGGACAGGATAGATACCAAATTCGTATTCCATGTCAGCCAGCTTCCTGACGTATTGCTTGCACTCATGCCGGAATATCACGTGCTGAAGGTGAGGAATACCATTGAGAACCGCTATTGCAACCTGTATTTCGATACAGAGGACATGCTTTTTTACCGGCTTCACCACAATCGCCACATGAACCGCTACAAAGTCAGATACAGGTCTTATCTCGACAGCGGTCAGAGTTTCTTCGAGATCAAGTTTAAGAACAACCATGCCCGGACAATCAAGGAAAGGATCAGCAGAATGATGGTGGAAGAATCCATCAGCGGTGAAGCCGAATCCTTCATGAGAGCCCGCCCGGCCTTGTCGGAACTTACCCTTCTGCCCCGGCTCTGGATCAATTACAAGCGGATTACGCTGGTCAACCTGGCCAAAAGGGAACGCCTCACAATTGATACACATCTTTCCTATACCAACGGAACTCAAACTGCAGCTTATCCCTCCCTGGTAATCGCAGAGCTGAAAATTCAGAAATCTGCGGCCTCCCCATTTCTTATCCTGATGAAGCAACTGCATATCAGGAGGTTATCGGTCAGTAAATACATCCTTGGGATCATCAGCCTCTACGATGATGTGAAAACCAATAATTTCAGGTCCAAAATCAGACGCATCCAAAAAATCAGTCATGAACATAATTAAACTGTCTTTGATCGCGCTCCTTTTTGCCCTCACGGCCATGCCCGCTGTGCCGCTCAGGGCGCAGGAGGCGGAAACGGGAATGGTGTCCCTTGTACAGGAAGATGATGCCGCGAGCAAGGATGAAAAAAAAGAAAAGAAACCCGACAAGAAAAAGGACGTGGTGGAAATTGACCAGCGCTTCTTTGTGTACCTGCTGATCGACCTGGTCAGCTTCCTTTTAATCATTCTTCTGGTTTTCAGGCGCAACGGAGGACATCACGAGAGCATTTTCACCTATATGATGTTCAATGTAATGATCTTTATGCTGACATTCCTGCTGAATAAGATTAAAATTTCGGTCGGGGCTGCCTTCGGACTTTTCGCGGTCTTCTCCATGCTCAGATACCGTACCGAGGGCATCTCCATGAAAGAACTGACCTATCTGTTCATCTTTATCGGTATCGGCCTGATCAGCGCCATCGAACTGGAATACCATGAACTTCTCATCATCAACGGTGTGGTCTTTCTGCTGACATTCATTTATGACAGCAATATCTTCTTTCGCAGGGAACATTCCAGGCTGATCTATTATGACAACACAGAAAACATCACACCCGACAAAATGGAGATCCTGCTGGAAGACATCCGGAAACGAACCGGATTACCGGTACACCGGGTTAAGATCTCCAGGGTGAATTATATGAGAGATGCCGCGGAGATCATGGTGTACTATTACGAAACAAAGAAAACCGAAACGGATAAATGAAGATCCGCCTGTTGTTCCGGCCTGGCCTGATGGCAGTCATGGTGTACATGCTGGCTGCCATTTCACCGCTTTCAGCCCAGGTGAATGATGCCGGATTATGGATCAGCCTCAATGCAGAAAAGAAACTCACATCCAGGTTTTCAGTTTCACTTTCGGCAGAATCACGGATGAACGAGAACATTACTGAGGCCGGAACGGTGTTTACCGACCTGGGACTTGATTACCGGCTTCATCAGAATGTAAGGGTGTCGGCAAATTACCGATTCTCCTGCAAACGGCGCCTCGACGATTCATACAGCAAGCGGCACCGGTGGTATGCACAGCTTACGATCCGCGAAAAACTCAACAGGATCAGAGTTTCATTCAGAACCAGGTTCCAGACCCAGTTCACCGACATGTACTCCAGTGTTGATGGTAAAGTACCCGAATATTATACCCGGTTCAGACTGAATCTCTCATACGATAACAAATCACCGCTCGAACCCTATGTCAATGCCGAGGTTTTCCTGCCCGTTGCAAAACCGCAGTTTGCCGGGATTGATCAGGTAAGGTTTATCGGCGGAGTGGAATACCGTATCAACCGCATGCATATGATCGACCTGTTTTACCTTTTTCAGCGGGAGTACGGGGTGAGGTATCCTGAAGCTGATTATGTGGTTGGAGCGGGTTACTATTTAAGGTTTTAAGGTCAGCTGGAAACTATGCTGAATCTTGGTGAAAATGCAATGCAATTTTCGCTTAGATTCAGTTATACCGAGGACTCTGGAAACACATTTTTCGCATTCCTGTACTCTTTCGGTATAAAGTGATAAAGCGTATCTGAAATTAACTTAATTTTGATAACCAAGCCATCATATTTATGAAGAAATTGTTACGATTGACTTTTATTGCCCTGATACTGCAATGCTGCATGTTCAGGGGATATTCCCAGGTTGTGATCAACGAGTATTCCTGCTCCAACCTGACCCAGTTCCAGGATAATTACGGCAAGTACGAGGACTGGTTCGAGCTCTACAATGCAGGCAGCAGCACCGTCGACTTATCCGGTTATTACCTGAGCGATGATTCTGCCAATGTCACCAAGTGGCAGATACCTGCGGGGGTAAACATCACTGCCAACGGGTTCAGGCGGTTCTGGACATCCGGAAGGGACATGGTGTCCGGTACCCATTATCATACCAATTTCAGGCTCACGCAAACAAAAAACAACAGTGAGTTCATCGTTCTTGCCGACCCTTCCGGTGCGATTGTGGATTCCCTGAAGTTACGCAAGAAGACCCACCTGGGCCATTCCCGGGGAAGAACGCTTAACGGGGCTTCCGCCTGGAGTATTTTTACTTCGCCCACCATCAACGCCTCCAACAACACCGCCACTCCCTTTGCCCGGTACGCCGACCGTCCCGATTATAACCTTCCGGCAGGATTTTACAATACTCCCGTCACCATTTACCTGTCCACCCTCGAAACCAATGCCGATATTCATTATACCCTGGATGGGACGGAACCAGGCATATCCAGTCCCATCTATGTGAATCCCATCACCATAGCAGCCACCACAGTGATTAAAGCCATCACCATCAGCGCCGATCCCGAAGTGCTCCCAAGCCTGGTCAGGTTCAATACCTATTTTATCAATGAAAACCATACCACCGTCGTTGTTTCCGTTGCCGGAACCCAGCTGAACACGCTTGCCAACGGGAATTCATCCCTGGAACCCCACGGATCGTTCGAGTATTTCAACATTAACGGCGAACGCACTGCTACCACTTACGGAGAGTTTAACAAGCACGGACAGGATTCATGGGCACTCAGCCACAGAAGCATCGATTTCATCTCCCGCGATGAAATGGCCTATAACCACAGTATCGAGGAATATCTCTTCCATTGGTCGTACCGCAAGAATTTCCAGCGCATCATCCTGAGGGCTGCCGGAGATGACAATTACCCGGCCGACCATCATTCCGCCAACGAAGGCAGTGCCCATTTGCGCGATGCATACATCCACAGCCTTGCCGATATCGGGGGAATGCACCTGAACCTGCGGCGTTCCGAGAAAGCTGTCGTCTACCTTAATGGCCAGTATTGGGGCGTATATGACATCCGGGAGAAATGCGACGATCATGATTATACCAGCTATTATTACGGCCAGGATAAGTACAACCTGCAGTTCATCCTGCACTGGGGCAGCACCTGGGCCGAATATGGCGGCACGCAGGCCATCAACGACTGGAATGCACTCTATAACACAGTCATGGCCATGAACATGGCCAGCCCGGCCAATTATAATTACATGAATACCTATATCGATTACAGAAGTCTGGTCGATTATGTGATCGTAAATTCAATGACGGTCTGCTCCGACTGGCTCAACTGGAACCTGGGATGGTGGCGCGGGCTCGACAGTACCGGAACCCACCTTAAATGGGGGTGGATACTGTGGGACAATGATGCCACTTTCGGCCATTATATCAATTATACGAACATTCCCAATACCACCCCTCAGGCAAATCCCTGCAATGTGGACGGGCTGACGGGTTCTTCCGATCCCAAGGGACACATGGCCCTGCTCAACCATCTCAGACAAAACCCTGAAGTGAACAGATATTATATCACCCGGCAAATTGACCTTTGGAATACGGTATTCAGTTGCGATAATATGCTTGCACAGCTCGACAGTACAGAAGCGATCATCGATCCTGAAATGACCAGGCAGGCGCAAAGATGGAACGGTACATACACCGAATGGAAATCCAATGTGCAGGAACTGCGCGATTTTATCAGCCAGCGATGTGCCTGGCTCAGCAACGGCTTCACCAACTGCTACGGGCTCAATGGTCCCTTCCAGGTAACCGTGAAAGTGGACCCGCCCGATGCCGGTTCGGTGGTGCTCAATTCGCTGCCGCTGTTCATTTACCCATGGACCGGAACCTACTTCGGCGGGATCGGCACCAGGCTCGAAGCCTATGCCAATGCCGGCTATTGTTTCGATCACTGGTCGTCCAATACCCAGAACTTCATCCCGAATGCTGCTTCCGATACGGCCCTGGTCAACCTGAATCAAAGCGATACCCTGGTGGCCCATTTTTCACTGATCACCCCGGTGAATCCGGTACCGGAAAAACCTTCCGCACCGCAAGCCTATCTCTTTCCGTCTCCTTCCAGAGACCTGACTACCGTGGTGGTCGACCTGCCTGCCGCAGCCTTCGTCAGCCTGAAACTGTACACACCGGACGGGAAATTAGTGTCAGAAGTACTGCCGCAGGTTAACAGGCTCGAATCCGGAAAACATTTCATCAAACTGAACCCTGCATCCCTGAACCTCAGTCCCGGATTATACATCCTGGACTTCAGAACCGGAAATACGGTGAAAAGTTTGAAAATGATATACCTTCCATAACCTGAGCTCTTAAATAATAAACCCATGATGCGTAACCGTAAACCAGGATTCCTGATCCTTGTCCTCTTTGCCCTGATGACGGCATCCTGCGAAAAGGAAGCCGGAACCGGCGGCAATTCCGCAATTACCGGTGCCGTCCATGTCACGGATTACAATGTGAACATGCTGGTGATCCAGGGTACGTATATGGGGGCAGATGAATGGGTATATATTGTCTATGGTGATGATGTCAGTTACAGTGACCGGATCAGAACCGGTCCCGACGGACGTTTTGAGTTCAAATACCTGCGTAAAGGCCATTATACCCTTTATGTTTTTGCCGAAGATACCACCCTTGCCGGCCAAACTGCGGTCGTGAAACGGGTGGAGATCACCCGTAACAGGCAAACAGTCGATGCGGGCACTTTCGAAATCAGCAAACTCTGAGATATGGTCCATTCCAATCTGAACCGTCCCATCAGCCTGGTGTTGGTACTCATGATCGCTGGTCTGACATACGGCCAGAATCCGGTCATCCGTAACGGAATCTTCCTGCATCACAGTACCGGCGGGAATATCTGGGGGCCAAACGGCAGTACTACAAGCGTTCCCCAGCAAATCCAGATTTACAACCAGGCACACGGATACTCTGGAGCCCAGGCCGTCAGTATGACGGAAACCTGGTTCCCTTCCTTCAGCGATAATGAATGGTCAACCTGGCATACCATCTTTACGGATGCCTACCCCGAAAATGTGTTCAGTTTCTTCGCCGGGAATCCCGTCCTGATGATCAAGTCCTGTTATCCCTGTTCTAACATTGTGGCCGAAGGACAGGCGTCAGACACCCTGAATCCCACCTTGAAAACGGTGTACAATTACAAATGGCACTGGAGGAAATTTGTGGCTGTAATGGAAAGCCACCCGGATCATTTTTTCGTGATCTGGACCAATGCGCCACTGGTTCAGAATGCCACCAATTACAATGAAGCCCAGCGTTCCCACCGCTTCAGCAAATGGGCCAAAGATACCCTGGCTGCCGGCCTTGACCCGCTTTACGGACAATTCCCTCCCAATGTGTACGTATTCGATTATTTCCATAAAGTCGCCAATGCTCAGGGCTACCTGAACCCGGCCTATGCAGTGTCTGCATGGGACAGCCATCCCAATGCCGCCGCAACCCAGCTGGTAGCACCGCAACTGGTGAACGAAACCTTCGATGCCGCCATTGCATACGAAACCTTGCTGGGACTGGCTGACCTTGGCGGAATTGTTTTCTACGACAACGCGGATTCAACACCCCTGGCCGGTGTGAAGGTGTCCCTCAAAGTGGGATGCTGTACCATTGCCGATTCTGCCATTACTGATGCAAACGGCAGTTTTTCCTTTCCTGCACTCTCACCCGGCATCTACAGGCTGGTCACTGAGACAGACATCCCCTGGGGCGGGGTCAACTCCGACGATGCCCTGCTGATCCTGAAGCAGTTCGTTGGACTGGGCGGCCTTGCCGGATTGAGGGAAGAAGCCGGAAACCTCGACGGTAACCATATCATCAATGCCACCGATGCCCTCCTGGCAGCCAAACGGTTTGTGGGCTTGATTTTTGGATTCCCGGTCGGAGACTGGCTTTTCGAAAATCCTGAAGTGCTGTTCGACGGCAGCAGCAATGTACAGGTGACGATCAAAGGACTGTGTTACGGTGATGTGAACGGTTCCAGGACTGTTTTCTGAGAAAATCAAGGGAAGTGGCGCCGGCATTTCCCCGCCTGCGTATCTTTGCCGAAATTCAAACCCGGCATGCCTGATCAAAAAGCCATCAGCAAGATCATTTACATATCACCGGTCGATTCGGGCTTCGTGAAAAACGATCTCGAATTGCTGGGAAAGCACTGCCGGGTGGTTTCCCAGCTTTTTCCGTGGAGGAAAGCCAGCTCAGTTCCCGTCAATCTCCTGAGGCAGGTGTTCATGTTTTGCCGGGAACTGTGGGAAACAGACGCTATCTTTATTTCTTTCGCCGGCTACTGGGCCGTATTGCCGGGCCTGCTTGGCAGACTGACCGGCAAACCGGTCTTTCTCATCCTTCATGGTACGGAATGTGCATCCATACCGTCGATCCCCTACGGCAGCCTGCGGAAAAGACTGTCCAGGGCCGCATGCAGGACTGCGATGCGCCTGGCGACAAGGCTGCTGCCGGTAAGTGAATCACTGGCCTATACGGAAAATGACTATTACGACAGCGGAAACCCTGCAGAAAACAGGCAGGGGTTCAAACACTTCTTCCCGAATCTGAAGACGCCTTACACGGTGATCAGTAACGGGCTGAATACCCTTTTCTGGCAGAAACTTCCGGCAGTCCGGAAAGAAGACAATGCCTTTGTCTCAGTCATTGGGGAAGGCCAGTTTATGCTGAAAGGCGGTGACCTTATTTTAAAGGTGGCGGAGGATTTTCCCGGCTGCCGGTTCCATATTGCCGGCTGTTCGCCTCCCTCCGGAAAGCTTCCCCCCAATGTGGTATTTACCGGCCGGATGTCAATGGAGGAATTAAGGCACCTCTACAGCCGATGTCGCTTCCATATGCAACTGAGTGTTTTCGAAGGATTTGGACTCGCCCTTTGCGAAGCCATGCTCTGCGAATGTATCCCGATCGTGTCCGTGGTCAATATCCTTCCGGGGATTGCCGGCGAATCCGGCTTTGTCCTGCAAAAACGTGACCCCGGAATGCTCAGGGAGTTGACCGGCAAAGCACTGCAGACAGGCAAAATGGAAGCCGCAGGGCAAAAGGCCCGGGAGCATATCATGCGAAATTATTCACTGGAAAAGCGTGGCCTATCCCTGCTTAAACTCCTGGAAGATTATACTGAATCGAAATGAAAGTGCGGTCCAATTTTCGTTGAGATTAATCATACCGATGACTCTGGAAACACACACGGCATTCCTGTGTGCTTTCGGTATGGCCCTCATCTCAGGGAAGCAGTCGGCGAATCCTATCCGGCAGTTTATCAGGGAAACAGTAAATATTGTCGTGAAGCGGAAGTGTACCGGCAGTGAGAACCTCCCGCAAACCCTTGATCTTTTCCTTCTTTGATTTAAAAACCCGGTATCCGCAGGCAGTGACCAGATCGAAGATATCCTTTACGTTCATGTGGTAGTTGACAGCCCTTACGGCCGAACATTCCACGATCAGAACGGGAGGTTTTTCCCCCTGCAACAGGCCCAGGGCTCCCCGCAGTGCTTCAAGTTCGTACCCTTCGATGTCGATTTTCACCAGGTCAGGTCCGGCCTGACCGGTGAAATATGATGTCAGGCTGGTCTCCCGGATATTATAGCCTGTGACATCCCCGGATGGCTTTATCAGTGTGGCACCGCCCCGGTTTACGTCCCAGCGGTCGTAGATCTTTCCTGCTTTGACTTCTGCAGATACCGCGTACTCCTCCACCTTGATGTTGCTGTAGCCGTTAAGGGCGATGTTGCGGAACAACAGCTCCCGCGTTACCGGGTTTGGTTCAAAAGCGATCACCCGGCCTTTATCTCCAACCAGTTTTGACGCGTACAGCGACATCAGTCCGATATTGGCCCCCACATCGGCAAAACAATCCCCTTCAGCCAGCAATAGCCGCATCCAGTGCAGGGTTCCCGGCTCATAGGTGCCGAAACGGTAAAGGCTTCTCTCAACCCCGGCATCAATTACCGGGTTGATGGTCATCCTGAAGCCGTGGCCTGTCTGTATGGTGACTTCGGCCTGCGGCGGCGGAAGGAAGCATGTTGCCAGCAGATTGGAGATCTTCCCGGTAAGAGGAAGGTCACATTGCCTGATCCCGGCGAATATCCTGCGGCGGTATAAACCCATGGTGTTTAGAAATTCCTGATGTTGCCTGCGAAGGTAAAAACTTTTCGGCTGCGGATGCTTATGGAAAGCAACGGCATAACCGCCAACGATCAGACAATTGCGTGATGGAACCACATTGATGCTAAGTGCCGGTATATATGGATGTTTTCCGTGATGAAGGGATGATCATTCAACCTTCAGATACTGTTTTTGAATTGAATTCGACAAGCTTCACCCAGTCAATTTCGCCATTATCATTACAGAAATCATTTGAAAATGTTTTTGTAAATCTGTTGATCATCTGTGTATATGATATGGTGAATGCTTCATTTCTTTCTTTTGCCTGATATCCGAGTGGAATAATAATATCCGTATACAGGTTTGATGAGCCGGAAATGAACTCCCAGAAACGCTGACCGCAGTACTTAAAATATTCACCCTTATCCGGGTATTTGTCTTTGCCATAGCAACAACCATTCACAGCTACCACAATTATTCCAGAGTTGCTTGTTCTCAATACCTTTGAAGCGGTTTTAAAATCAGAAATCATTTTTGTGATCTGGGAACTGTTGCCCCAATTTGGTCCGGATTTGATGCTTACGATATATCGTTTGTCTTCAATGTCAAACTCGAGGTCAATTCCTTTGATACCAGATTTTTTACCGCCATAAACTTTGTTGTTTATGAATATTGCAAGTCCTTCCAGCCAGTCCCCGAAAATAGTTTCTTCGTTTGATGAAATGTGAGCATCAAGGAGGCTTTTGATGATGGCCTCTGATGTCAGCAGGTATTTTGCCTTGAATAAATATGGATTCTTTCGTTTAAGAATCTGGCTTAGTTTTAAACCGTCCAGGCTGTGAATCCGCTTCCTGTGAAAAGTGGCAATGTTTTCCTCAACGTAGTGATATACGTCTGACAGATTTAATGACGTCATAGTGTTCCTGTGATTCAAGGAGGTATAGTTCAACCGGCTTAATTGATTTTTTTACCATTTCATAGTATTCACGCATGATATCTATACCAATGGAGTGCCTCATCATCCTGTTTGCGACGATAAGGGTTGTGCCAGATCCCATAAAAGGATCTAGTACGATGTCATTTTCTCTGGTAAACAGCTTAATAAACCATTCAGGAAGTTCTTCAGGGAATGCTGCACTGTGATTTTTATTGCTGCACTCCGTTGCAAGATGCAGTACATTGGTCGGATAGGCCTTGTCACGTGTCAACCAGTTCGATATATTCTTCCCGAAACCACTTCCCACCTTTGAGTTATCTCTGATTTTGTCGGTTTCACTGAGTTTCCTGAGCCGGCTTTTAGACCAGTCCCCCATGGGCACCATCACAGCCTCCTGATACATATTGAATTTTCTGGTTTTATTGAACTGCAACAACCGCTCCCAGGCATCCCTGAATCTGTTTGGCCACTTGCCCGGATAGCAGTTTTTTTTGTGCCAGATAAACTCTTCAGTCCATAACCAACCTTGTTTTCGCATCTCAAGTATCAACTCCATCACATAAGTGCTTCTTTCTCCATCGACGACCTTTTCTTTAATGTTCAGGATGAAAGTGCCTTCAGGTTTTAAAACCCTGAGGAGTTGCTCCGAAACCGGAAGAAACCATTCAACATATCTGTCATGCCTGATCCCGCCGTAGGTTCCGTTCCGCTGATCTGCATATGGAGGAGAAGTTACAATGAGATCAACCGAATTGTCGTCCAACCCTTTCAGGATTTCCTTGCTGTCTCCCAGGTAAATATCAGTCCTGATTTCCATCATTCAGTCTTCTTTACACAAAGTTACTGCAAAATTTGATTGTCCAGCTTATTGTTGACAACTAGGTTTGGTGTTAAAAGGTCCATTCAAATACCAATATATAATCTATATTTACACCCATTTCTTGTGTGGACTAAAGGTGAAACGGCAATCAGTTGATATGAACGGGCTGAGATTTGTCAATGTTAATCAAACTGTCAGGCGATCAGTGTTAAAGAAATTACCATGAATATGAAATCCAGGCTGTTCTTCCTGCTTTGCTTTTTACCGTTCTGTCCTTTGCCGGCCCAGCAATACCCCGCCATTCACTCCTCTCGGCCAAGGGTATTCGCTTCCGCCGGGCGGCTTGACTGGATCGCACAAAACCGCACCCAGGGCGAATGCGGCGCTACCTACAATGATTTCCTGAACCGCTACAACAACAACTGGATCAACGACCCGGAACTGTATATGACCGGATCGGATACGAGCCTCTGGACATGGACATGGGCTTCTCCCTGGGCCCAGTGGCAGGCAGTGTTCACCGTCTTCCTCTGGAAGGTGAACCATGAACCAATCCAACTGAAACGATGCCGCTTTCTGGTCAGGAAATGCACGGAATACCTAGATACGGTGAACCTCGGCCAGATGGAATGGTACCAGCGGGAAACGCTGATCCGTACCTTCAGCGATGCTGCTTCCCTGCTGCTCGACTGGGGCTACGATTCCCTGCCCGAGGCCGGCCGCCAACAGCTTGCCCTGGCACACTACCGCATGCAGCGGACGTTCATGAACCTGTATATCCTGTCCTCTGCCGGCAACAGTTATGTTTCCAGTCATAATGCCCTGAACTGCGTCTTCGCCATGCGGAACAACCTGGCCCTTTACCAGGCCGGCGGCCTGAACAACGGACAGCAGGATACCGTGATGAGCTGGTACCAGGTGGTTTACGACAAGTGGATAAACGGCTTCCTGCCCTGCTATTCATACTACCGCGACGACGACGGCGGTTGGAACTGGGGCGCCGCATACGCGATGTGGAGCCTTACTGACCAGTTCCAGCTTTTCGACGATATGCTGTTTGCCACCGGAAAGAACTTCTTTGCCGACCTTCCGTGGGTGCAGGAATCCATCAACCAATACTGGTATTTCATCCGGCCCGACCACTGGACCATACACCTTGGTGACGGGATGACGGGCCTTACTGCCGACAATGTGATCTACCGCCATGCACAGCTGTTCCAGGATGACCGCAGCCGCTGGATGGCACAGTACTATTCCCAGGCAGCTTTCCTCACCTGGACTGTGCCTGTGTTTCGTAAGCTGCTGTATATGGATTTCAGCATGCCGCCGGTGGCCAAACCTGCTCCGCCGCTGAACTGGTGGGCAGACAAGGTCGGACTGAGCGTGAGCCGCACCTCCTGGGATACCGATGCTACACTCGTATGGTTTTTTAATTCCCCGTCCAAAAGGGCTTCGCATGAACACCGCGATAACAACAGCTTTGCCATTTTTCACCATAAACCCCTGCTCATCGATGCCGGCAGCTATGATACCTACGGCGGAAGTCACTTTAAAAATTACTACACCCGTACCATCGCCCATAACAGCCTGTGCGTGTACGATTCAAACAGCGTATTCCTGTATGGCAATGAAGTGGTTGCCAATGACGGCGGACAGATTTATTCACAGGCGCTGATGAATTACAGCGATATTTTCGCTCCTGCCTTTCAACGCGGTAAGTGGATAAGGTATGCCACAGGCAACGGCTGGTCTTTCAGTCACGCCGATGCAAGCCTTTCCTATGATACTGCCAGGGTCAGAAACTTTACGCGCCGGCTGCTCTTCCTCAAGCCCGGCCGCGTTCTGGTGGCGGATCATGTGCTGCTCAACCATATGGCTGCGGCACAGCGCGATGCCTGCCTGGTATTCCATACGGTGCATCAGCCCCAGGTGAGCGGAACGATGACAGGGGAGGAGGTACCGGGACACATCATGGATTTTGATGCAACAGACGTCATAGTTACCAACGGTGGCGGCAACCTGGCCATCCGTACCCTGCTGCCGCCTGATCCTTCCATTCGCCTGACAGGCGGAAACGGATATGAATACTGGGTCGACGGCACAAATTACCCTCCCCTGGCCGCACCCGATACCATTCATGGAAGTCCGGGACGCTGGCGACTGGAAGTACGGCCCGGCAGCATTACCGACAGCCTTACATTTCTTCATGCCATACGCATCGGCGACAGCAGCGCTGTGGCCCAGGCTGAAGGGGTGGCAATATTGAACTCCTGCACCGCCGGTGCCGACCTTGGGGATGTGCTGTGTCTCTTTAGTGCCAAAGGCGATACCGGTATCAGGGAGCATCAGGCGGGAATCCTTCCGGGCAACAGGACGGTCAGGCTCTGGGCCGGCGATATGGCCGTGATGGACAGCGTTTACTGCTTCCTGGATGACAGCCTGCAGGGTGCCTGCCATACAGGTATGGACGGGATCATCGATTCCGTGATCCTCCTGCCGCCGGGAAACCACCGGCTTGACCTGGGGAAATATTCCCTCATTGGTACGCTGTCTTATGCAAACACCGCCGCATCACCGCTTCCGGTGACGCTGATAAGGCTGATGGCTGAAGGAGATACCATTGCCCAAACGGAGACCGGCAATGATGGCTGCTTCGGGTTCAGCAGGCTGTTGCGCGGACAGTATGAACTGGCATGCAATACCTCACTCCCATGGGGTGGAAGCAACGCCACCGACGCCCTGCTGGTGTTGCGGCATTTCGTCCATCTTTTACAACTGACGGGACTTCCGCTCAAAGCAGCCGATGTGGACAATAACCAGGTGATCAACAGCCTGGATGCCCTCCATATCGGGAAACGCTTTATCGGTGCCGTGAGTGCCTTCCCGGCGGGTGACTGGTATTTTGAACCGGCCCCATTCAGTGCCGCAGCATCCCGGCAAATCACCCTTTCAGTCAAAGCAATCTGTATGGGAGATGTGAACGGGAGTTATCTGCTCTGATAAATTTTTATCATGATAAATAAAATGCGTATATTTGGTTTTTTATTTATCATAATACACAAATGGAAACACCAGACTTTATTCCGCGCAGTAGTTACCTGAACCGGGTACTCCCTTTCATCGGAAAGCCTTTGATCAAGGTTTTTACAGGTCAGAGGCGTTCGGGAAAAAGCTATATTATGCTGCAGACGATCGATTATATCCGCCTGAAGCATCCTGATGCAACGATCATCTATATCAATAAAGAACATCCGGATTATGACGGTATCCGGGACGACCTCAGCCTGTGGAATTACGTTAAGGAAAGGAAGCCGGCAGCAGGGCAGTGTTTTGTGTTTATTGACGAGATACAGGAGATTGCAAATTTTGAGAAAGCAGTGAGGGGAATGATTGCCCAGGGATGTTTCGATGTTTATTGTACGGGGAGCAATGCCACAATGCTCTCCGGTGAGCTGGCCACAATGTTGTCGGGACGATATGTGGAAATTAAGATTCATTGCCTTTCATACGGTGAATACCTTCTATTTCACAAGCTGGATAATACTCCTGAAGCGATGTGGAAGTACATGCAGGAGGGAGGCCTACCTTTTCTCATTCATTTGGAGGACAATACCCTGGTTCGCCAGGAGTATCTTCGTAATGTGCTGAATACTATCTTATTCCGCGATATCGTTCAAAGGTTCAATGTTCGGAACTTCAGCTTTCTGAACAACCTGATGGCATTTATTGCCGATAATACCGGCAGCCTGATATCTGCCAACAGAATCAGTGGATTTTTAAAATCACAGCATATAGCGATTTCTGCCAGGACGATACTTGAATATTTGCATTTTCTTGAGTCATCCTACCTCATACACCGGGTAAAACGATACGATATAGCCGGGAAACGCCTGTTTGAGGTGAATGATAAATTTTATTTCGAGGATCTTGGATTGAGTCACATTATCAAAGCCTGGGATCCCAAGAACATCCATAAATATATTGAAAGTATGGTTTACCGGCATCTGCTGCAGGATTCCTGGCAGGTTTATGTCGGGAAACTGGCTGATAAAGAAATCGATTTCATTGCCACAAAGGATGATCAAACAATCTATGTTCAGGTGGCTCTGAGTGTCGCAGAAGAAAAAACATTTGAAAGGGAGTTTGGCAACCTGCTGTTGATTCGCGACAATTTCAAAAAGTTTGTGGTTACCCTCGATGCGTTTGCCAGGGGTAACCACAGGGGAATTGAACTCATGAACCTCAGGGACTTCCTGCTTGAAATCCCTTAAGGCAGACCGGTCAGGCCGGATCGCTGCCTACTGCAGGATCAGCTTCTCAGTGTATTTGTCTGTTCCGGTGCTGATATCGACGAAATAGATCCCTTTCGGGAGACCGCTGCAATCGAGACGGTGGCTGGTACCTGAAGGGATGGTCTGCTCGAGAACCTTCATGCCGCCGCGAAGGTCACTCAGACGGATGCTGACCTGTCCTGCTGAACCTGTAGGAAGCTGCAGGCTCACATGATCAGAGGCCGGGTTCGGGTAAATCCGGAAGTTCTCATGCTGATCCGCCGGGTTTTCAATCCCGGTGGTGTTTTCGGTGACGGCCAGGGTGGAAAGCGCTACCGGTCCGGGATTTCCGCGGGCAAATGCCCCGTAAAAAGTAACGGTGCCGCTGCCTGCCGGGGGGGCTGTCCAGCTGAATGTCCACACATTGTCGGTATTATTGGCCAGCATATGTGTCACATACTTGTTGTTGCCCACCAGCTTGTTGTTGGTGCCGGCAGTGAGTGTGCCCATCAGCGTGCCGGAAAGATTTTGGGGGGAAACCTGGAAGCCGTATTTCTCACTACCACTGTGGTTGTTGGTGGCGGTGATCTGGTAGGTCTGCCCGGGGATGTAACCTGCAGCGGGAATGTTGGAACTGATCCAGTTATTCACCGTGGTAGCCGTTCCGCCATGGCAGGAAGTACAGTTCTGACCGTCGCCGGGAGAACCGGTGTAACCTGCGGGAGCTCCCGTGGGGGAAAAAGCGGAAAGGGTAATGGCTCCGAGCAGCACAATTGCGCCGGCCCAGATAAAATAGGTAATGTTGTTTCTCATGCCTTGTTTTTCGTTCTTAAACAAGCGCTCCGGGCATTTGTTCAAAAGACCCCCCGGCAGGAGATTAATTTATGGTTAAGGGCAGGCGGTAGTCCTTGTTGCCGCATTGCAGCCAAACCAGATAGGAGCCAGGGATTAGCTGTCCGGTTTCCAGAGACTGTCGCTGCAATCCGCTTTCTGTCAACTGGTTACGCAGGCAGCCTACTTCCTGTCCCTGCATGGATACTATCCTGATCTTTACATCATTACCACAATCGCCAAAATATTCCAGGGTAGTTTGCTGCCTGCCTGGATTGGGGTAGAGCCGTGGTGTTTCCGGTGGACAGTTTTCATTCAGGTCTGTCCATACGAGCGGGACAAAATATACCTGGTTGTTGTTCATGCTTGGGATCGCAAGGATCTCGGGATTAGCCAGCCTGTTCACATAGACATCGGCCGGCCCGTTTACGGTGCCGCTCACGCTCACTTCGAGGGGTGTACCGAGCAGGCTGTGGTGATACCGGTACACTTTATTGGTGGCCCAGCTCGAAATATACCAGTACCCCTGTGAATCACGGGTGATCCCGTCAAGCATGGCAGGCGGATTGGCCACCAGGGTGAGGATGGCCTGGGTGGTCATGTCGATGCTCTTGATGGTGGCGTTCGAACTGAACTCCACGATCAGCAGGCGGTTCGACATATAGTCGCAGTAAATGCCATTGGGTGACACGATACCGGTGGTCAGCCAGGGAGTTGCCGTTTGACTGGTGATATCAAGTTTGTAAATTTTCCAGCCCTGGGTATCGGTGATATACAGGTATTGCCCGTTCCCGTCAGCTACGATATCATTCAGGAAGACTGCATCATTGATCAGCAGGCTCATCACCACGGTGCCGCTGTCGAGGTCGTAAGCCCTGACATAGGTGATATCGGTGGCATAGAGAACATTGTTGACGATACAGAGCCCTTTGGGAGCGGAACACCAGGGGGAAGAGGGCTGGAAGACACTGAGATTTCCGGCAGGATCCCTTTTCAGGATGGTATGATTGCCGGGACAGGAAATGTAATAATTCCCTGTGGCGGGATCCAGGGTGACGCTTTCGGGTGAGGAGATGGTTTGGGTGAATGCATCGTACCAGAATGCAACCAGCAGAATGAAAACAGCACAGATTTTCATATTGATGTATTTTAATGTAAAGGTATGCTGAATCTTTTGGAAAATGCGCAGCAATTTTCGTTTATATTCAGTTATACCGATGACGCTTGAAACACTTTTTTCGCATTCCTGTGTTCATTCGGTATAATCAATAAATCCTGGTTTTGTCGAACATGGAGATCACCCGGCCGCCGGAACCCAGGCAGGCTCCCATGGCATCGGCGGTAAGGCAGCTGTGTACCGGCAAAACAGCCAGCAGGCTGCCCGCTTCGATATCTGCGGGGATGGTTGACCGGAACTGCAGCACCCCGTGTTCCTGACTCAGGCTCTTCACAAATGCGTTTTCCAGGGGAGAACCCCAGACGGAACCTTCCAGCCGGCAGACCCTGCCATAGACAGGACGGCCTTGTTCGTCAGGCATGCTGTCTTTCGAGAGATGTACCGATCCGCCATGGACGATGACCTGCCTTCTGGCGGGATGCACTTCCACCACGGGCACGGACAGGGCGATGGCAATGTCTCCGACGCTGCACGCGCCGATGGCGGCCTGCATCAGATCGTAATAAATGAAGTTGCCGGGCCTGAGTTCATCGGCCTGCCCGAAATCGGCCAGCATGCTGCATGACGGGGTGTCACCGACGCTGATCTTCAGGCCGGGGCAAACGGGGAGCAACTGGCTGCGTAAGGCTTGCAGGGCTTCCATGCCGCTGTTGTATATCCTGCTCACTTCCGGTATGTCCTTTGCCTGGTAGGTATGTCCGAAGTGAGAGAGCAGTCCGCTGACCCTGAGCAGGGAATTGCTTTGCAAAATCTGAATGACCTGCCTGAATGCATGCGTATCTGAAGCCTCAATCCCGGAACGCCCGAATCCCGTATCGGCTTCTATCCAGCAGTGATAAGGCCTGCCTGCCGTTTCGCAGAGTTTTTGCGCCGTCTGCGGTGTACTGACCAGCAATCCAATGCTGATGGCCTCAGGTATGCTGTTTAATAGGTTGATTTCGTGAATATTGAGTGGAAAAGCGATGGTGATGTCCGTCCAGCCGTCCTGAATGAAATAGGTGGCCATGTGCACAGATGAAACGGTGATGGCGGTCACCTGCTTTTCCCTGAACCAGCGTCCGACTTCATGCGACTGATGTGTTTTGAAATGCGGTCTGAAGCACACTCCTGCGGCGTGAACTTTCTGTACCATCCGCTCAAGATTTTGTCTTGCCCTGGTTTCATCAAGGAGCAGGACAGGCCGGCCCGGGTTCATGGGATCAGATAAGGGATTTGTCCTTTGCCATCTGGTACAGCAGTTCCGCAGTCTGTTCGATGCTGAAACTGGAAACATTGATGATGACATCGTATATGGCGGGATCAACCTTCTTCCCCTGGAAATGTTCGGTAAGGAGTTTTCTTTCCTTGTCGGTGGCTGCCACCATCACGGCAGCTTTGTCATAAGGGATGCGGTATTTTTCTGACACATTTCGGATCCGCCACTCCAGGGGCGCCTGCAGGAAGACGTTGAGCGTATTGGTCTTTCCTCTTGTAAAGGCAACCCCGCCGCGTCCCACCATAATCACGTAGCCGTCGTCGATAATCCTGCGGATCACCCCGGTGATGGTCTTCCTTATCCGCTGATCACTCTTGTAATAGCGGGATGTCAGGGCGGCAAGCATCTCATCCAGCAATTTCCTTTCCTCAGCCTTGAATACATAAGATATCTTGTCCGGAGAGATCTCCAGCTCCCTGGCTGCCTCATGAACAATCTCCTTGTTCACAATTTTCCACTGCTTCTCTTTTGCAGGTCTCTCCTGCTGTATCAGTCTCAGAAGGGCCCGGGCAATGGGATTGGCAGCGCATCCCGCCTCACGCGACAGGGTGATGACCGGACCATGCCGCAGATTAACCGGAAGATACCCTTTCTGCTGAAGGCGCTCTTCCATATATTTCCATAAGAGTTCAGACATATCGCTTCTTGATTTTCAGTGATAAATTCCTTTCCGGGGTTCCAAAGGTCTGATTTATTCAACTAAGATACAGATTCCGGATGAAATTTGCAAGCAGATTCTTATGAATTGACAATTTTACCGGATACGAACTTTGAGGCTGCGCTGACGGAATCGGAAATAATCATCAGCGGTCTGAGGTGTTTTTTCGCAAATCCATACAGGTCGCACTAAAATTATTCATGCATGAAGGCAGCCTAAAAGCTGCCTGCCGACAGCCTTTTTATGTAGGTTTGCAAAGGAATGAACAACCGCATGCGCAGGAGTCTGTTTAACCTGATGATTACCTTACTGGCCGTATGGCTTTCATCCTGTTCGGTGACGGGCCGTCTGGCGGAAGGAGAATACCTGCTCCGCCGCAACAGGCTGGAGGTGCATCCCCATCAGTCCGGCTTGTCGGATCTTCAGGCCTATATCAGGCAGAAACCGAACAAACGCATGCTGGGAGTTTTTCCGCTTGAGATATGGGCTGATCAGTTTGCCGCCAGGGGAAAGCAGCACTGGTTCAGGCGGTGGATCGGAAGAGCAGTGGCTGCAAGGCCTGTCATCCTCGATACCAACCTCAGCCGGCAATCAGCAGCAAACATGAAAGCCTACCTTGGGAATACAGGATATTTCCAGTCCCGCGTAAGTGTTGATCACAGCTACCGGCGGAAATTCGCCACTTCCCGGTATCATGTTTTTCCGGGGAAGGTTTATCTGCTGCGGAATATCTCCTATGAAAGCGGAGATACGGCCATTGCCCGGCTGCTGCATGCCGGCAGGCGGAATTCCCTGATCGGGCCAGGTAAACCGTATAATGTGTATGTTCTTGATAATGAGCGCGACAGAATTACTTTGCTGCTGCGCGACCATGGGTATTACTATTTCATGAAGGACTATATCACTTTCCTGGCCGACAGCAGCGCAGGAGGGCAGCAGATAGATCTCAGCATGCAGATCGCAGATCCGGCGGTTGTATTGACGGACAGCCTCCAGAATCCGCCGCGGGAACACCAGACCTGCACCCTGCGGAATATCACCATCGAACCTGATTATGATCCGTTGCGCATGAATGGCCTGGAAAATGACACCCTGTCTGATGAATCAGAATTTGATATGCACGGCCGGATTCGTTTTGTATTTAAGGATCGCATGCCCCTCAGACCTTCCGTCATCACCCAGAACCTCTCTCTCAGCCCGGGTCAGTTATTCCGCATCTCGGATGTCGGCCAGTCATATACCCGTCTGAATGAGCTGCCCCTGTACCGCTTCATCAATCTGGAATTCTTTCCTGTCAGCGACAGCAACCGCAACGGACAGGTGCGTTATCTCGACGGCCGGATACAGATGACAAGAAACAAGGTGATGGCAGTGTCGGTGGAAACCGAAGGTACCAACACAGGCGGTGATTTCGGTGTGGCCGCCAGCCTGGTTATGGAAAACCGCAACCTGTTCAGAGGTGCGGAGTTACTGAACATTCAGATGAAAGGCGCCCTCGAAATTCAAAAACGGGTTGGTGAACAATACGAGGCCGATAAAGCCTTCTTTAATACTTTTGAAACAGGGATACAGGCCAGCCTGGTATTTCCCAAATTCCTGGTGCCCTTGAATCAGGATCGTTTCAGCCGTTCCTTCCGTCCTTCAACAAGGATCAATACGGGAGTGAATTATCAGGAGAGAAGTTCGTTCCGGCGTTATCGCACCGAGGTTTCTTTTGGTTATGAATGGAAAGAAAGCCAATATAAGAAACATATACTGAACCCGCTGGAAATCAATTCCGTGAGAATATTCCCGGATTCCACCTTTACAGCATACCTGCTGTCGTTCAACGACCAACGTCTGACTGATCAGTATACGGATCACCTCATCATGGCTTTAAGGTATAGTTATATATTTAATAATCAAGATCTAAATAAAAGAACAGACTTTTACTTCTTCCGGAGCAATCTGGAGTCGGCCGGGAATATGCTTTCAGGGTTCAACCATATTGCGCATGCAAAGAAGGACGACAACGGGCAGTACGCTGTTTTTGGCATACGGTATGCTCAGTATCTGAAGCTGGACGGGGATTTCAGGTATTACAACCTGCTTGGGTCGGGGACTGTGGTGTACCGTGCGGCCCTGGGTATCGGTTACGCTTACGGCAATTCAAGTGCATTGCCTTTCGACCGTGGTTTTTACGCAGGCGGTGCCAACGGCATGCGGGGTTGGGCCATCCGGTCGCTGGGGCCCGGAGCCTGGTTTGATGAAGGATCGGGTATTCAGTACGAAAAGATGGGGGATATCCTGATTGAATCCAACCTGGAATGGCGTTTCCCGGTGCTGGGCTGGTTTCATGGTGCCTTATTCGCGGATGCCGGGAACATCTGGTTGCTGACGCCCTCGGATCAGATGCCGGGCGGAGCATTCAGGGGAGATGTGTTTTTCAGGCAGATCGCCATCGATGCCGGACTGGGATTCAGGTTCGATTTCAGTTTCTTCGTTTTCCGCCTCGATGGTGCCCTGCAGATACGCAATCCGGGGTCGGGTGTGGAAAGAACATGGATTGAGCCCGGTCGTATCAGGATGCGCGACATCATGTGGAATTTCGGAATAGGTTATCCCTTCTGATACAATGAGCGGGATGGACAATGGTTATTTATCATTTCAGTTTTGCTGAAAGACAGGGTATATCAGGCATTGCTCAGGCAGTTTCCCTATGATCCCACACAGGGACAACAGGAGTTGCTGCAGTTGTTGTCGGAGTTCATCAGCGGCAGAGGCGCCAGGCGGTGCTTTGTGCTGAAAGGTTATGCCGGAACAGGAAAAACCACGGTGGTGTCTGCGCTTGTCAAAGTTGTTCCTTCCCTGGGAAAGCAGGCGGTGCTGCTGGCGCCGACGGGCAGGGCTGCCAAGGTGCTGACAGCCTATTCGGGCATGAAGGCCAGTACTATCCATAAGAAAATATACCGGCCAAAAACGGCTTCCGACGGAAGAATCCAGCTCAGCCTGATGCCCAATCCCCACAAACATACGGTATTTATCGTGGATGAGGCTTCCATGGTTCCCGACCAGGGAGATGCCGGCGACAGCCTGTTTTTCTCGGGACGGAGCCTGCTGGAAGATCTGGTGAATTTTGTATACACCGATGATACCAACACTATGTTGCTGCTGGGCGACACGGCCCAGCTACCCCCTGTCGGATCATTGCGTTCTCCTGCCCTTGAACCGGCATACCTGGATGCTCAGTTCCGCTTGTCTGTCAGGAATTTCGAACTCACAGATGTGATGAGGCAATCGAAGGAAAGCGGCATCCTGACCAATGCCACTCAGATCCGGGAAAAGCTTTCCGCCTCCCTGACCTGCCCCCCTTACTTCAATCTTAAAGACTACAAGGATATTCAACAGATACCGCCCGCTGAAGTGCAGGAACTGCTGCAGTCTTTTTTCTCCGGTAAGCAGCCGGAAGATGCCGTGGTCATCACCCGTTCCAACAAGCGTGCAGGGCAGTTCAACCGTGGCATCCGCAGCCGCATTCTGTTCAGGGAGGAAGAAATATCGGCGGGCGATTACCTGATGGTGGTGCGCAACAACTACTTCTGGCTGCCGCAGGAATCGACAGCCGGTTTTATTGCCAATGGGGATATCATCGAGGTGATGCGCCTGAGGAAAACCATGGAAATCTATGGTTTCCGCTATGCCCAGGCAACAGTCAGGATGATTGATTATCCGGATGAAGACGAACTCGATGTGTTGCTGATGCTGGATACACTGACTTCCGAGAGCGCTTCCCTCACCAGGGCGGATCATGACAGGCTGTTCAATGCCGTCATGAACGATTATTCTGACATTACCTCCAAACGCAAACGGATGGAGCACATCAGGAACAACCGCTTTTACAATGCCCTGCAGGTCAAGTTCGCATACGCCCTTACCTGTCATAAAACCCAGGGCGGACAATGGAAGCAGGTGCTGGTGGATCAGGGCTGGCTGCCCGATGAACCGCCGGATATCGAATACCTCAGGTGGTTGTACACTGCCGTGACCCGCTCATCCGGAAATTTGTACCTTTTGGGTTTTAAAGAAGAATTTTTCGGTTGAAAAAGCTTGAATCTGTGCCTGCCGGCAGAGTTCTGATGCCCGAAATGTCCATGAAATTTCAATCCCGGCTGAATTTCATAACTGTCTGGTCCTGCCTGAACCTTACCTCTGCAATTGCTTTATGATCGATCGTCCGGCCAATGGTGAATCCGAAGGGATCAGTGCCCAGCAAGGCCCCTTCATCTTCACCGGCAATCCGCCACTTCAGGATGCGTCCCTCCCCACCTCCGGTTTCATTACCGATGAATCCTGTGATCATACCGCTGATCACTTCACCGCTTCTTAATACCATGTCTATTTTTTTATCAGTCAGTGAAACGATCTTCTCGAGCAATTCCTGTGAATGGTTCGTCTTCATCCGGGTTAAGTGATTGGATTTCCTTGCTTTGATTTTTCGTATCGGATGTTCGTGGCATGTGTCTGGTGATGGTTCTCCCTTCTGAGTTCGATATTATTGACGGGCTGGTAAACCAGGGGTACAAATTCGGTAACCACATCACACTTATCAAGACCGAAGGCTTTTTGATCGCTCAGACCCCATTTTTTCAGCAGAAAATAGGTGTTCAACAGGAGGCCGTCGCGAAGGGAAAATTCATTTTCTACAGAGAGAAATTTCTCGATCACCACAAATTTGAAGTCAGGATCACTGTTATAGCGGGTTGATCCGTCGGGTCTGTTATGAAGGTTCAGCTCCCGGTTATTGATCAGTTCAAGAACGATTTTCTTGAAGTAAAGTTCCACCCGCGGTTGTATCCTGAAACCGATGTTGATGTTGATCTTGATGACAGTATCCTGAACCAGTTCCGAAACATCAAAGCTTAGCGTATATGGTTCAGCTGTGCGGTTGATGTGAAGAAACCAGTAAATGTCGGCTCTTTTCGGATTTCGTCCGAAGACAGATTTGATGATCTTTTCTTCGATCTCATGCCGGTAATCGGCCTTGGTGAGATAGATCAGATGCGTGGAGAATTTTGGAATGGATGCATCATCGCTGAGTTCTTTGAGTTTGATGGCATGCTTCCCAAGATCGGTAAAACGGGTGAAACGGTTGCTGATTTTTCTGCCTGAATACACTGAATACATGATGAATGCACATACAGATGATATCAATAGTGTGATGTACCCCCCGTCAGGAAATTTCTGTATATTGGCTCCGAGAAAAGTGATCTCAATAGTTGCGAACAGTAAAAGGATTGCTGTTACAATGATTTTCTTCCATTTCAGCCTTTTTATCAGGAAGTAAGCCAGGAGGAATGTGGTTGCCATCATGGTCAGTGTAATGGCAAGGCCGTATGCAGCTTCCATGTTTGAGGAGTTACCAAGATACAAAACGATCATCAGGCAACCGGCCCAAAGCAGGATATTGATACTGGGTATATATATTTGTCCCTTAACCTCTGAGGGTTGTCTGACGGCCACCCGTGGCCAGAAGTTCAGGTTCATTGCTTCATTGATCAGGGTGTAACTTCCGCTGATGAGCGCCTGTGATGCTATAATTGCTGCTGATGTGGCGATGGCAATGCCAAAGATCAGGAACCAGTAGGGCATGATTTCGAAGAATGGGTTGCGCCCCTCAAGAATGGCGCCTTCACCAAGTTGCATGACCCATGCTGCCTGGCCGAGGTAATTGATCATCAGGCCGGATTTCACCATCATCCAGGTAATCCGGATGTTTTTCCTGCCGCAATGACCCAGATCGGAGTACAGGGCTTCAGCACCCGTAGTAGCCAGAAAGACAGCCCCGAGGAGAAGAAGACCGCCGGGATATGCCAGCAACAGGTGTATCGCATAAACAGGGCTTAATGCCTTCAGGATGAGGGGATACTGGATAATCTGAATCGCTCCAAGGACAGCAATCATACTGAACCAGACCAGCATTACGGGACCAAATGATGTCCCAATGATCTGGGTGCCGAATCTCTGAACAAAAAACAGTATGGAAAGAATCAGGATAACAATACCAACCGTGGGTATGTTTTCGAAGCCCCTTACGTTTGTGAGCCCTTCGATGGCAGAAGATACCGAGATGGGCGGAGTGATGATTCCATCCGCGATCAGTGTGGAGGCACCAATGATGGTTGGTATGTATAAGTATTTACTGTGTTTCTTTACAAGTGCATACAGGGAGAAAATTCCTCCCTCTCCCCGGTTGTCTGCTTTCAGCGTCAGAAAGATGTATTTGAATGTTGTCTGGAAAGTCAGGGTCCAGAAGATGCAGGATACTCCTCCGTATATCAGCAACGCTGAAACCGGCCTCTCACCGGCGATTGCCTTCATTACATAAAGCGGACTGGTGCCGATGTCACCGTAAACAATGCCCAGAGCAACCAGCAGGGTGGCCGCCGTGACTTTCCCGTTTTTCTGATGAAGTGTTTGCAAGTTCCTGATGATATTCCGCCTGCAAAGGTGTGGGAGTCTTCATCGGGAAAAAGTAAAAAATGCCGGTTTGATATAAAGAAGGTATAAAGACAACGGACCGGGGTCAACTGAAACGGTAACCTACGCCGGTCTCTGTGATGATGTGTACCGGGTGATCCGGATTATCCTCGATCTTCCTGCGAAGGGAGGCCACAAAGACTCTCAGGTATTGGGTTTCCGTCTGGTACCCCACACCCCAGATCTCTTTGAGAATGTACTGATGGGTAAGTACCCTGCCTTCGTTCCTTGTGAAAAGCGAAAGCAGGTTATATTCAGTGGAGGTGAGTCTGATGATCTCACCGTTTTTCTTCACCGTTCTGGATACCAGATCCAACTGGAGATCCCCGCAATCAATCACGCTGTGCTCTGTCCCGGATTGGTTCCTGCGAATGGCAGACCGGATACGGGCAAGGAGCTCCGCGGTCCGGAAAGGCTTGGTGAGGTAGTCGGTCGCTCCGTTGTCCAGGGCACTGACAATATCCTCCTCGCTGTTCTGCACGGAAAGAATGATAATGGCCTTGTTATACCACAACCGAAGTGATTTCAGAATCTCATGGCCATTTGTATCCGGCAGGCCAAGATCGAGAATGATCAGCTCAGGCGGGTGGTGTGCCGCCATGATCATTCCTTCTTTCCCTGTCCCGGCCTGCCATACCCTGTAATCATTGCTTTCAAGGGTAATCTCCAGTAATTTCCTGATCTGGGGTTCATCGTCTATGACCAGAATGTCTGCCTTATTCATTTTTCAGATTGGTGATATAAGATGAATCTGCGGGTATTTCAACATAAAAAACAGCTCCGCCGCTGTCATTGTTGCCGAGGGCTACACGGCCACCCTGTGCTTCGGTGAATCCTTTGACGATGGACAGTCCCAGGCCGCTGCCACCCGATCCGGCACCCGGAAGCCTGTAAAACTTGTCAAAAACCCTCGAAATCTCATCTTCAGGAAATCCCGGTCCGTCGTCTGATACCGAAATCAGACAGGTATGACCTGTATGTTTTGCCTCCAATGTTACCCTGGTGCCGGCGGGGGTATGCTGTATGGCGTTATGGACCAGGTTGTGAAGCACTTGTTCCAGCAATCCGCCATCAAGCCTGAAAAGTGGCAGTTTTTCATCCAGCAGGGAAATGATATGATGGGTATTCCCGGGATTAGCTTTCTGTATAACATTGTGTATGAGCTCATTTACATCGCACCAGTCAGGTTTTGGTTTAAGCATGCCGCTTTCAAGCCTGCTCATATTCAGAAGGTTCCCCACCTGACGGTTCAGACGCAGGCTGGCAGTGTCGATTTCAGATAACAATACATCCTTGTTCTCGCCACTGAGTTTGTCTCCGCTTTCTTTCAGGGTATCTACAGCACCCACGATGGTGGAAATGGGCGTCCTTAATTCATGGGAAAGCGAATTTAACAGGGTGTTGTAAAGTTTGATGATATTCTCTTTCTCTTCCCTGTCGCGACTCTTCTTTTCTGCTTCCCTGATCTTCACTGTCAGTGCGGCATTGACGAATGCAATGAGGAAATAAAGCAGAAACATGAGGATGTCTTCCGCTTTATCGATATGGAAAGTGTATAAGGGCGGGATAAAGAAGAAATTCCAGATGACAGCGCTCACCAGTGCAGCCAGCAGGACAGGGAAAATGTCGAACAGCATGGCAATGACGGATACCGTCATCATCAGCACCAGGGCCACCACTCTGTAACCGATGATCCCGGAGGCTGTGTAACAAACGGAGGAAACAGCCAGAACTGCGGACAGGCTCACAATATACTGTGCCGCCATTGGTAGTTTTCTTGTTCGTAATAGCCGCATCGTTTTTTTCTTATAACAAAGGTATGCAATATGTCAGCTGCAAATGATCGTGAAATCCAAACGAATCATGGGAAAGCTGAACGAAAGACACGGGCTGCCCGGATTGAAAAAAAAGGTGCCCTGTTTCCGGGGCACCCTTCTTCAATAAACAAGCAGGAAACTAACGTTGAATGATCATTTTACGTGTCAACAGCCGCGGGCCCGCTTTGCATTCCAGCAAGAGCCTGCAGTAATACGATCCGGCTGCAAGGTCGCTTCCGTCAATTACCAGGTGATGGCTGCCGGCCTGCATGGGTTCGCTGACAATGTGCTTCACGTTCTGTCCCAGTGCATTGACCAGACTCAGATGAACCATGCCTGTCTCCGGGAGACTGAAGCTGATCATGGTTTCACCTGAAAAAGGATTCGGGTAGTTCTCCGTCAGGGTGAACTGTTCCCTGTCAACAGAAATCAAAGGCATTTCGAGCAGCAGGGGGGCAATGGTCTGCCCCATACCGTTGGCAATGGAAGAACCTTCCAGTGCTTCCCAGGCATTCAGGCTTTCATCATAACACAATACCCTGATCATCAGCATGGGTTCTCCCTGCTTCAGGTCCATCGGAGATAGACTGTACCAGGCGATTTTCAGCAGTTGTCCGGCAGTGTTGAATACGAGTTGTCCGCTTTGGTTACCGGCTGCCTGACCTTGTGGCAGACTGACACCAAGGACTTCGATACCATCCGGAATGTTGAGCGTAAGGGAAACAGCCCCTGCTTCCAGATCCGTTCCGGCGGTTAACGGAATATCCACAGCCTGTCCTGGCGGAATCTGCAACAGCCCCGACTGCCGGATGTCAATTTCCTTTGCCAGCTTTGCAGCCGGAACGTAGGATCCATTAACATCGCCAAATACCAGTGCTTCGAGGTTTTCGGTGATCATACCGGTTCCCGGAGCATATACAGAGCGGATGTCGGAAAGCCAGTCGCCTGAAGGGAAAGTGCTGATCAACTCGGTATACCTTCTGGCAATCAGAAGGGCGTCGATGGCGTTCACGCTTCCGGTTGCATTCACGTCGGCAGCCTGAAGGCGCAGCCCGGCAAGTTCGATGTTCACCGTGAAGTGTTGCAGCACCAGCAGGGCGTCGGTTGCGTTGACACCGCCCCAGGGCTTGGTGGAGTTGGCCGACAGGGTGTAATAACCGGCCGGCAGACCGGGGATGGTAAAATCACCGGCGCTGCCTGTCGTGGCCGAAGCCACCACATCGCTGCCCTGCCTGACAAAAACGGTGGCCTCGTTGAGCGGTGTCGAAAGACTGTTGTCGTAACTCAGTACCCCGCTTACCTGTGTCCCCGGCGGTAAACCCACGTAAATGCTTACCTGGTCGGAGGCCTGGCAGCCGTTGGCATCGGTCACATAGAGGGTAAAGGTGGTGTTTCCCTGCGGATAAGCCGTAGGATTGGGTATATAAGGATTGTCAACAAGCCAGTAAGGATACCAGTACCAGGAATAGGGTTCTGAACCTCCGGTCACCACCGGCGCCATCAGCGCAGAGTCCTCAAACGGAATGTTCTGGTCGGGCCCGGCATCCACCACGGGCAGCGCATGCACGGTCACTGTGAGCTGGGACGGAGTACCCGGTCCGCAGGCATTCACTGGTGTTACTGTCACGGTACCCGCACCGCTTACATTGGTGAAATCCAGCAATATGCTGCTGTTGTGCTGGCCGGCGACAGCCACCGCGCCTGCAGGGTAGTTCCACTGGTAGGTGGTGGCATGCTGCACGGGATTGATCCAGTACCAGTGATGACCGGCCCCCTGGCAGAGATGTTCCGGGCCGTTTACCGGTCCGGCGGCTGCAGGCAGCGGATAAACCTGGTATTCAATGGGGATCCCGGTGTACAGACCGGTATAATACACATCCTGAACCTGTAATACTTTGGCCGTATGGAGTCCTGACCATGAGGGAGTTACGTTAAAAACAAAGGGACTGTTCATGATGCCGCCCTGGGTCAGGGTATCTTCCCCGTTATACCAGGTGATGGTCCATGGGGGTGTTCCGGTGAGGGTCACCTCAAATTCCCCGCTGCTGTTGATGCAGAATCCCTCAGGACCGGTCAGCATGGCTGTGGGCAGCGAATCCAGGTAGTAGAAGATGGTGTCGCGGGTAATGAGGCTCCATCTTCCGTTTTCATCCTTTGCCCTTACAAAAAGAAAATGCTGGCCGAAAGCCACATTGCTCAGATCAAGCTGAAAGGCAAGGAAACCTGTATTAACGGCCGGATTGACGCTGACAGCATGTCCGTTGCCCGCACCGGGGTCGGTGTCGATAAAGTATTCCACAGCAACGATCATGGGAAGCGTGTCGGGCTGGATTTCTTTTTTGAAGAATGCCTGGAATTTGCTGTGACTCCAGCGGCCTGCCTCATCCCTGGTCCTGACGAACAACTTGTGAAAGCCCGTTGCCAGGTTAGTGAGATCGGCAGTGAAGCTCAATTCGGTGTCGGTGGAGTCCGGTTCAACGGGAATGGCGGTACCCAGTCCGAAACCGGGATCATTGTCAATGAAGTATTCCGCCCTGTTGATCTTCTTCTCTGTCAATACCACCACTTGTTTCAGGAAGTTCCGGAACTGGGTGATGCTCCACCGGCCGTTTTCATCCCTGGCCCGGATGAACAGGGTGTGGAAACCGTTGTTCAGGGCTGCAATGTTGATGATATGACCTACAGAAGGCAGATTGACCGAAGGAGTGACGGGAATGGACTGCCCGTTTCCAAAGCCGGGATCATTGTCGATGAAATACTCGATCCCGGTGATCAGGGGATTATCAATGACAATCACTTCTTTCAGGAAGGATTTGAAATGGGTGATGCTCCAGCGGCCGTCATTGTCCTTCACTCTAACGCATAGCTGGTGAAACCCTGACGGCAGGGAATCAATGTCCACGGTAAAGTCAAGTGTCACATTAGCGGATACGGCGAAAGGGATCGGAGTACCGTTGCCGAACCCCGGATCCTGGTCAATGTAGTATTCCGCGGCAGCCACCTCAGGATTGCCGGCAACCACAACCTGCCTGAGAAAAGCCTGGTGATGGGTGAGACTCCAGTTACCGCTGGCGTCTTTAACCCTGACAAAGATCCGGTGGATACCCTGATCGAGGTCTGCAATGTCAATGGTATATGCCAGGTTCTGAATGTTCAGACCAGGAGTGAGCGGGATGGGATTCCCCTGTCCCGGTCCGGGATCCTGGTCGAAGAAATATTCTGCAGCAACTACCTCCGGATTGTTCAGCACGATGATCTGCCTGAGAAAAGCCCGGTGATGGGTGAGACTCCAGTTACCGGCTGCATCTTTTACCCTGACAAAGATCCGGTGGATACCCTGGGCGAGGTTGGTAATATCAATGGTATACGTCAGGTTCTGAATGTGCTGACCCGGAGTGAGTGGAATGGGATTTCCCTGACCCGGGCCCGGGTCCTGGTCGAAGAAGTATTCTGCTTCTGTAATATCCTGTGATAGCAGGGGAAGTGAATTGATGAGAAAGGCACGGTCATAGGTCCGGCTCCACCTGCCGCTGTCGTCGCGGGCTCTGATGAAAAGCCTGTGGAAGCCTTCCGTCAGTCCGGCGGTGCTGATCCCAAAGTTGATGTTGTCGAGAAGGGGTGCCGGATTGCTTACCGGTACCTGGATTCCTGCACCAAAGCCGGGATCGGTATTAAAGAAATACTCCACCTGGACGATGTTCTGGGCACGCAGGCCGGAGCTAAAGAGCCACAGCAGGGTAAATATAACCCATGCCGCTTTGCCCGGCTGACTCCTGATGGTCTGAATTACAATTGTTTTCATAAAGCTGTCTTTTCCTGGTTAAACAATGGTTCCGCCCCGGGCGGAAGGAAGAGATCAGTTATGAGATTTTGCTTTCAGACTCACCTGGATATTATTGGTCGGAAGAGAAGGTGCGTTGAAATAATACACTGCCGGAATGGGAGGAAGTCCGGAGAGGCGGTAAGGATAGGCTCCCCCGTAAATGCCGCAGTCCACACCGCCTTCACCCGCTCCGATGGCAGGAGAACCGGTTTTCAGCTGCCACTGTCCGTCGGTGCTGTTGCCCGTGGCTCCCACAAACACGGTGGTCATGTTCACGTTCTGCTGATTCCCGTTCTGATTTCCAAACTGCGTGCTGTTGCCAATATTATAGGTGATATTGCAGTTGCTTGCCGTCACGGTTCCGTCGATCATGATGTTGTTAGTCAGGGTCGAATTGTAGAAGGTGCCGCTGTAGCCAAGAATATTGTTGGTGATGAAACCGCTGAAGCCAGCTCCGGTAGTGATATAACCGTTGATATAATTGTTCGATATCAGAATGTTGCTGGATGCGTTCGGGAAGTAAATGGAGTGGTAATAATAAACATTGTCGAAATAGTTGTTGATAATCCTGACATTGTTGACATCGGCATAATAGGCATACACCATGTACTGGCCGGTACTGAAGTAATTCCGCTCAATGCTGATATTCCCGACATACAGATACAGGGGATAAGTGAAATAACAGCCCATGATCTTGGACCCTTCGCTTCCGCTTTGAAAATAAGTATAGGAATCAATTTTACTGGGATTCAGGTTGGCCTGGGTCTGGGGATTCTGGTCCAGAAAATATCCGGCTCCGATAATGGTCAGAACCTTGGAACAAGTGAGCCCTCCGGTCGAAAAAGGTGAACCTTCGAGGTAAATGGTGTCGCCGTTTACGGTGCTTGCGGCGTCATGGGCGGCCTGCAGGCTGCTGTAATGGGCGCTGGATCCGGGGGTTGCGTTCACCCTCCAGACAGTGGCCTGAACCTGTGTGCTGATAACCGCAAGGGCTATCAATGATGCGGAAAGTAACAATGATTTTCTCATGATGCTTAAGTATTAGAGGTTAAAAATGATTCCTTATCCCCGCAAAAGTACCCTTGCCCCTGTGCCCGGACAATCGCACATTTGTGTGAATTTTTCAGAAGGGAACCTGGCTGATCAGAGAGAAATCAGCCGGAGAAATAAAGGATCAGAGCTTGCGGAATACCTTATTGATAGCCTCCACTTTCGAGGTAACCTGGAGTTTTTCATAGGTGTTGCGGATGTGGCTGCGGACGGTATCCATGCTGATATTCAGCTTGTCACCTATCTCCTTGTAACGGTACCCCCTTGCAATGAGTTCCAGAATTTCATATTCCCTGCGGGTTAGGTTGTATGCCTCAGCCTTGTCATCCGGTTTCTGCCGGAAGTAGTTTACCACCCTTGAGGCGATCTGGGAGTTCATGGGGGAGCCACCCTCATACACTTCCCTGATGGCTTCCATAAGTTTGGCAGGAGATGTCTTTTTCAACAGGTAACCGCTGGCGCCGGCCTTCAGCGACTGGAATATCTTTTCGTCATCTTCAAACACGGTCAGCATCATGAACTGGGTGGCGGGCATCACCGATTTCAGGAAAAAGATCACCTGGATCCCGTCGCTGCCCGGCAGGTCAATATCCATCAGAACCACGTCAGGTTTCAGATCCGGAATGCCGCCCATGGCCGCGTTGCCGTCTGAAAAAGTGGCAATACACTCAAAACCTTCAGAGAAGTTGACGATCATCGCAAGCCCTTCCCGGATATCTTCCTGGTCTTCGACGATCACCACACGGATTACCTTATCATTCATCACTGGTAAAAATACGACAAGGAAGGCTGCAGACCATCACATTTTTGTGTGAAATTATAGCGGACAAGTAAATTGCACTGTTGTTCCCGAACCGGGGGCAGAAACAATGCTGACCTCACCCCTGCAGTCCAGCGCCCTTTTCCTGATATTGCCGAGACCTTCGCTGAACATTTCAATGCCTGCCGGATCGAAACCGCATCCGTCATCCGTTACCCTGAGGTCAAACTGATTACCCTGATAGCGTGCTTCAATCTCCACTTTCGTAGCCCCTGCATGTTTCAGGATATTGTTCAGGGATTCCTTGAAAATCAGGAAGGTGTCCTTCCTGTGCTGGTTGTTCACAACCACCGAAGGGATATCGCCGGTTGTCTCAAAACGCAGGCTGATCCCGGTGTTCTCGAAAAGGGAACCCGCATACTCACGCATGTAATAAATGAGGCTTTTCAGATTGTCATATTCCGGTTTTGTAATCCAGATCATGTTGGAAATGTTGTCGATCAGTTCCCCTGCCACACGGGAAATCTTATCGATAACCGGCATGAAGCGGCCGGGCTCATGCACTGTTTTCCTGACAATCTCAGCCAGGATCGCGATCTGCGAAATACCCGTACCAATATCATCATGCATGTCCTTGGATATCCGCAGGCGCTCCTCCTGCACGGCCCTTTCCTTCTGAAGCACAAGAATGCGTTCCTGGTATCTGGCTTTCAGGTATGTACGCACAATGATGGTAACGAGCATCACAAACAGTAAGGTGACCAGGGCCAGAAACCACCAGGTCCTGTAAAACGGCCGCAGTATCCTGAAATGCGCCAATTCCAGGGCTTCTGAGTATTCGTTTCCCGGTTCCGACAGCTTTACCCAAAGCCGGTACGAACCGGGTGGAAGTTGCAGAAAACGGATGGTGTTTTGTTCACCAGTGAATATCCATTCATCCTTTAAGCCATCCAGCCTGAAAGCATAGTTCCGGGCTCCCGGCGGAGGATAATCCAGGCTTGTGACCCGGAACCACCAGTTGTTCTGCTGATGCCGGTACCTGTTACTGCTCTTGTGTGTTAAAATACCCGGGTCATGTGGTTTTTCGTTGATTGTAACGGCCGATAAACTGAGTTGTAGTGAAGGTTTCAGCGAAAGCACGTCGTCGGGCCGGAAAATGTTGAATCCCTGTATCCCGCCGAAAATAAAGGAACCATCCGGGGCCTGCAGGTATGCATTTGAATTGAACTCCGGAGACTGAAGCCCGTGATAGATGCCAAAATTCCTTATCTTATTGTTATTCAGGTGAATGCAGCTGATCCCCCCGTTGGAACTGCACCAAAGCCTTCCTTTATTGTCAGGAAGGGCGGCATAGATGTAATTGTTCGACAGTCCGTTACCGGTGTGGTAATGCCGGTACAACAGGCTGTCGTCCTGATAAATATAAATCCCGTTATTGGTTCCCAATAGCAACAGTCTCGGGTGCAGGGATCTCATAAAAAAGATCTTTCTGACTTCGGATGGCAGCTTCAGGGATTGCGGTTGCCGGACAAGTTTCAGTCCCGGCCAGTGCATTTTCAGAATGTTGTTGTTGAGCCTGATATACAGTTGCTTCCCACCCGATCCGGCTACGGGACACAGCATGGCAGATTTCCAGGCACGGGTTTCTCCTGTCAGTTTGAAGCCTGAAGCAGTATACCGGATTTCCAGAAGGTCATCACCCGCATTGCAGAGATAATCTGTTTCATTGAGACTGACCAGAGTACGTGACTCACGGGCTGAAAGACACCGGAACTCCTGCATGGTCACTCCGGTGGCCGTTACCCGGAAGCCTGCCTGCCACAGACCGCTCTGCCCGGCAAACAGGATGTGCGGTCCCTTTCGCTGCATCCCATGTACCACCATTTGCGGGAACCCGGCCGCTTCGCTGATGCTGACGGGTATAAAACGGTGGTGCTGAATGTCAAATACCCTGAGCGGTGTATTGAAACAAGAAACCAGCAGCAGGCTGTCGTTCAGAAAGGTGAAGGATTTGCAGAAATCAGAGCCCAGATCGAAGCTGGTCCATGGCATCGTATGAATATGCAGAAAAAGATTCTCTTCAGGCCGGTAAATTTCCACACCATTACCGTCGGTACCCGTCCAGATATTGTGATGGCTGTCGGTGAAAAGGCTGGTAATAAGTTCTGAAGGCCGGTTCGTGAAATTGGTACCCTCACGTACCACCCGGCTGAATCGTCCGTTGCCGGAATTCATGATCCACAGGCCTTTCCCGTAGGTGCCAATCAGAAGTTGGCCATCAGCAAGTCTGACGATGGATTTGATCTGCGGATCGGTAAGCTCTGGGGGATACTGGGAAAAAGCTGTTGCTTGCTTGTTTCCTGTCATCCGGTAACAGACCTGCCTCCCGAAAAGCCAGGTAATCTGATCCGTTTCCTGATAAAATGCTTTGATTTCCAGTTCGTTGAGCAGTGGATATGACGCGACTTCTGTCTTTTTACCCGGTCTGAACTGAAAAAAACCCTGGTCTGTGTTCAGAATGATGATGCCGGAAGGTTTCAATAAGTTATAATCTGTCAGCCCGGTACATTTAAGTGTACAACTGACGTTAAATACCTGATCCAGGCTTTCAAGGCTTCCGTCTGCAGGATGAAACCAGAACAGTCCGCGGCATTGCAGCCAGAGAAGGATGTCATTATCAACAATATGGAGCGGCAGAACCGATTCATTGCGGAGTACCGGCGGATTGAAAAATCCCTTGCCGGGAGTATAAACCGACATGCCGTTTTCAGTACCGATCAGGATATTCCCTTTGGCATCTTCCAGGATACCCCTGACGACATTGTTGGCCAGGGAACCGGGCTTGGCCGGATCGTGCCTGAAGGTGACCACATCCTGCCCTTTCAGCAGGTTCAACCCATCGCCGGTCCCGGCCCAGATATAACCCTGCCGGTCCTGGTAAGTGCAGTAAACCGTGTTTTGCGACAGTCCGTTTTTAACCGAATAATTCCTGACTTTCCATACCGGGAACACCCCGGCGCTAATGCCGGTAAGCAGGTGAAGCAGCAGGAATAACAGTAAAGACGTTCTCATTGGCTGCTAAAATACTGCCTTTTCCCGGACAGCTTTGAAAACGATGGCTGCTTTGTAAGTAATACCCTGATTAACAAATGTATGAAACCGGACAATGTCAGGAGCTTTTTGATCAGGGGACAAATGAACCGTTCGGATCGCCGGTCGACAACACTGCTGTACGGTTTGCCTTCAGGGTGTTCTGCAGGGGAGGAATAAACAGGGTGTTTTCTTCTGAAACCCAGGGCCCGGCAGGAAAACCGTTGATAAGTCCGACAAAATATCGTTGTACCAGCAGGGCATCAATCGAATTGATGAAGCCGGAAGCGTTCACGTCCGCTGCCTTAAACCGCACGCCGACGAGGGTGTCAAGATTCAGGTAATGCCTCAGGATCAGCAGGGCATCCACCATGTTTATCCCGCCCGGCCCGCATACGGGCATGGCCGTGATGCCGTAAAGGCCGGCGGGCAGTCCGCTGGCCCAGTAATCACCCCTTGCGGAAGTGACCAGGGTGTCGAAATAACCGGCAGCCGTGTCGCTCAGGAAAACCGGGACGGAGTCCATCAGTTGTTTGTGGATGTTGTCGTAGTAAACATATCCATGGATGGCACCACCCGGCGGCAGCGACCGGATCAGGCTGTCGCGGGCGGTGTAATCAGACTGGTAAGGATCCCTGATCCTCAGGCTGAAACCGCTGATCCCTGCGGTGTCAATCAGGAATATGGGGTTTTTTACACCGGAGGTCTGCCCCAGGCTGCTTTCCCAGTGATAGGATAAGGAATCGACAGGATGATGTGTCGAGGAATCAGTCAGTTGGACGGTAAACGGGATGAACCCCAGGGTGTCTGTTGCGCTGAATATGGCCCGGAGCCTGACATATAATGCTCCGCTAAACCTGTTCGAACGCCACAGGTCAATCAGCTCCGATGAATCCCGCAGCCGGAAATCCGCTCCGGTGGAATCCACGAAGCCGTGGTCTGTCAGCGGAATGATCCCTGAATTCGGCCATCCGAGGCTGCCATAGTATCCGTTCTCCTGTCCGGTGTTAAAGGCCATCCCGATTATAATCCAGGGATCTGGCCTCAGGCTGTCAGAATCGGGGAAGAGGCTGTCTATATTGGTATTCAGTTGATTAAAGACATTAGATGATAGCACCGGGCCTTCAGCCGCTCTGAAATACACGGGTTCCGTCAGTTCTTCCGGTGTGTCAAACCTGAAGTTTGCATCCGAGGTCATGGTGTTGTGGTCAATGTACATGGCTTTCCAGCCGGCGGAGACTGCGGAATCCTGCTCCGAATCCAGATCGGCTGCATTGTTGTGCAAGACATTGCTGTAAATCCTTCCGCCTGCATGTTTCATACTGAGAGCGGTGGTGGCGCCGTGAAGCGTAAAACCCCTGACGATGGTACGGGGCCCGGTCCCGTCAAGAAGCAGCAGAGGATCGCCGCCGGCATTACTGATGTTCACTTTCCGGATCAGGCTGATGTCGCGTTCAACCGCAAAAGCAATGCTGCTCAGGTTAACCCCGTTTTTCACTGTGATGGGAAACGCATCGCCTGCCGACTGGTAAGCCGTGTCTACCAGGATGCAATCGCCGTAGGAAGCTGCCTGCATGGCGGCATGGATGCCCTGGTAGTCCTGCGGAACCCTCAGCGTATCACGTGAAATGCCTGTTGCGGAAGGAGACGGGTTCCAGCCATAATCAAGCTGTCCCGAACCATCCTGCATATTGTAGTCTCCCGCATCCGGATCAACCCAGGCAGGCGGCAATGAGATATTCCCCTGTATCCCTGTCATACCGGTCATCCCGCCGTATTTCAGTCCGGTGGTACACCAGACGTTGTTATGATGGAAGTCAAGCACGGCCGTGTCAGTCAGGAAGGTGTCCACGGCAAAGGCATACGCATCAAGGATTCCCATGTGGTCAAACAGGTTGTGGTGCACTTTAAAAGGAGGGCTCAGCGCCGCGATTCCTTCCGTATTCATCATCAATAAAAGGCCGGTACCGACAGGATGCGCGAAAGTATCCCGTAAGATCCATGAGGATGCTTCATCCACTGCATGGTTCTCTGTGAAGGTGTTGCGGAAGATGAAATGTTCCGATCCTGCGGGGAGCGGACCGCCGAACCCCACACCACCGGCATTTCCCATGGAAAGGTTCCCCGTGATCCAGTTTTCGGATATTTCTGTTCCATAGGGTTTAAAAACCATGATACCGCCTCCGAAGCCAGGAAGGACCTCATTGAATTCACGTACGGAATCAAAACCGCAGGAATTGTTCATGATATAATTCCGGTTGATCTTCACCAGGCTTGAGTCTGCCTGTATACCGCCTCCGGTCATACCCGAATGATTGCCGGCATGCCGGTTGAGCCCTCCGATGCGGTTATTGGTGACAACCAGTGTGTTAAACAGATGATTCCCGATATAGATCCCGCCTCCCTGCCCGGCCACATTCCCCTGGATGAAGTTGGTGTAGTCTTTTCCCGGACTGTTGGTATCACCCACATTAACAGGGCCGGCATTGCATACGTATATCCCTCCGCCGTTCCTGGATGCGGTGTTGGCGTGTTCAAGCCGGTCGCCCCCGATGAGATTCCCCAGAACCGAGGATTCAGCAAGGTCAACGATGGCCATGAATCCGCCGTCAAGGGTGATCAGGGAATCGGGATCACTGCAGGGGAAAACAGGAAGCGGCATGCTGATGACGCCTTTCACGGAAAGCTGCCCGCTGCCTTTTCCCGGGTTCTCAGGGATCACCAGGGTGTCGGGGATTACCGGAATGTCTGTCGTCCAGCCCGTATCGGGCGGAAAGGGCAGGATCACCGGCCAGGAAAAACGGATCAGGTCGCTTACCGGTTCAGGGGCAATGGTATCGAGAACGGATAAGGTGTTCTTATTCAGACTTGTCAGTCCCGCCTGAGGAGAAGCGCCAAAAAGGTAGTTCCCGGATGCCTTTCCCGCAAGGTCAAGATACTGTGTGCCGCTGAGCAGGTAGATCATGGTCAGGTGGCTGGCCTTGTCCATTACCTGTATCTGGCCGGGCATTACAAGAAAGACAGACTGATGGTCGCTGAAAACGCTCAGCACCGGCTGCGTCAGGTTACTCAGCGAAAGATCCTGCACTTCGGTTATCAGCCAGGGATTCACACAATCCAGCACTTTGAGCGAGTAAAGCTGCATCCCGGTCTGAAATTGTGAGGTGATTACGTACAGGCTGTCCTGTAATTCGTAAATATCCTCCGCCGTAGAAAGGGAGAAAGTCCCGGCAGGCTGGAGTTCTCCAAGGTTCCACAAGAAAACCTGGATTTCGGAAATAGAATCATAATCAGATATTGCATAGATCCGGTCTCCGGAGGAGATGATCCGGCTGTAACTGCATGGTTCGCTGCAGATTTTCGTGTACTGACTGGTCAGGACGGCTGCCGTATCATCTGGAAGCAGCGAGAATATTTCATTTTCATGGGCGAGAAATACCATACCGGCATGAACGGCGACGGCTGTAAAACCTGAATCCGGCAGGCTGAGCGTGTCCCGGAAGACCAGCTTGTGTGTGCTTGCCAGTGAGTCCAGGCCAAACATCAGCAGTTTCCCTGTTTCCAGCAGTAAGGCCAGCCTTTGGTTTCCTGCCGCATAGCCGGCAATGTTGTCTTTAATCCTGACGGTGTCTTTCATCATCATGACAGCCGGGTGGGAGGCCTCCACCACTTTCAGACCGAACAATTTCTCATAAACCAGCAGGAAGACCCATGGAGAATAAGAGTATTCCGGCAGGATCTGCAGGGGGATGGCGTGAGCGATGGCAGCAAGACTCAGCGTTTGTTGGGTGGTATCCGGCAAACCGGTGATATTAAGGAGGGAATCGGGAATGGGGTAGGAGAACGTGGTATCCGCTGGCCAGCTCAGGATGGGCAGGCTGACGGAGTCATTGAGAGAGCGGTTGTTGTTCTGAACAATGTTGCCAAACTGGAAGGAGGAAAAAGGAAAATCTTCGATGGGTCCCTCGTTGTATTCTCCAAATGCACAGCGGGTTCCCAGTCCCCTGATGTAAACCGCTCCGCCTTTCCCGCTGCAGGCATTATGATCGTTAAAGGTATTTCCGAAGACCTCGGCATGTGCACCTTCCAGCACGGATAGGGCACCACCGTGGGCGCTGTCGGGCAGGGCGGCCCGGCCGGCAGTGTTCCTGATAAAGCGGTTGTCTTCACCCAGGGCGGCATTGCCTCCAAGCTTCAGGGTTGCGGTCATGCCTTCCGCATATACTGCACCTCCGCTGCCAGACCCCGAAAAGTAGGCTGCCCTGTTTGAGCTGAAGTGGTTGTCCTTTGCCGAAAGTAGTCCTGCACTGAGGCTGATGGCCCCGCCCAGGGCCGCGTAGTTCGATGTAAAGATGTTGCCGCAGCCCGGTAAACCCGTGATGACCCGTGCACCGGCTCCGTCAACATGAATGGCGCCACCCCGTCCTGTGGAAAGGGAATCCTTATCTGCAATGTTGCAGGAAAACACGCAATGCCGGATCGTATCCACAGAGTTCCCAAGGATGGTGATCCCTCCGCCATGGGTGGCCACGTTCCACAGCACGGAATCACCGCTGAAATTGACCCGGGAGTGTTTCAGGAAGACCGCACCGCCGCTCCCTTCTGTGCCTTCGAAGGCAGCAATGTTCGATACAAAAAGATTGCCGCTGAACTGTCCCTGAATCTGCTCCAGGGCAACAGCCCCGCCGTCGGAAAGCATGGACACATTTCCGTCGAACTGATTGCCTGTGACAGTAACCATGCTTGCCGGACCAAAACCCGCAAAAGCACCTCCCCTGCCCGGAATGGTCACGGTTTCGCCAGGCGGGGAAAGGGGTTGTGAAGGCGGAGCATAACCGGCGATGTTGTTTTTGAAGACATTGTTGCTGAGCGTTACCTGAAAGCCCGGGTCGAGATGTATCGCACCCCCGTGAACAATTGCTTTGTTGAAAATGAATTCGTTGCCGGAAATGCTCCCGTCTGCCGAATGGATCACAACAGCCCCGCCTTCATCGGCAATATTGTCCCTGAAAATATTCCCGCAGATCAGGGGCCCGCTGAAATCATCATAATATATGCCCCCCCCTTTTTCGGCCGTGTTGTGAAGGAAGAAATTCATGCTGCCCGTCTGCGGATTCGTCCCCGTACCGGTGATGTATATGGCTCCTCCGTAATCGGCGGCATTGTTGGATGAAAATTTGTTTTCATGCAGGTCGGGACAATTCCCGTTGCTGATATGCATTCCGCCGCCATCAATGGCATTATTTGAAGTGAAATAATTGTCGGACAGGTGGGGACTTGCATTCCCTGATGTGTAAACCCCTCCGCCTTCCCTGCCGCTGTTGTTGCCGAAGAGGTTGCTTTTGCTGTAGTTGGGCGACTCCATCAGCAGCATCCCGCCGCCGCAGGAATCGGCATGGTTGGATAGTATCCGGTTGGCGAAAAGAACGGAAAGGGTATTGTATGCATACAATCCCCCGCCGTGAACCGCCGTGTTGTCCAGTATCCTGTTTCCGCTGACCTGGGTCAGCAGGTTCGTGGCATTGAGGAATACGCCTCCTCCTTTTGCTGCCCCGTTGCCGCTGATCTGGTTACCAATCATTACAGCCTCCTGGTCGCCGCCGGCATAGATGCCTCCGCCTCTTCCAAACGCGCCATTGTCACTGATCAGGTTGCAGGAAAGCAATACCGGAACATGCATGGCATTGGTGTCCCCGGTGAAGGCCACTCCCCCGCCGTTCATGGCGCCTCCGTTGGCGGAAATATAGTTGCCGGCTACAATACTGCCCTTTGAATGACAGATCGCCATCCCTCCGCCTTGCCCATTGGAAACAGTATTTTCTCTCAAATAATTACCGAAGAACAGGTTCAGCGCGCAATTCGATAAAAATGCACCTCCTCCCTGCTGCCCTGCCTGGTTGTTTTCAATGATGTTGCCGCAAAACACCGTGCTGGTGTCATCTGCCAATGCCGCACCTCCTCCACAGGGAGCGGAGTTTTTACTTAGGTAATTCATCCAGATCAGGGGCTGGCGACCCGGCCTGCCGCAGGAGTACAGCCCGCCTCCGTACTTGCTTGCCTGGTTTTGATTGAAACAGTTCAGCAACAGAAAGACATTGCCGTTTTCCACAGCCACCCCTCCTCCTTTCTCGCCGCTGCATTTTTTGAAAATAAAGCCTGCAACGGTGATACGGCTGTGGTTCCTGAAAACAAAGCCCTGCCCCGGATCTTTGGGTTTGATCATGGCGCCGAGACCAATGGCGATGATGGAAGGATAGCTCTCATCGAACAGGATGCCCAGGGGATACTCGTCCACAACAAAAATGACAGGTACCATCCCGGGATTGGCAGAGGCTGCCGCACGGAAACCCCTGTCAAGGGGATTGTTCCCGTCTTTGTATTTGCCCAGTCCGGCGATCGAGTAATCAGAAAGGTCAATGATATAGTAACGCTCTGAACCTTTGAGAATCAGATAATAACCCTGCATCATCGTACCTGACTGAAGGCTTTCAAGGCGGCCGGTAAGCGCTTCAACTTCAGGACTGTTTCGCAGAAAGGTATCTGTTTCAGCCATGCGAAGTGTATTTAACATTTCTGCCAATTTGAGCCTGATTTCCGCTTCATGCCTCCTGGCTCGTGTGATAAGCGAGCTTTCAGAACCGTCCGGCCTGTCGCCCGGGGCAGCGGTATGTGCCGGCTCCTGGCATGCGCAGAGTGCAATCAGAATAAGCATCCCCTTCAGGGAATATTTGAAAAGATCAGTCATAACTAAGTAAAATAAATAAATAATGTGTAAAGATACGCTGTCCGTGATCTGAAGTCAAGTTCCAGCTAATGTAAGAGATCTGAGTCTTTCACCCTGGCCCTTTAAACTTTGATTTTTAACTTGTTGTATCCTGGTACTTTTTCCTTGTGCCTTGAATTTTGAATCCTGGATCTTGTATCTTGAATCTTGAATCCCGGGTCTTGTATCTTGACATTCAACCCCTTCCTCATTGCGGATGGTCAGGCTCTTTCCCACTTCCCCGGATTGCGTCCGGAACCTTCCTGTTTCAGACCCAGCGGGGTTCGGCCAGCCGCCGCAACGGCATTCCGGCATCATAACCACAGTTGTTTTCACAGGGATACACAGGATATACTGTATCTTTATGAAAATGAGCATCAATTTTCTTTTGGATTCTTTATCCCGATGACTCTGGAAACACATTTTTCGCATTCCTGAGTTCATTCGGGATATACAGGATTATCATTCAATTCAGCCCCCCGCATTTGAAATATGGAAAGCGCCTCTCCTGTCTTCGGTGTGAAAAGTTCAGAGGTTTGAAAGTTTATACTCAGTCCTGGCAGGTTTGCGAATGCAAAGCTGTTTATGACGACACAGTAAAGCAATGTGCAATATGCGTGCTTCAATACAGTGTACGGCATTCCTGGTTCTAAGCACCAATGCTGCGCATTGCTGCCAAGAACCAGTGAAGACTGAGTTATACCGTACACCGCTATGAGACACTTTTTCGTAAACCTGTTCCGTGTCGGTATACTTTTTCCCCGCCATATTGACACGGATTCGGAGTTTTTATACTTTTGTCGGAATCCGGAACATATCAACTGTATGACAGCCATTTCCTCCTTTTGCGCATATTTCCGGTAATGGAAGGTTTTACGACAGTTGATAAGGCAGAAATATGAGAATGTTTGCGGATACATTGACGTTGAACTAAACCGCCGGAGGCGGTAGCCCTTCAGTACCGTATTGAGATATAGTCTGTTTGTGTAGCTTGCAATATGTTAAACCTTAAAAACATATTGCCATGAGCAGACTTCGCAAACAAATGTTGCAGCATATGCAACAAAGAAACTACAGTCCGAACACCATCAACACGTATCTGGGTTGTATCTCATCACTGTCAAAGCATTACAATAAGTCACCCGACTTACTGACAACTGCACAGATTAACCATTACCTGCATTATTGCATCACCGAAAAAGACATGAGTCATTCGATGGTGAACCAAACGATCAGTGCTTACAAGGTACTGCTCGAGAATGTCCTGAAGCGCAAATGGATGCCACTTGAGTTTCCCCGGCCTAAAAAAGAGAAACACTTACCGGAGGTGTTGTCCAAACAAGAGGTTGCCCTGATCTTTAAGCGTACTGCGAACCTCAAACACCGTACCCTCCTGATGCTGGCCTATTCGGCAGGCTTACGCATCAGCGAGGTGCTCAACCTTAAACCCGTCGATATTGACAGCAGCAGAATGCAGATCCGCATCCGTCAGTCAAAAGGGCATAAAGACAGAACCGTAATACTATCAGAGCAGATCCTCGCTCAGCTCCGTATCTACTGGAAAAAGTACAAACCGCTTCATTACCTGTTTGAGGGTCAGATTCCCGGTCAACGATACAGTCAACGATCTGTCCAACATATACTGAAAAAATCAGTTGCAATGGCAAGCATAAAACGCATTGTCACCTTTCATACCCTGCGTCATTCTTTTGCCACCCATATGGTGGAAGACGGGGTTGATGTTATTGTCATCCAGCGCTTACTCGGGCATAACAGCCTGAAAACAACCTCAGTTTACCTTCACCTGCGAACTTATGATATTAATAAGGTCAAGTCTCCTTTCGATACCCTGAAACTAGACTGACCATGGCTGACAAGTACAATCTTGGCACCATTTTCAGAGAAAATGGTCCTGCATACCTGAGGCATTTCACACCGTCAAACGCTCAGTTGAAGGTAATGAACGCTGTGAGCCGTTGTCGTACCGCTGCAATGGGTAA
>CAZSQJ010000007.1:70652-96922 GCA_964608665.1 uncultured Bacteroidales bacterium | reverse complement strand
TGCATTATAAACACAGTTTATTCACAGGGATATACAGGATATTCAGGATTTTATATCCAACTCCCTTAACTTGAAGCAGGAAAACCGCGGCTTCGGGTCTTCGGTGTGAGAAAAATAACACCAAAGGCACTAAGACCCGGAGTTCCCGGGATTGGATAACCCTGTGGGGTATGATGTTCGTAAGGAAACCGCGACTTAGCGGTGGAAATACCTGACCAGGCATCCGGACAGGTTGCCTGTTTATTCTTCCTGTTTGCCTGCGGTTGTACTCAGGTGCGGGAGGGGGTGTGAGGGTGAGAATGCGTTTGAGTACAGGGGAAGGGGCAGGCCCCCTCCCCTGTATTGTCAGTGGCAGAGATCGGGCCGCATGAAAGGATATTTGTAGTCGGTTGGAGGCACCAGGTTCTCCTTGATGGTACGGGGGCTGACCCAGCGGAAAAGGTTCAGGTGTGATCCTGCCTTGTCGTTGGTGCCCGACTGCCTGCTACCACCGAAAGGCTGCTGTCCGACCACCGCTCCGGTAGGCTTGTCGTTGTAATAAAAGTTTCCGGCAGCATATTTCAGCACCCGGCAGGCATGCGACATCACATTGCGGTCGCCGGCAAAGACAGAACCTGTAAGACCGTAAGGAGATGTTGTGTCGACCAGGTGCAGGGTCTCTTCAAAGTCCTTGTCTTTATAAACGAAGATGGTCAGCACCGGTCCGAAGATTTCCTCCTCCATGGTAATGAAATGGGGATTGGTCGTATGAATGACGGTCGGATCGATGAAGTAGCCCACTGACTTATCGCATTTGCCCCCGAAGATCACTGTGGCATCCGGACTTTGCTGCGCTTTTTCAATATACCCGCAGATACGGTTGAAGGCTTTTTCGTCGATGACGGCATTCATGAAGTTCTCGAAATTATCCGGAGGACCAATTTTTATGTCGCTGATCATCTCACCCATCAGGTCATGCACTTCTTTCCACAGGGATTCCGGAATGTATGCCCGGGATGCAGCCGAACATTTCTGTCCCTGAAGTTCAAACGCTCCCCTGACAAGGGCCGTGGCCACTTCACGGGGGTCGGCACTGGCATGCACCATGACAAAGTCTTTTCCGCCGGTTTCACCTACGATACGGGGATAGGACTTATAGTGCCCAATATTGCCGGCTACGGTCTTCCATATCTTGTTGAATGAGGCATTGCTCCCGGTGAAATGAATGCCGGCCAGGTTGTGGTCGGGGATCACCAGGTCGCCGATCGTTGCGCCTGATCCGGGAATGAAATTGATGACCCCGTCGGGTACGCCGGCCTCCCTGAAGATCTTCATCAGGATGTAATTGGAAAGCAATGAGGTGCTGGACGGTTTCCATACCAGGGTATTGCCCATCAGGGCCGGAGCCATGTTGAGGTTGGTTGCGATGGAAGTGAAATTAAAAGGGGTGATGGCAAACACAAAACCTTCGAGCGGACGGTATTCGATGCGGTTGATGATACCCGGTTCGGATGAAGGCTGGTTGTTGTATATGTCGGCCATGTAGTAGGCGTTGAATCTTAGAAAATCAACGCTCTCACATACTGCATCAATCTCCGACTGGTAAACGTTCTTGCTCTGCCCCAGCATGGTGGAGGCATTGACCAGGGCACGGTATTTCCGGCTGATCAGCTCGGCTGCCTTCATGCTGATGGAAAGCCGTTCCACCCAGCTGAGCGATTCCCACTCCCTGTGGGCTTTCGTGGCTGCTTCAATGGCCAGCTTCACTTCTTTTTCTCCAGCCTGATGGGCAATACCGATCACATGCCCGTGATTGTGCGGCATCACCACTTTCACGGTATTGCCTGTGAACACTTCTTTCCCTCCGATCACACAGGGGATCTCCATGGGTTCACCGCTGAGATTCGCCATGGCGGCAACCAGTTCCCTGCGGTCCTTTGAACCCGGTATATAAGATTTAACCGCTTCGTTTGCGGGTTTTTCCAGATTGAATATTGCGTTGTTCATGCTATTGTGATGTAAAATATTTTGGGTTAACTTTCTGAATATAACAACAGCCTTAACGCTTTGTTTATCCCGGTCCGGGACGCTTTGCGTAAAAAATCTCCTTCTTCCCTCCAATGTTTCCCATCGCCCTCAGCAATCAGGTTCACCGGGAATTTTCGCTTGAGCCCTTGTTCCCGGCTCGTGAGAAATCAGTACTTTTGCGGCTTGTTTTACAACTGCCGGCAACACATGCAGGCAAACACCCACCATGTCCGGTAACCAGGAAATCAAAGCGACACTTTGGACCAGGAATTTCATGCTCCTGAGCTCGGCCAACTTTTTGATGTTTACGGCCTTCTATTTCCTAATTCCGGTGCTGCCGGTGTATATTACCAGTGAACTTGACGGCAGTAATTCCATGGTCGGCCTGATCCTGGCCATGTACACGCTCTCTGCCCTGCTGATCCGTCCATTGACCGGAGCAGCCATCGACGGACTGGGTCGTCGCCTGATTTACCTGGTATCTATGGTTTTTTTCTCCATCCTGTTCAATTTCTATATTCTTGCCGGATCTATCATTCTTTTGCTGGTACTGAGATTTATACACGGATTTACCTGGGGGGTGACCACTACCAGCGGCATTACCGCGGCGGTGGATACAATCCCTCCTTCACGCAGAGGAGAGGGGATCGGGATATACGGGCTCTCCTTCACCATTGCCATGGCGGTGGGCCCGCTGCTTGGAACCGTCCTGCTTGAAATCGGAAATTACCGGCTGGTGTTTATTGCCGCTTTCCTGATCAGCCTTGCCGGATGGCTGCTGGCCCTGCTGGTGCGTTACCCCGTTTACCTGCCTGCCAATGGCGGAAAGGTCAGCCTGAGAAAGATGCTCGAAGCCAGGGCACTGCCTGCATCCTTGAACCTGTTGATCCTGAATATCACCTACGGTGGGATAATCTCTTTCATTGCCCTGTATGCCAGGGAATTGCACATCGCCAATCCGGGCTTTTTCTTTCTGCTCTACGCCATCGGCGTAACCCTTTCCAGACCGGCCGCCGGCCGCATTTTCGACCGCAGAGGGCCGCGCTGGCTCATTGGACCGGGTGCCTTCTTCGTCATTTCGGGATTCCTGATCATCACCTCCTGGAAATCCCCGGAAGGCTTTTATCTCTCAGCCGTGCTGCTGGGTTTCGGAGGAGGGGTCATCACCCCTACATTCCAGGCTATGGTGAATAACCTCATTGAACCGGGACGAAGGGGTGCCGCCAACTCCACCCTCTTCACCGCCCTCGACCTGGGCATAGGGACCGGCATGGTACTCATCGGTTTCCTGGCAGAAATCACCAGCCTGACAGTGGCCTTCCGTAGCTGTATGCTTATCGCCCTGACAGCCATTGTGTTCTTCTTTAAGTACGCTTACCCGCATTACAAAAAATACCATATTCCCGTCCGGCAGACGCAAGTTTAAACTCTTTTCAATGTCAAATGTTAGTATTGCCAATGATAAACAAAAACCTCTCCTGCCTGAATTGCATTCCAATTATGACTGATACACAATATTTCCGGCGCTTCTTTTTTACCTGCCTGACCTTCGCCGTACTGCTCCCTTACGGACTAAGAGCCCAGCACGGTGACGGGCAGGGCAGCATCACAGGCCTGGTAACAGATCAGGTGAACGGACAATTCATCGAATATGCCAACGTCGTACTCTTCCGCATGCGGGATTCAAGCATGGTCAATGGCGGTATCACCAATACCAGCGGGATTTTCAAACTCGAAAAAGTTCCCTTCGGGCGCTATTATGCGGTGGTGACTTTTCTCGGATATTCCAACAAGCGTATCCCTGAGATCATGGTGAATCCGAAAAATCCGAATGTCGACCTCGGTAAGATCGAACTTTCATCTGTTTCATCCCGTCTGGGCGAGGTGACCATCACGGCCGAGAAACCCGCCATGGAGTTTACTCTCGACCGGAAAGTGATCAACGTGGAGAAAAATATCGCCACCATGGGCGGTTCTGCAGTGGATGTGCTGCAGAATGTGCCTTCGGTAACGGTTGATGAAAACGGAGCCGTCAGCCTGCGGGGCGACGCCAATGTTACCCTGCTCATCGACGGCCGGCCAAGCGGTCTTACAGGAACCAAACTCGAGCAAATTCCCGCCAGCTCGATCGAAACCATCGAACTGATCACAAACCCCTCGGCACGCTACAACCCGGAAGGTATGTCGGGGATCATCAACATCAAACTCAAAAAGAAAAAAGAAGGCGGATTCAACGGTTTAGTGTCCATGAATGCCGGAACGGGAGAAAAATATAACGGCTCGGTCAATCTGAATTACAATACCGGTAAGTTGAACTTCTTCGGGTCGGTCGACTACCGCGACGACCGTAGAAAAGGATGGGGGGACAACCTCCGCCGTACGTATTATACCGACAGTGTCAGCATCCTCAGCCAGCATTCCGACAACAAGCGGAAAAGGAAGTCCACCGGTGTGAAACTGGGCGTGGATATGGCATTCAACGAGAAAAACAGCCTGCTGGTGAGCTGGATGAAAAACACGGGACCCTCGGAAGGGGTTGGATATACGGAAAGCCTGATCACCAACGGCAATGGAACCCCCATGATGCAGTACAACTATGAAAGCAACCAGACCGATGATGATGACGGCAGCGATTATATCCTGAATTACCGCAAAACATTCGCACAGAAGGGCAGGGAACTGACCCTCGATGTGGTTTACAATACGGATAAGGAAGACGAAAAGGAGTATTACCGGCAGCGTTATACCATCAATGTAACCGACTCGCTGTTTCCTCCTTCCAGTCCGTATCCCCAGCGCGCCCTGACTATTACCGACCGTGATAATGCCAATATCCAGCTCAATTACGTACATCCTTTCGGGGAAAAGATCAAGCTGGAAGGCGGTTTTCAGGGGATATTCAGATCAACCGACGATGATTACCGCTTCTTTGAGCTCATCGAAGGCGTGTACGAGGAAGATTTCCTGCAAAGCAACCGATTTTTGTACAAGGAAAGGATAAACGCCCTCTATGCCATTTTTGGCTTCAAAAGTGAGCAGTATACCCTTCAGGCCGGACTTCGTGCTGAAAATGCCCATACCACTTCGGAACAGAAGACCCTCGATCAGACCTTTGACAAAACGTACAACAGCCTGTATCCTTCCATCCACCTGACCCGGAAACTTCCCCTCAGACAGGAGGTGCAGGTTTCCTACAGCAGGCGTGTCAACCGTCCCGATATGCGTTCGCTCAATCCCTTTGTCGACAGGCGTGACCCCCTCTCCCTTCATTACGGAAACCCTCACCTGAACCCGGAGTACATCAGCATCTACGAACTCGGATATTCAAAGTACTTCAAGAAATCAACCCTCAATACTTCCCTCTTCTACCGGGATATCCGGGATGTCATCCGCCGCTATGTTTATGTTGACACCACCAATAACCAGGAAGTCTTCAACATGACCTTCCTGAATCTGTCATCTGGGATCTCCTACGGACTGGAAGTGGTGCTCGATCACCAGTTTTACAAGTGGTGGAGGATCAGCGCCAATGCCAGCTATTTTAAAACCGAGATCAAAGGAGAAGCTGAGGATAATTCGCTGACCAACGAAAACTACAGCTGGACATCAAGGATCAACAATACCTTTGTATTACCGGGAAAACTTACGGTACAGGTCAATGCATTCTACCGCGGCCCGATGGTGAATCCGCAGGGAACCATGAAGGAAATGTTCGGTTCCGACCTGGCCGTGAGGAAAGACTTTTTCAATGATAAACTGAACCTGAGCTTCAGGCTGAGCGATATCTTCAATACCATGAGCTTCCGGATGGACACCTACGGCACCAACTTCGACGGGGAATACGACCGGAGAAGGGAATCCAGGGTGGCTTACATCGGTGTTCAGGTTAAAATCGGGCAGAACGGCAACAGGCAGAAACGCGGAAAACGCACCGATGATACCAACAGCAGGGAGAATATGGATGACTTTGATTTCTGAGCCTGCCTGACTATTTCATGATCTTCCAGCTGCGGCTGTAAACAGGCGTGTTCAGACGCAGGATATACATGCCCCTGGGTAACGGATCGGTATTTACCTTAATGACGGATCCACCCGTGCTTTCAAAGGACACTTTTTCCTGTCCGGTGATGTCAAAAACCTTAATACCGGCCTGCACCGGAACACCCAGGTCGATCGTGAAACGGCCGTTGTTCCCTTTGATGAGCACAGCTTCCGGCATGGCGGATACGTTTTCTTCCACCCCTACATTCCCGACAGACAGTGTCTGGGTGCAACTTGCGACCTGGTAATAATTGTGGGCTTCCATCACAATATTGTAAACCCCTGCGGTGGCATAGGTATGGTTAACGGTCATGCTGACGGTGGTGTCGACCTGGCCGTCTCCGAAATCCCATACGTAGAAGATCGCGTAGTTGGTGGTGTTGGTGAACTGTACCGTCATCCCGTTGACCGTGGCATTGAAGGAGGGAACGGGCATGGAGGCATAACCCAGCACACTGTTCTTCTTCAGGAAGATACCCGAGTCAAAACTTCCGTCGGCACAATCAGCCAGCGCCAGCCTGAAATGATAGGTCTGACCGTTCTGAACCGGGTACTGGCAGAGAAAGGGGACGGTAAAACCATCGTACTCCAGTTCCTGTCCGCCGGTGTTGTCCATATAATACTGCGGATTGGTGGTGGGATTGATATTGTTGATGGAGATGATATCGTTGGTTCCCGGTATCCTGGCGATGTTGATGGTGCCGGGCAGTCCCGGGCCGCTGACAAAAAAGGCAAAAACATCATTGAAATTGGACGGGGAAAACTCAGGGTATTCTTCAGATCCCAATACAAAATGACAGGCCAGGGTGTCGGTCTGAACCAGCACGTCGAATTCGATGACGGCAGCGTCGAAAGTGGGCCAGCTCACCAGGGTGCCCAGCATGGAATCACCAGGGGAGAACAATACGGTGGTGGTGCTGGCCGAAACATTGGGTCCGGGGATGTCCATCGTCTTGCCTGTGGAGATCACGACGCCGGAATCCAGACCGAGTGATGAAAGGGGATCGGTAAAGGACCCGAGGGCCAGGGGAGAACCTGTATATACCAGGTTGCTGATGACCGCACCCGGTCCCAGCAAGGCATTCACCAGGTCTGTCACACCAATGGAATCAACCACAAAGGAACTGGTCGTGGCGGCAGCAACACCCTGCGGAATACTCTTGAAATAAGGTTTTCTTTCGGGTAACTGCTGCTGGCCGTATGAGGTCAGAAATGCCAGGCTCAAAAGGGAAACCAGAAGGGTAGCGATTTTCTTCATGACGGATGGATTAGATTTGAGGATAAAAATAAGACATATTTACCAGAGAAAGGTTGTACGTTGGTGAACAGAAGTCTGATTCCTGTCCTGCCCTTTCTGTTTCAGCAAGCGTGATGAATTCCTGATCTTTTGTATTTTTGCAAGGTGAAAGTGGATTGATATAAATAGTTTAATAGATTTAATATGAAGAACTTAACAGGCTCATTTTCAGTATTATTATTAATAGGTGTTTTCATTGTTTTTTCCGCATGCCAGGGAAAGAAACAAAAGGAGAAAGCCGACGGCATGCATCCCGACATGCACACAGTGAGTGTGCTGGAGGTGATCCCCACTACGAATTATACTTACCTGAAGGTGTTTGAGGAGAATATGGATTACTGGATCGCCGTTCCCTCCATGGAAGCCAGAAAGGGGGACTTGCTGTATTACACCCAGGCTATGGAAATGAAGCAGTTTGAGAGCAAGGAACTGGGCAGGACTTTCGAATCGGTACTGTTCGTATCCGACATCAGCACCACACCCATTCCTGCCACTACCATGCCGGCGGGAGCCTCACCCCAGGGCAAGGTGCTGCAACCGCGCGATACCGCCCTGAAGATCGACCAGATTGAAGGCGGGATCAGCATTGCCACGCTGTACGCCAGTCCGGAGAAGTTCGAAGGCAAAGAGATCCATGTTACCGGCAAGGTGGTGAAATTCAGTCCCGATATCATGAGCCGGAACTGGGTGCATATCCAGGATGGTACCGAGCACGACGGCCATTATGACCTGACCATCACCACCAGTGACAAGCTTGCCACGGGCGATGTCGAAACTTTCAGGGGGATTATCAGGCTGAACAAGGATTTCGGGGCCGGTTACCGCTATGACGTGATCATGGAGGAAGCCAGGGTGCTCGACAGGCAATAGCACTCTTTCAAGGTACCGATCAAACAGAAGTTTCTGTCGACCAATCCGGGCAACCCCTATAGACAGAATATCATCTTATCAGTATCGTATTTTCCTGAGAACATGCCTTTTGGGAAATGCGGAGTTTGATTGCGATTTACCGGATGCCACTCCGGTTTTTATAGGGGAATTTCAAACTTAAATGTCTGGTAATGAAAAAGTTTTGTCTCTTCATTGGTTTGCTGGCATTGGCGGGAATTAACGCACCGGGATTCAGCCAGCCCCTTCCGTCTTCCTGTAACATTCCCTGGATACTGCAGCAGGAATATGACCTTGATGTGAAAGGACTCGCCGTGAAATGGATCCTGGAGAACAATAGTCCGGATACGGTATTTGTGACCATTCCTTCCTGGCAGCAGAACGAGATCATGGAGGGCATGGCGGCGGTTTTCAATGTGAATCACCCGGCAAGGGACAGTGTTTTCGACCAGTACTGCGTCCATGACATGGCCTGGCAACCGGTCACCCAAGGCATGATCATCGGCGTATCCGCCTCAGCCCCGTGGATCAGCAACTGGCAAAACCTGCAAACAATGACCGGCCTTCCCGCCCTCGATACCCTGCTTCAGAAATACCAGATTCAAATCACCGGCTGGTTTAATTTTATCAATGCAGGTGTCTTTACCACACCGCTCTACCTGAACATTGCAGCACTGGAAGACAGCCTGCAGTGGGCTTCTTCCCATATACAGTATGCAGAACCTGATTTGCTTATCGGGGCAGCCGGGCAGATCACTTATGACAAATCGGGAAATGACCGTTTCTATGATTTCAGTTTCCAGTGGAATGACTGTTTCGACGGTTGTGATAACTGGCATACCTGGATGTTCAGGGTTACCCAGGATTGTGAAGTGGAGTACCTGGGGTACAACGAAGGCGGTTTTTTCGGTACCGAACCATTGCCTGCCCCCATCAACTGCAACATCACCACCGGTCTCAAACCGGTTCCCGTGGTGAAACTTGCGGTATATCCAAATCCTGCCTCAGATCTGCTCTTCATCGACTGGCAGGGTGGGAGTACCATTGATGAACTGACTGTTCTCGACCCTTCGGGGAGAACCGTATTAACGGTCCGGAACATCATACCCGGCAGCATCCGTATCCCTGTAGGTCAACTGCCTGATGGGATCTACCTGCTGCGCATGCAGTCAGGCAACAGCCTTGTTACGGAGAAGTTTATCCGCTGACCCATGAAAACCCGGGTTGCAGGGAGCCTGTCGTTTTGTACATGCCTGCTCTGCTTTCAGTCATTGCTTCCTGGTCAAAACCTTGTACCCAACCATAGTTTCGAACAATATACCGTTTGTCCTTCCTTTGCCAGCCAGCTCGGCCTGGCTGCTCCCTGGTTCAATCCCTCCCAGGGAACCCCGGAGTTTTTCCACGGATGCGCCGGGTATTACAGCTGGATCAGCGTGCCTTCCCAGCCAACGGGCGGATATCAGTATCCCAGGACAGGGAACGGCTTTGCCGGGATTTATATCTATGTGTCGAACATTGCCGGCATGAGGGAGTATATCGAAGTGAAACTGACCGACAGCCTGAAGAAAGACCGCTGTTATTATTTCGAGATGTTTGTCAATCAGCCCAACGATCATCCGCTGGTCAGCGACGGGATCGGGGTTCATTTTTCTGTCGGGGAGAAACGCCTGAACAGCGCATCGGTGTTTGGCCTGCCAGCCCATATCGACAACCCTCCCGGCAACCTTATCACCGATACCCTGGGATGGGTTAAAATATCCGGTACATACATTGCAAGGGGAGGGGAAGATCATCTGATTATCGGGAATTTCAGAGATGACAGCCATACCCTGGCGGTCCCTTTTCAGCCGGTAATATGGTACGAACACAGCGCTTACCTGTATGTGGATGATGTGTTTCTTGAGGAACTGGTTCTGGAACCTCCTCTTGGAGCCGATACCACCCTTTGCCGCGGACAGCAGATTCTGCTGAATGCAGCGGGAACGGGTGATTCGTGGTTATGGAGCACCGGTAGCACCGATTCGGCCATCCTTGTCAACGACATGGGAGTGTATTGGGTGGATGCCGGTACCGGGCAGTGCCGCATCAGAGACACCATCGTTGTTGGAATGTTGGACAAGCCCCTGATCAAGCTTCCCATGGATACTGTATTGTGCACGGGAGATGAACTGCTGCTGGATGTTTCCTGCTGGGGTTGCCTTTACGAGTGGTCCGACAAAAGCACGGAGCCCGTCTGCCGTATCAGCGCGCCGGGTACCTACTGGGTAAGGGTTTATCACCGTTGCGATGCGGATACCGCCCTGATTGCGGTGACGTACCATGACTGTTACTGTCATGTGGACGCGCCCAATGTCTTCACTCCCAACAATGACGGCTTCAATGACAGTTTCCGCCCGGAGTTGGATTGCAGGATCAGGAGTTACCGTTTGAGCATTTTCAATCGCTGGGGACAACTGCTCTGGGAGAGCGATGATCCGGCAGCTGCATGGTACGGGAAGTACGGGAATAAAGAAGCGCCTGGCGGGGTTTATTTCTGGTATCTTGATTATGAAGGAAATGACAACGGCCGTTTCATCCGTGGCACAAAAAACGCTTGTGTCCACCTGCTCAGGTGATTTCCGGAGAGGGAAAAGCCGTATCTTGCGGCCATGTCCCTCTATATCGCTTCATTGAATTCCGGCAGTAACGGAAACTGTTATTATATTGGAAGTGAACATCATGCCGTATTTGTTGATGCCGGTATCTCCTGCCGGGAAACCGAACGCCGGATGGAGCGGGCCGGATTGTTGCTGGAAAAGGTCCGGGCTGTTTTTATTTCTCATGAACACCGGGATCACATTTATGGGGCGGAAGTCTTATCGAAGAAGTACCACATCCCTTTGTATTTCAGTCCGGCCTCCTATCTGAACGCCAGGATCACTGTGGCTCCTGAACTGCTGCACTTTTTCAATTCCGAAGGACAGATCAGCATCGGCGACCTTGTGATCCGCCCTTTCCCCAAACTGCACGATGGCATTGATCCCTATAGCTTTACCGTGAGCTGCAACGGAGTCACCGCAGGGGTATTCACCGATATCGGGGAGGCCTGCAGGCATGTAAGCGGCCACTTTTCCCAATGTCATGCGGCTTTTCTGGAGGCGAACTATGATGAAGAAATGCTTGAAACCGGAAGGTATCCTTTGCATCTGAAGCGCCGGATCAAAAGCAGGCTTGGGCATTTGTCGAATATGCAGGCCCTGGAACTGTTCAACCATCATAAAGCGCCCTTTCTTTCCCATCTCATCCTGTCGCACCTTTCGGAACAAAACAATGATCCCTCCCTGGTAGATGCGCTGTTTCAATTACATGCCAACGGTACCCGCATCGCGATCGCTCCCCGTTACCATGAATCGGAAGTGTTTTACATCCGCGGTGAAACCGGGGAGTGACCGGTCCGATGTTGATTTGATAAAGGAATATTTTTCCCCTGATACGGTACTGAAGCATTTTCAGGGCAGGTGGCTCCCGTTCACATCTCCCGTGCAAAGTCCCCTTACAAGGAATGTTCCGTTGCCTGCAGTTACATCAAGCAAAAAAGTTTCAAAAACCCAGTCACCGCTGACAAAGCTTCCGATGATACCCGAAAAACGCTGAACGGCTGCAAGGGCATCGATGGCATTGATAAAATGGTCGCCGTTCAGGTCTGCAGCCTGCAGCCTGATCCCTTCCAGCATTTCCAGTCCTACAAAGTGTTTCAGGATCAACAGGGCATCGGTGGCATTCACCCCTCCCCAGTTTGCCTGGCTTTGAATTTGCAACTGGTATGTGCCGGGGGCCAGGGAAAGGAAGCTGCATTGCCCGTTGCCGTCGCTGGTGTCTGTAGCCACCACATTGCCGGAATACAGCAAAGTGGCCACAGTTCCTTCAAGGGGTGTGAGCAGGGCATTGTCATACACTACTTGTCCCTGGAGGTCGACCAGACCCTCTGCTGTTTCAGTTTCCATGCCAAGAAGGAATAGGTCAACATAACCCGTATTGATGGCTGTGCTGTCGCCGAAAGGCAGAGACGGACTTCCGAAATATCCGCAGGCTGTGATTTCATTTTCTCCTGAAACTGTGATCCCCAGGCCTTCTTCGTTGCCGCTCCCGCCTGCCTGTGCGGCCCAAACAAAAGCAGTGTTCTGGTCCACGGCTGCCAGAAAAACATCCCCGTTTCCCTGGTTTACAAGGGTATCGTTTCCCATGACAAGGGCGGGACTTGAAAACCCTCCGGTCATCAGGATTTGGTGATCCGGAGTGATATCAAGCTGGTAGACGGCTTCATTGCCACTGCCTCCCCCGGCTGCAGCCCGGACAAGGTTCCCGTCATGGTCGAAACACAGCAGCAGCATATCGGACAGTCCGGCAGACGCATTGGACAACATGGTATCTTCCAGGATAAGTCCGTTGCTGGTGAAGTACCCCCCGATGCAGCAGCCGCAAGTGTCCGCCACCAGGCTATATGCCTCTTCGTAACCACTTCCCCCGGCGGAAAAAGCCCAGCCCTGCGTTCCTCCCGCAAGGTATTTAAGCAGGAACAGATCGCTGTTCCCGGCATTGTTCACCTGGCCGTTTCCGAAGGAGAATGTACCCGTGGATGCACCGCACAGCAGGTAACCACCGTCAGGGGACGCAGTTATGTCGTAAGCCGCTTCATAGCCTGTGCCGCCTGCGCTACCGGCCCAGATGACGTTCCCGTTCGTGTCGTAAACAAGGGTCATGATATCACTGGTGCCAGGGTTGCCGTTGGTAAGTGTGTTTCCTCCTGCAATGACCGTGGGACTGTCGAAATACCCGGTCAGGTAAAGGTTTCCGGACTGATCGCAGGCGATGCCGTAAAACTCATCATTCCCGCTTCCACCAAGGGTTCTGACCCAAAGCAGGTTAGAGGAAGGATCGAATTTGGCTGCGAAGGCATCGGCATTGCCGTTGGAGAGCAGGCTGTCCTGTCCGAATATCAGCGGACTGCTTAAAAAGCCTCCGCAGATGATCACATTGCCCCAGGGATCTGTTACAATATCATAGGCAGCATCGTTATTTGCACCGCCGGCGGTAATGGCCCAGTCAAAGCGGCCTGCGGAATCGGATCCGGCAAGGAAGATGTCATTCCCGCCCCTGTTAACCAGATTGCCCGATTCCACACAGATCATCTGTGATGAAAAACCGCCTGTGATATAGGTATTACCGTTTGTATCGGCGGCGACAGCCGAAGCCCAGTCGTAACCCGCACCATGAAATGAGGCAGCCCAGGCGGGATTGCCGGTCTGACCGAAGCGTATCAGGAAGATGTCGTTGGCGGGGGGACTTTCATTTGTCAATATCTGGCTGCCGGCATCCAACTCCAGGCTGCTGAAATAACCGCATATTAAAGGGTTACCGGAAGGATCGGTTGTTATTGCGATCCCTTCCTCCGTTCCTGTACCACCGTATCCACCTGCCCACAGCGGAATCCCCGATGCACTGAATCCGGCAGTAAAAACATCGGCCTGCCCTGAACACAGCAGGGTGTCGTTGCCCAATAAAAACGATGGACTGGTGTGAGCTCCTGTTAGAAAAATATTGCCAGTCGTGTTCATGGTAACATCATAGGCGGCTTCATATCCGCTCCCTCCGGTGCCGAAGGCCCAGAGGCAGGTACCGGAAACATTGTACTTCACCAGGAAAACATCTGTCAGTCCGGGCATACTGTTGCTTATCGTCCAGGTGTCGAATGACAGGGAAGTGCTGTAATAATATCCGCATACCACGATATTTCCGTTATTGTCGGAGTGAAGGGCATAGCCTTCTTCGGCGTAAATCCCCCCCGCCTGTCTTGCCCATTGCGGATTTCCCTGTGCATTATACCTGGCAGTGAAGATGTCACCTGAGCCGGCATGGGTAAGGACGGTGGAACCGAAGCTGATGGTGTTGCTTGAAAACCCACCGGTAATGAATATGTTTCCCTGGCTGTCGGAGGCTATATCGTATGCGGCTTCATTGCCGGAGCCACCTGCACTTCTGGCCCACTGGGCATTGCCGTTCTGGTTCAGCCTGGCAAGAAAGATGTCATTGGTGGATGCCTGGGCGTTGTTGATGGTGTTGTTTCCGAAAGAAAGGCTTGCCCCTGAGAAATATCCCGTTATCACCAGGAAGCCGGCCGGACTGTAATCCAGTCCGAATGCTTCTTCATCCATGGCACTGCCGTATGTTTTAGCCCAGTCGACGTTGCCTGCGGAGGTGTATTTCACAAGGAAGATATCGCTCATCCCGGCATTGGTCAGGGTGGTATTGCCAAACGCAAGCTGGCTGCCGGTATAGGATCCGCACACATAGACATTTCCGTTGCCGTCACAGTCGATGGCATATCCGCCTTCATCACCGCTGCTTCCGGCACTGACGGCCCAGAGTACTTCTCCTGCGGGGTTGAACTTGGCCAGGAAGAAGTCGGTCCCTCCCGCATTTAACAGGACGGTATTGCCGAAAGTCAGGCTGGTGCTGGTGAAAGCACCCGTCAGATAGGTATTTCCCGATGCGTCTGTGGCCAGGGCGCTGCCTCCTTCATTACCTCCACCTCCAGCACCGCGGATCCAGGGGTTGGCTGTAAGCGGCAGGCCGTAAGTCAGAACAAAGGCCAGGCATGTGAGTGTCAATAGTTTTCTGTTCATCTGAAATCAATGGAAAGGGGAATGGATATCATTCATCCGGGTGGTGGCGGGTTTCCCTGACATAACAACTCCGGCACAGGGGTTCATAGCTTTCCTGTTCGCCAAGCATCACCAGTTTGTTGTTTAAGACCGTACGGTGCGAATAATGCGCCAGCTTGCCGCATTTAACACAGATGGCGTGCACTTTGTCAATGTATTCGGCTGAAGCCAGCAAATCCGGTACAGGCCCGAAAGGCTTGCCAAGGTAGTCCATGTCGAGCCCAGCAACGATGACGCGTATCCCCATGTCCGCCAGCTTATTGCATACCGGAACCAATTGATCGTCGAAGAACTGCGCTTCATCTATGCCAACCACGTTGCTATCCGAACCCACCATCAGCAGAATCTGGGAAGCCGTTTCCACCGGCACGGACTTGACCGCGTTTTCATCGTGTGAAACAACATCTGTATCATCATAACGTGTGTCGGTTGCCGGTTTGAACACCTCAACTTTCTGCCGTGCGATGACGGCACGTTTGAGACGCCTCAGGAGCTCTTCGGTTTTTCCGCTGAACATCGACCCGCAGATCACTTCTATCCAGCCCCTTCCTTTACTGTCGGCGGCTTCCTTTTCAATAAACATTTTCCGCTGTCGTTTTAATAATGTTTACTTTTATCCGTTGAATCACGAACCCAAAGGTAGAAAAAACCCCTTTCCCCTTCCTTAATTCAATCCGTATGAATACCAGCATGATCAAGACGGAAATCCAGCAGATCCTCGAAGCCATGGGCGAACAATGGGAAACCCTGCGCCAGCACGAAGGAAGAATCCCGCAGATCGAACTGGACCTGATCCTATCCAACATCAGAGATCTGTATGAGTCTTTCCTTGATCTTCAAAAGAAAAACAACGAAGTCTCTCCACTATCTCCTCCACCCACCCTTCCTCATTCTGATTCTCACACTCCCTCTCCTCCTCCCTCTCCTCCCCCCGCCACCCGTTCCCTTTCTCATTCTCATTCCGATCCTCATTCTTTCACTCCCACTCCCACTCCCTCTCCCTCTGACTTCCCCCCTCCTCCCTCTCCCAGCCCTCAAACCAGCTCACCTGCAGCACCTCCCGACGTGCAACCCGGCACTCCATTCCCTTCTCCCGCCGAACCTGATTTATTTTCCTTCTCCGGCGGCCCTGCCACATTATCCGATAAACTGAAAGAAGAGAAAAGAACCCTCAATGAAAGGCTTCAGCAGGAGAACCCTGCCGGAACCATCGGGTCAAAACTGAATCAGAATCCGATCAGGGATCTCAAATCCGCGATCGGTATCAATGAAAAGTTCCAGTTCATTAACGAGCTCTTTAACGGCAGCATGCAGGATTATGCCGAGTCCATCAACCAGTTGAACCTGATGAGCCAACACGATGAGGCATTGCAACTGATTGATATATATAAGTTTAAGTATAACTGGGATACCAATTCCGATGCCTTTCACAAGATCATGGAATTCATCCGCCGTCGCTTTTTATAATATTTTCCTTTGATGACACTGAAAAGCATATGCTGTACCTGCCTGCTGGCAGTCGTTGCGATATTTACCGGATTCAGCCAGGATTTGACCTATGCCCGCCGCCTGGTGGATACCCTTGCCGCTGCAGGCCTGCATGGCAGGGGTTATGTCGCTTCGGGGGATCAGATGGCTGCACAACTGATTGCAGAGGAGTTTCAAAAGCATGGTCTGCAAGCTTTCGGGAATTCCTTTTTTCAGAATTACAGCTTCCCGGTCAACAGTTTTCCATCTGCCATGCAGTTGGTAGTAAAGGGCGACACCCTCATTCCCGGCAGGGATTTCCTGGTGTCATCCGGATGCAGGAGCATCAGCGGGACTTACAAACTGGTTTGGATGACAGATACCGGACTGACGGTCAGTGCACTCAGGAAAAAGATCAAAGGGATGAACCTTGCCGGCAGTTTTCTGGTACTGGAGCGCTTGCCGGCATTGATGCACAAAACCGATCTCAAAGGAGTGAAAGGGGTGATTTTATTGCGTGAAGGCAGGATGGTCTGGTCTGTTTCAAATGCCCGGAAACTCCGGAAAATGGCGGCACTGGAGGTACAACGGGAAAAACTGCCGGCCGGAACGGATTCCGTAAGCATGCACATCGACCAGGTGTTTATTAAGAAGCACCAGACCAGGAATGTGGTCGCGCATATCGAAGGCCGGACAAGAAAAGACAGTTTTCTGGTAATTACTGCGCATTACGACCATCTCGGGCAGTTGGGGCGCGACGTTTACTTTCCGGGAGCAAACGACAATGCCAGCGGTACGGCCATGATGCTGGACCTTGCCAGGCACTATGCCCTGCCTGAGAACCGGCCGGAATATTCCATGGTTTTCATGGCCTTTTCGGGGGAGGAGGCCGGCCTGATGGGTTCCCGCCATTATGTGAAGCATCCCCTTTTCCCCCTGAAAAATATCCGTTTCCTGGTAAACCTCGATATGGTGGGTACCGGCGGTGACGGCATCGGCCTTGTGAACGGCATCCTTTACGGGAAGGAAACCGGCTTGCTGAAAAGCATCAACGATGCCAATAACTACCTGAAAGAGATTAAAGTACGAGGTCCTTCCGCCCACAGCGACCACCATCCTTTTTACGAAAAGGGAGTACCTTCGGTCTTTATTTACACCATGGGCGACAATTACAAGGATTACCACAACCCCGATGATCAGGCCGGCCGGCTGCCCTATACGGGATATGAAAAACTCTTCAGGCTCCTGACAACATTCTTTAAAGAACTTCAGTCTCCCACTAAACCCTAAACGCTAAACCCTAAACCAAAAACATCCCAATGCTCGTCCTTCTCCCCACCCCGATCGGCAACCTCGAGGACATCACCCTGAGGGCTTTGCGCATGCTGAAGGAAGCGGATTTCCTGCTGGTGGAGGACAGCCGCAAGACCGGCCTTTTGCTGAAGCATTTCGGCATTGAGAATAAGATGATCCCATTTCACAAATTCAACGAACACAAAGCCCTGCAGGGGGTGGTGGAAAGAATTGCCTCGGTGAATGTGGCAGGACTGGTAACGGATGCCGGCACGCCCGGGATCTCCGATCCGGGTTTTCTGCTGGTCAGGGAATGCATCAGGCAGGGCATCCGCGTGGAATGCCTGCCGGGACCCACCGCTTTCGTTCCGGCACTGGTAAACAGCGGTTTTCCGACCGACCGTTTTGTTTTTGGAGGTTTTTTGCCGGTGAAGAAAGGCCGGAAGTCAGCAATTGAACAACTTGTAAAACAGCCATACACCTTCATACTTTATGAGTCTCCTCATCGCTTGATGCGAACGCTGCTTGATCTCGCCGGAGCGGCTGGGCCTGATCGTTTGGTCAGTGTGTCGCGGGAACTGAGCAAAATTTTTGAAGAGAATATCCGTGGAAGTATCGCTGAGGTGGTGGCTTATTATAGCGGAAAAACCGTGAAAGGAGAGATCGTACTGGTAATCAGTGCAGGATGAGGCCTGGTTTTACAGGCATTACATCACCTTCAGCATTTCTTGTACCAGGTTCTCCGTCCCCGCAGCAATGTCTGAAATCCTTGCATCCAGCATATAGCAGGGTGTGGTGAAAATTTTGCGGCCGGGATCCCTGATTACCTGTCCGTGCGCAGTGACACGATGTTTGCTTCCCATCTTTTCAACCTGCGATGCAGTAACCGGATCATCACCAATGGTGATCTCCACTTTTCCCATGATCTTCCCGAGCATCACAGGAGCAATGCACATGGCTCCCAGGGCTTTGTCCAGACCGAGGCATTGCTGAATGATCCGGGTCACCTCAGGATGTACCTGGCAATCGGGTCCCCTGAAAGCCCAGTCGCAAAGGTTCTTGGCCACACCATAGCCCCCCGGGAAAACCAGCGCATCAAAATCGTTCATATCAAGGGCGCTGAGGTCTTTGATATTCCCCCTGGCAATACGGGCCGATTCCGCAAGTACATTCCTTTCTTCAGGCATTTCCTGTCCTGTGAGGTGATGCACCACATGATGCTGTTTCATGTCAGGGGCAAACACCTGGTATGAGCCACCCTGCCTGTCGATGGCCAGCAGCGTAAGCACTGCTTCATGGATCTCGGCGCCGTCGTAAACTCCGCAACCGGCTAAAACAACTGCAAATTTTTTCATATGAAATAAATATTAAAGTTAGAATATTTGTCAAAGAACCTGTGTCAAAGGCTGTCGTTCCTGTCATCAGTGTCTCGTAACCCTTGTCCTTCAAACGTGTCCGGGTAATATGGAATGTATTTTACTGGCATATTATTTTTTCTTTTTGTTAACCGTTTTTAATTGTTTGTTGGCATTTTCAATACTGGCAATGAATTGTTTCTCTACTTCCGAAAGTTCATCTGCTGATTTGCTTTTGTAGTTGTCATATTCAGCAAGGGCTTTCTTCTGTGCCAGTTCAGCAGATATTTTTCCGGCATGATTAAGCACATCCTGCCTGCTCATTTTAATAAAACCGTTCAACATCTCTATCCAGTTTTTCATATACATCGGACGTTGCTGCATGGCATTGATTTCGGCAATATCCAAATAGGCGGAAACCAATCTGTTCAGCACAGCCAGTTCATCTTCGGTGAGATAATTTTTTGCGATACTTATCTCCTGTTTATACTCAGTCTTGACGGGTTTGCGAATGCAAAGCTGTTTAGACTGAGTTATGCCGTACACCGCTATAAGACACTTTTTCGCAAAGCTGTTCCGTGTCGGTATAATCGGTTTTTTCCCTTTAAAAGCTGTCATTCCCATAACGGGCAATTGAGCGTTTGCCCTTTGAAAAACAATTTCGGCTGCCGTATGTCCGTGTGCTGCCCAATGCAGCTTGTTCTGAACGGTTTGAAAAAACTTTTGGGTCATTTCGGCTCGCGGGTCATAGTCCATACTGGTAGCATAAATTTCCAGCACCTTGCGGTAAAACACTTTTTCAGATGATCGGATGTCGCGGATGCGTTCCAGCAACTCCTCAAAATAGCCTCCTCCTTTTTTGAGCAATTCATCATTCATTGAAAAGCCCTTTATCAGGTATTCGCGCAAACGTTCGGTTGCCCAAATACGGAATTGTGTGCCCCTGAATGATTTTACCCTGTAGCCTGTTGAAATGATTACATCAAGGTTGTAATGCCTGGTTTTGTAGTTTTTGCCATCGGAGGCAGTTGTCAAGTATTCCTTTACAACTGAATTTTCTTTCAGTTCTCCTTCTTCAAAAATGTTTTGGATATGCAGGCTGATATTTTGTTTGCTTGTTTGAAATAGCTCAACCATCTGCGACTGTGTTAGCCAAACAGAATTTTCCTCCAGTATTACCTGTATTTTCGTAACTCCGTCTTCGGACTGATAGATGATGATTTCAGATTTTCCGCTATTCATTTATTATTCGTTAAAAATTGCTGAAGAACTGTCCGGTTAAACGTTCTCATATCTGTAAGGCGGTAAAGGCTCCGTTTTTCAGTCATCACCGTCAGGGTTGCAATGTCTTTTTACGCTTGCCTGGAACGGTTCACTAAAATACAACAATCCGCAATACCGGCAACTCATGCCGAAAGTGTATCTTTGAAGCACGATTCAACCAACACGCAGATATAATGACGAATTTCTTCTACCGTACGCCGGCCCTGCTGATGCTGTTAACGCCACTGCTGCTGCCTGCCCAGGAAAAAAAGCTGGCTCCCGAAGATCTGATGAATTTTAAACTTTACCCCAAAACACTTACCAACCTGCAATGGGTGACAGGTACGGAAAACTGCACATGGACCGCAAACAACTGCCTTGTCCGTGCCGGGGTGAAAGCGCCCGGCAAACGGGATACCCTGCTGCGGCTGGCTGTCCTGAATGATGCCCTTGCCGCGATCAGGACCGATACCCTGAAACGATTTCCCTCCGTCACCTGGGAAGATGCGGGTTCTTTCAGCTTTCAGCATGCCAACAGCCTTTTCGTGTACCGGCTTGCCGGTAAGGAGCTCAGTAAACGCACCGAATGGAACGAAAAAGCCGAAAACCTCGACCTGCACCCGTCAGGCAATATCGCGGCTTTCACCATAGAGAACAATCTTTATGTCAGCAAGGACGGAAAAACCATCCCTGTTACGGAGGATACGGACAAAGGGATCGTGAACGGTTCTGAAAGGGTACACAGGAATGAATGGGGGATTGAGAAGGGAACTTTCTGGTCGCCCTCGGGCAAGCTGCTGGCTTTCTACCGCATGGATGAACGCATGGTGGCCGAGTATCCGCTGGTTAATACCGGTACACGCATTGCAAGCCTGGAAAATACCCGTTATCCCATGGCCGGGGAAACCAGTCACCAGGTAACTGTGGGCATCTATCACACGGAAACGGGCAAAACCGTCTTTCTGCAAACGGGCGAACCCAAAGATCAATTCCTCACCAACATCGCCTGGAGCCCGGATGAACAGTCGGTTTATATCGCCCTTCTCAACCGCGGGCAGGACCATATGAAACTGAACCGCTACGATGCAGGCAGCGGGGCTTTCATTGCCACCCTTTTCGAAGAAAAGGATCCCCGTTACGTGGAACCCATGACCCCGATGGTATTCATGAAGACCAGGCCAGGACAGTTTGTCTGGCAGAGCCGCCGCGACGGATACAACCACCTGTATCTGTATGATGTCAGCGGCCGGATGATCCGCCAGCTGACCCGCGGAGCATGGGAAGTGGACGGATTCCTGGGATTCGGCGGCAAAGAAAACAAGCTTTATTTCCTTGCTTCAGTGGAAAGCCCGCTGGAGAAGCAGCTTTGTGAAGTCACGCTGAAGGACGGAAGCATGAAACAACTGACAAAAAAGGGATATAACCACTTCGCATATATAAATCCTCCCCGCGAAGCATCCGGCAGCGGTCTTTATTTCATCGACCAGTTCAATGCCCTGGATGTGCCGACAACCGTTGTTGTTTATGACGGCCGGGGAAAGGCTGTGGATACGCTTTTACAGGGAGAGAATCCCCTGAAGGATTACCGTCTGGGAGAAACCAGCCTGCTTACCCTGAAGGCCGATGACGGCACCGACCTCCATGCCAGGATGATCAAACCGGCCGGATTCGACCCCGGCCGCAAATATCCTGTCATCGTATATGTATACGGCGGGCCGCATTCGCAACTGGTCAGCAATACCTGGCTTGGCGGAGGGAACCTCTATTTTAATTACCTGGCTTCCGAGGGGTTCATTGTGTTCACACTCGATAACCGGGGAACCGCCAACCGGGGTTTTGCCTTCGAAAGCATTATCCACCGCCGCCTGGGTGAGATTGAAATGAAAGACCAGCTTGCCGGTATCCGTTACCTGAAAAGCCTGCCCTATACAGATACCACCCGGATGGCCGTGGAAGGCTGGAGTTACGGGGGATTCATGACCCTGACCCTGATGCTTAAAAATCCCGGCCTCTTTAAGGTGGGATGTGCCGGCGGACCGGTTACCGACTGGAAATATTACGAGGTGATGTACGGTGAAAGATATATGGATACCCCGCAGGAAAACCCTGAAGGATACCAGGAAAGCAGCCTGCTCAATCATGTGAAAAACCTGCAGGGAAAATTGCTTGTCATTCACGGCACCATGGATGCAACCGTTGTCTGGCAAAACAGTCTTGCCTTTTTGAAGAAATGTGTGGAGGAAGGAAAACTGGCGGATTATTTCGTTTATCCCGGCCATGAACACAATGTCAGGGGTAAAGACCGCGTCCACCTTTTCCGCAAAATGTCGCAGTATTACAAAGATAACCTCTGAGATGAAACGAAAGTGTTTTGCATTACCGGGAATATTGCTCCTGGCAGGGACTTCCCTTCTGTCTGCCGGGGGGATCAGCTCCTCCCAGGCTACCCAGGCTGCAGGCAGGATATTCCAATCCCTTCCGGAAAACTATTTCGGGATAAATGACTTTAAAGTGGAACAGGTTCATGTCCTCGGCGAGGCCGGCAACCCGCTGGTCTATGTCGTCGACCTCGATGGCCCGGCCGGGGTTATTTTCATTTCGGCCGACGACAGGTTATCCCCTTTGCTGGGGTACACTGCCCGGGGAAACTGGCAGACCCGCGCCCGGCCACCGCAAATGGAAAGCCTCCTTAACCAGGTTCAGCAGCAGCTTGCCGGTGCGATCCGTGCCGGACGCCTGCCTTCAGAAGCGGTCAGGGAACAATGGCATGCGCTCCTCGATCGCGGGGACCCTATGCCGAAAACCACGCTGGACGTTGGTCCCCTGCTGCAAACCACCTGGGACCAGGGACAGCTGTACAACGACAGTTGCCCTGAAGATCCCGACGCCTGGTTCAACGGCCGGGTTCCGACCGGCTGCGTGGCCACCGCTATCGCCCAGATCATGAAATACCATGCCTATCCGTCACAGGGAGCCGGAAATCATACCTACGTCCACCCCACATATGGCCCGCTCAGCGCTAATTTCGCCGGGACTACCTACAACTGGGCTGCCATGCCTGCACAGCTGGTGGCTCCGAATCCCCCTGTTGCCCAGTTGATGTTTCATTGCGGGGTTGGGACTGAAATGAACTACGGTCCCTATGCCTCAGGAGCTTATTCGGATAAAGCTGTCCAGGCCCTGGTGCATTTCTTCCAGTACAGTACTGAAACCCGCCTCGTTTTCCGGAGCAGTTACAGTGATCCCGCCTGGATCAGCCTGCTGAAGAACGAACTGGACAATAACCGGGTCTGTTATTATGCAGCTTACGGCAGTGTTGGCCATGCCTTTGTACTCGACGGTTACGACAACAATGATTTCTTTCATTTCAACTGGGGATGGAGCGGATGGTACGACGGATTTTTCAATATCAGCAACCTTGATCCGGGGGGCAATGTTTTCAACGACTACCATGAAGCCATTATCGGGATTGAACCCGGCCTTGTTCAGCCATGTCAGGGATTGCAGCTGCTCGATGACTTGCAGGGGAATGTCAGTGACGGGAGTTATGTGGCAGATTATCAGCATAATGCAAACTGTCAGTGGCTGATACAGCCGGTCAACAACCCGGTAAGCGTGACGCTCGAGTTTCTTACCTTTTCCACAGAAAGCGGCAATGACCAGGTTCGGATCTATGACGGCGCTTCCGTCTCCGCTCCCCTGACCGGGGTGTTCAGCGGGAACAACCTTCCTCCCGTCATCAGCTCCTCCGGCGGAGCGCTTCTCATCGCCTTCACTACCAACGGCAGCGTCTCCGGCGGGGGATGGTCGGCAGCCTGGGAAGCGAAATACTGTTTCCCTGAAGATACTCTGACCGCTTCTTCCGGCCTTATATCGGATGGCAGCGGTCCGCTGGAATACCGGAATTCCACTGATTGCAAATGGCTTATCCAGCAAGCCGGTAATGTTAATATTGCCCTGATATTCAGCTTACTTGAAACAGAATACGATTTCGATTTCGTTGATGTGTATGACGGGGCCACCACAGCTGACCCGCTGCTCGGGCATTTTAGCGGAGATACTCTGCCACCGCCGCTCCTTTCCAGCGGCAATGCCATGCTGTTGCATTTTTACAGCGACGGAGGCTTAACGGCACAGGGCTGGGAAGCAGCTTATTCCACCAGTGTCGGGATGCCTGCCGGTTCAGACCATGCTGCGGTTTTCCTCTGCCCGAATCCTGCTCATGACAGGATCACGGTGGTTTTTCAGGAAACAGACAGCAATTCCAGGTATCTCCTCCAGGTGTTCGATCAGACGGGCAGGTTGATAAAGGAACAGCAAACCCTAATGGTTAATAATAATATGGTAATGGATGTATCTTGTTTACAGGCTGGATATTATTTATTACGCATCAAGGGATCCGGCAGGATGACTTCAGCCGGGTTTGTGGTTTATTGAGCGGGTTAAAGCCGGAAATTCAGGCGGGATAAATAAGAAAGCAGACAAATAACCAGTCTCAGACTGGTTGTAAGTGCAGGTTGTTTCATACAGATAATCCTCCAGAGTGAATCATTAACATACACGATATCAAATAAATATCTGTAAACACCCCTATTTAATCCACCAATGGGGTAAGCTTTTGTTTCAGCGGGCTGGTCTACCCGTGGAGCGTACACATCGAATACATTTGATTTCAGGGTTTTGGGCGTCGTACTTTTACCGTGAAATCAATCAAACAGTGTATCACATAAACATCAGCGCCATGAAAAAGATCCTTGCAACAATAGCCCTCCCGGTGTTCCTGCTGCTTGTGGGAACTCCCCAGAAGTCAGGTGCCCAGGAAATCGTCTACGGAGAGAAATATTACACCTGCCTTAAAGTGGGTGTGAACATCCTGGTATCGGCCATCAATCCCTGGGCCTATCCTCCCTACAATCCCGGAGTAAAGCCGGCTGATCCCAATGAAGTCAGGATGAAACCCTACCACATTTATCAGGAAACCAATAAACCACGGAAGAATTCACCTAAAAAGGCACCTGTCAGAAAAGAAATATAAGGCCTCCGGTTAAGTTTCCGGTTTTTTAAGCAGGGTGGCGGCAGTCTTTTGTTGGGTTTGACTGGCCGCCATCCGCTTTTTTATACTCAGTCTTGACAAATTTGAAAATGCAAAAGTGTTTAGATTGAGTTACACCGTACACCGCTATTATACACTTTATTGCAAACCTGTTCCGTATCGGTATACCGTAAGACATGAGCATGCGAAGAATGTGTTTCCGGAGTCGCCGGGTTAACATTTTCGGGCACGGCCAGGATGTATCCGGGCAATTATACAGGAAAGGTCAATCAGGTTTTTCACTACTTTTGGCCTGTCAAAGCCGAGTATCATGAAGCAGTCATTTTTCTTCCTGTTGTTTTTGCTGCCTTTTTTCGCGGCAGCCCAGACCGAAAGCGGTCTCGCCGTGGGCGACTACAATAAAGTGGGTGATTTCGTTCCCCTTCGTGCCCGGAAAGTCATCGACCTGGATGTGACCCGCGACAACCCTAAATTTCTGAAACTGAAACTGGGCCAGAAGGAAGTTGTATTGTCCTATAAACGCACCGGAGAGAATATAGGAGCCGTCCGCCAGTTCGACCCCCTCAAAAATGAGTGGGTGGATGTGTTTACCGTGAACTGCTGTGCCCATGCCACCAAAGCGAAACTGATGGTTTATGACGGAAAGGCTTTCAGGCAAAGCACCGATATCCTGTTCTTTTACACGGAAATATACAGCGACACCAGTCTGACCCAGGCCGAAAAGAAACAACTTCAGGTGGTCAGGTACCTGGTCGGACCCAGTTTCCGGAAATACGAGATGTCGCTCAACCCTGCCAATAAATATCCCCACAAGGTCATCGTCTCCCGGTGGATGATACGGGAACACTTCGGGGATTACGAGGATAAGTACAAGGAGTTCTCAATTGAGGACAAAGCCGTGACCA
>CAZSQJ010000007.1:4521-70552 GCA_964608665.1 uncultured Bacteroidales bacterium | reverse complement strand
GGGGATTACGAGGATAAGTACAAGGAGTTCTCAATTGAGGACAAAGCCGTGACCACTTATTAGCTCGCCTGATCACTCATAAAACCAACTTCTCACTACTCACTATTTACTACTAACTGATTACTATTCACTCTTCACGATCTTCCTAACGGCAATCCCCTGCGTTCCTGCTACCTGCAGGTAATATACCCCCGCTTCGAGAGAACTCAGATCGATTTGAAAAACATCCTGAAGATCAGTTTTGTCCACAACCAAGCTGGTAATTATCTGGCCGGTTACACTTAGCAGGCTGAGCCTGAAACGGTGATTACCTTCATCTTTAATCACAACATTTACAGCTTCATCCGCCGGGTTGGGATAGATGCTGATCTGCTCCTTCAGTCCGGTAACCGGAATGCCGACCGATTGGGTAATGGTGAAATGCTTGTCGTTGATATCGAAAAAGATATTGCCATGGGCTTCCACCATGACACGGGCTGTTGTGGTATTGATGTCCGGTACGGTGAACGTGAAGGCACCGTTGTTGGGAACCTGGCTTCCGAGGATATAGGGGAAGGTATTGCCTCCGTCGGCCGAAAGCAGGACATTGACCTGGCTGGTGCTGACCGGGGGGAGATCGCTGTTGTTCACCGACCAAGTCACTGTTTGCGTGCTGTTACCCGTCCAGGTGATCCCGGTGGTATTGGGTGTAAGAACGGCAAACGGTCCGGGCGTGGCGATCACGTTCACCTTGACCGTTGTAGGATTATAGGTGATCCCGCAACCCGACAGGACATTGTCTCTGACAATGCAGCGGAAATTCAGGGTCCTGGCATAAGTTGGAAGGTACTCGCCAATAGTGAAGGTATTACTCAGGATGTTGGCGAGTTTCGGAAAGAGCCTGGTACCTGTGCTTACAGGCAGGAAAGACCTGAAAATGGGAGCGTTGCCGCTGGGATTGTTCCAATTGCCGGCGGGACCGAGGTCGAACTGCTCCCAACAGTAAGTCACCGGGTCGCCGTCGGGATCGGTTGCTGATGCTTCAAGCCGGAAAGGGGTGCTGAGAGGGATATTGAAGTCGCCCGGAATGCTGAGCAGTGGCGCATTGTTCCCGTTATAGGTTATTACCGGGCAGGAGTTACCGTTTCCGTTCCTGGTATAGTTGATGATCTCGTCGAAACTCCTGGTGTGGAAGTAATCATCGCTGTTATTCTGCAGATTCTGGTTACCGCAGATACCCGCATAACCCATGATGGTGCTTGCGCTTCCGGGTTCATATGCTGCACTTGCCACCCGGTTGCCTCCTCCGCAGGAGCCGGCCGTGGAATTGAAGGTGTGGCTGCCTCCGAACTGATGTCCCATCTCATGGGCCACATAGTCAATATCGAATGCATCCCCGATGGGAGCCGAACTGCCGGTTACGCCACGGGCCTTGTTGCTGGTACTGCAGACACAGCCGAGGTTGGCGATGCCACCCCCTCCGGTACTGAAGACATGGCCGATATCGTAATTCTGGCTGCCGATCACGTTATTGATATTGCTCTGGTTCTGGCTCAGCATGGTTGAACCGTTGTTGTTGCTGTAAGGGTCACTGGAAGCATTCGTATAGATCAGCAGGGTGTCATTCTCAATCAGGTTCATGTGGATACCCAGTTCTCTTTCATAAACACCGTTCACCCTGTTCATGGTTGTCACCATGCCTGCAAGGGCGCCGGCCACCGTTCCGCCGTAAAAAGCGGCATATTCTCCCGTGCATGCCAGTGCCAGGCGATAGGTACGCAACTGTCCTTCCACATTCAGTGTTCCTTTTAAAGCATGAAGGTGTTCATGATCACCGGCGTGACATGCTTCATCCACCAGACATTCCATGGCAAAACCCTGCCGGATGGCATCTTTCTTATCATACGAAATGTATTCAAACGGATGATCCATATCCACGGGATCGATGAAAACCGTGCCGCTTTCCGAAATGATCATGGCATGAAATCCAAAGGGAGTAATGTCGCAACGCAGGGTGGCCGAAGGATCGTCAATACCTGTGCCTGCCCAGGTGGTTATCTGCGGATAAGCATCTGCTAGGCCCTTTTCCATAACCGGGGAGTAAACCAGCCGGAATGAACTGAATGTTCCGTCCGGCATGGGAAGATCCAGCATAAAGCCGCTGCGGTGGACCGGTACCTGCTTTTCGTCCGGCACCGTTTGCAGATATGCACGCAATAGCGCGGGATCAAGCTTCCAGGCTTTATACGCGGCAGCCCTTTGTGCTGCTTTTAAAGTGAATGCGCCGGACGGCCGTGACATATCCTGCCACAGATAAGGCTGCGCAACGGCACTGCTGAAGGATATCAACAGCAGGACCATGAAAGAAAGGGAAAAGGGAAAAGGTTTCATCATGTTGGGTTATTTTTCTTCTTTAATACTGTCGGCAGGAATTTCGAATACCTCTTTCTCCCTGGTGGAGAGATGTTTGTAAAAACACAGGTAATGCAGGGTGTCTCCCATTGAATATGGTTCGATGATCACGGCTCCATTTTGGGTGGACAGGTATGCATGGAAACCGCCGGGCATGAAATCCAGTTTTACGGTGGAAGTTGGTTCGGTGATCCCCTGTCCGCCATAGGTTCTGAGCTGCGGATATTTTTCGAGGAGGGCGGGTGCCATGGTAACCTGCTCCGTGATTGTATAACTGCCATAACCTCCTTCGGGCAGGGGCAGTTCAATGACGGCAGAAGGTTTGTGGCCAGAATTCTCTGTTTGGGTATGGGTTTTTTGCAGGATAGTCCGCATTTTTGCTGTGTTCATGACCAGGCTGCGGTACTGCGCCGGAAGGGGGGCCTGATATCCCATCACAGGAATTTCCTGTGCAGGGATATCTTTCCATAAAAAGGCATCGCCGCTGCTGCCGGCAGGGCGATGCACCGTCTTGCAGGATATAAGAAAAGCCAGCGCTAACAGCGCCGGCAGAAAGATCATTAATACACTCCTCATGGGTATAAAAGGGAGTGCAAAGATATGTCCTTTATTTAACTAATTCAATAGTAATATTGATGGTGACCATGTCGCCGACAACCAGACCACCGGATTCAATTTTTGCATCCCATTTCAGGTTGTAATCAAAACGGTTGATCTTAGTAGTGGCTTTCCAGACAGAAACTGTCTGTCCCCAGGGCGATTTTACCGTCCCCTGGTTCACGGCGTCAAACATCACTTTTTTGGTAACATCGCGGATGGTCAGGTCGCCCGTGATCTTAAAGTTCTTGTCATCAACCTTGTATACGCTGTAACCGTTGAACCTGATCTCGGGATACTTTTCAGCGTTGAAGAAATCATCTCCTTTCAGGTGCTCATCCCGTTTTGCATTGTCGGTATTGATCCCGTCAACTTTAATCGTGGCTTTCACCTTCATGTCGGAGAAATCGTCCCTGGCTGAAGTTACTTCGATATCCCAGTCCCTGAAATTGCCCGTAACATCTGAGATCACCAGGTGGGGTACCGTAAAGCTGATGCCGGAGTGCGATTTGTCAACCTGCCAGCCCTGGCTGTATGCCTGTGCACCAGTTATCAGTGCAAGTAAAATAATGGTCAGTCGTTTCATTGTTTTTCAGTTTAGATTAATTTTAAAATGAATAATGTATTGTCAAAAACTTTAAACAAGAATTGGTCATGCTTGTTCACACTTTACTTCTAAACTTATAAACCTCTGAACATTCCACACCGAAGACCCGAAGACCCGGTTTATCCAGATCCTTTTCCCTTCAAACTTCACTTTGAATTCCAGGAATCGGTCTGACTTTAAAAATAATCACTGACCAGTTCAAAGATGTTCAATTGTTCATAAGCGGTTCTTCATCATTTAACTTTGGCAATGCGTTGAACGAACCTTTAACCGGCAGAAAATGGGAGTATGAACTGTTTCCTATCTCATGGGAGGAATATGAAAATAAAACAGGATTTATTCAATCAGAGCAACAGATTGAGAACCGCCTGCTATTTGGTTTCTACCCTGAAGTAATTAATAATCAGGGTAAAGAAAGGGAAGTACTGAAAAACCTCGTGAACAGTTACTTGTACAGGGATATTCTGGCATTCTCAGACATCAGAAAACCGGAAGTTCTTGACAAACTATTGCAGGCATTAGCCCTGCAAATGGGCAGCGAAGTAAATTACAATGAGCTGTCGCAAACCGTAGGAATAAACAAGATAACTGTTCAACAGTACATTGAGATTTTGGAAAAAGGTTATATTGTTTTCAAGCTGAACAGCTTTAGCAGGAATCTGAGAAACGAAATAAAACAAAACCGCAAGATTTACTTTTATGATAATGGTATAAGAAATATGATCATTGGAGATTTTAATCCACTTGATTTAAGAACGGATAAGGGGGCGCTTTGGGAGAACTTTCTGGTTTCCGAACGAAGAAAGCAAAATCTCTACAAGGACACCTTCTCAAGAATGTTTTTCTGGAGAACAAGACAACAACAGCAAATTGATTTTGTGGAAGAAAGAAATAGCCGGATTTCCGGATATGAATTCAAGTGGAACAGTAAAAAAGCAACTTTCCCACAGATATTCACTGAAACATATCATGCGGAAACAACCCTGATAACCAGGGAAAATTTCCGTGACTTCGTAAGAATTGCTATGCCGGGGCAGGATGAACAGGCTTTGTAGGGCTATTTTCCGGCCAGTCTGTCCCGGAGAGAAAAAACAGAGGCCACCCTTTGCAGGGCGGCCTCTTCATCCTTTCGGATGATAGAACAAAGCAAGCATTCAGATAACGAAACGATCAGTTCCTTATTGTAAGTTCGTTGATCAGGTTTTTTGCACCGGCATATTTGTCGATCACGAAAAGCACATAGCGGATATCCACACAGATGGTGCGCTGCAGTTCCGGTTCAAAGGCAATATTTCCGCTCATGGCTTCCCAGTTACCGTCGAAAGCCAGCCCGATCAGTTCTCCTTTGCCGTTGATCACCGGGCTTCCAGAATTTCCTCCGGTGATGTCGTTGGTGGTCAGGAAGCAAACGATCAGGTCGCCGTTGGCACCATAAGGGCCGTAGTCCTTTTTGGCAATCAGTTCCTTTAATTTTTCCGGAACGATGAACTCATCATTGGTCGGATCTTCCTTCTCCATGATGCCGTATGCATGTGTCACATAGTCATAATGGACGGCATCGGCAGGGTAATAATCCAGCACTTTACCGTAAGTGAAACGCATGGTAGAGTTGGCATCAGGGTAGTATTTTTTCCCGGGATCCATCTCCCTGAGACCGGCAATAAACAAGCGGTCGCCTTTCGCCTTGTTTTTCTGGGCACCCTGCATCTTTCCCGAAACTTTCTGCACATGTCCGAAGACTTCCTGGTAAATCGCATACAGGGGATCTTTGGCCAGGGTTTTCTGCTTTGGATTATCGAGGAAGGCATTGATCTTCGCTTCGGAGGTAAAAATGGATTTTTTAAAGACTTCAGCCGCCCAGGCGCTGAAATCGCCCTTGTATTTCTTATCAATGGCGGGAAGCGCAGCCGGGAGCATTTCATGTGCCACATCGCGGTAGCACATGGCGAAGAGTTCTGCCATGACCTGCTGGTCGACCGCGGCATCATAATCCTTATAAAAAGTTTTCACCGATGCTCTCATTTCTTCAACCGCTGTTTTCAGCCCCTCCGGATCTTTCTTTTTGTTTTCAATGGCCCCGTAAAGTCCCATGGAACCCTGGACCAGGTCAAACACCTCGGCTCCCCTGAAAAGTCCCAACATCGTATAGAACAGCGGTTGCGCAACCTTAGCCTGTTCACCGTATGCCTTTTCGATCATGCCGAGGGCTTCACCGTATTTCTCCTTTCTTTTGGCATCGGCTCCCGCCCAGGCCAGGAAGCGGCCTTCCAGTTCCCGCTTCTTATCGGCTACCTTCAGGCGTTTGATCCCCCGGTTTTCGCCGATAAAGTTCTTCCATCCGTTTGCATAGGTAGCATACTTGGAGGAATATTTAATCCTGACGGACTTGTCGTTGTCCATGGCTTCCTTCCAGATTTCCAGCTTTTTACCCAAAAGGCTGATCAGGGCCGGATTCATATGGTTCAGGGTGTAATCAACGCCGAATGATGTCATATACCGTTGTGTGGTGCCCGGAAATCCCCAGATCATGGCGAAGTCGTCTCTGGTCACTCCTTTGAGGGAAACCGGCAGGAAGTGTTTCGGTTCGTACGGAACATTTTCTTTTGCATATTCAGCCGGTTTTCCGTCGGGAGCGCAGTAAACCCTGAAGATACAGAAGTCGCCCGTATGGCGTGGCCACATCCAGTTATCGGTATCGCCGCCGAATTTGCCGATGGCCGAAGGCGGGGCACCCACCAGGCGGACATCATTAAATGTCTGGTATACAAAAAGATAGAATTCATTCCCCGAATAAAAGCTTTTCACTACCGCCTGGTATTTACCGTCCTCTTCCGCTTTCTTGCTGATTTTATCAATCATTTCCCTGATTTTTTTAGATCGTGTCTGGTCGGGAGTGGTATCAGTGATCCCTTCCAGCACCTGAGAAGTGACGTCATCCATCTTTACGAGGAAGGAGGCCGTCATGCCTTCATTGGGAAGTTCCTCTTCGAAGCGCATGGCCCAGAATCCGTCGGTAAGGTAATCATGATCCACCGTACTGTGTTTCTGGATGGCATCATAGCCACAATGGTGGTTGGTAAACATCAGTCCCTGTTTGCTGACCATTTCGCCGGTACAGAAATACCCGCCCGGTGCTCCGTCGTCGGAAGACAGGCCGGCGATGGCGTCTTTGAGGCTGGAATTGTTGATGTCATATAATTCCTGTGCGGTCAGCTGCAGGCCCATTTTCTGAATATCGACCCAGTTAAGCCTTTCAACGAACATGGGCAGCCACATCCCTTCATCAGGCGGGGTAAAGGCATATGAACGCAGGAACAAAGCCGCGAGCGAGAAAATGAAGCATAGTTTTTTCATAGGATATCGTTTTGGTAAATTATTATGCAAAGGGATTTGGGCACTTGCTTGTGCGATCCGGATGAAAGCATGTCAGGGATTTCATTGATCATTCGAGCCTGGCGGCGAGTTGTTTCATTTCCTCCCTGGGATCGGCGGACGCATATAAAATATTGTATACAGCACCGGAAATGGGCATATCAACCTGAAGTTCCCGGTTGATTTCGTGAATTCCGCGGGCGGCATAATATCCTTCAGCCACCATTTTCATTTCTATCCTGGCAAATTCGGGAGAGTAGCCTTTGCCGATCAGGTGGCCGAAAGTCCGGTTCCGGCTGAACTGTGAATAGGCCGTTACGATAAGGTCGCCCACATATACCGGACTGTTGATATCTCTTTCCACCCGGTTGATTTTATCGAGAAAGCGTTTGACTTCGCGTATGGAGTTCACGATCAGTACCGATTGAAAATTATCTCCGTAACCCAGTCCTACGCAGATCCCGTTGGCGATGGCCATGATATTCTTCAGGACGGCTGCGTATTCCACGCCCAGGATGTCGCGGGTGGATGATATTTTCATATACCGGCTCGATAGTTTATCTGAAAGGAAGCCGGACAATGCTGTATTTTCGAAAGCGATAGTCAGGAACGACAGGCGCTCCATGGCTACTTCTTCAGAATGGCAGGGTCCGGAAATGACACCGATATGATGATAGGGGATATCGTATTTCCGGTGAAAAAACTCGCTGACGATGGCAAATTCACCGGGGATGATCCCTTTGATGGCCGAAACAATGATTTTTTCGCGGAAATTTTCCGGGTTCAGATCCCCCAGGCTGTCTGTCAGAAAGGCTGAAGGCACGGCAAAGATCATCAGGTCGGAAGCAGCCGCCACCTCTTCGATATCGGTGGATATACTGAGTTTATTGACCGGAAGTTCGAGGTAGCTGAGGTAATTCGGGTTTCTGCGGTATTGCAGAATATGTGCGGCTGTATCTTTGCTTCTGACCCACCAGCTGACTCCGGCTGTGTTTTCAGAAAGCACTTTAACGAGGGCTGTACCCCAGCTTCCGCCTCCAATGACCGCAATGGATTTTTCCATGATGATGGCAGATCAGAGACCCAGTACCTGTTTTCCCTGAATGAAGCAAACATCAACGGGGCTTCCGGCGGATATCAGCTGATCCGGGTCAGCCTGTAGTCCATGCCTGATCACACTGTTCGCGTTCAGATTGTTCGGGGCGGCAAGGATTACATAGCATCTGGCAATACGTAACATAATGACTAACTATATTTTGAACTTGCAAAGGTAGGCTATTATCATTTTCCGGTATTCTTTCGTCGTGAAAAAATATTGAAAGTAAAATAATCTGACCGGAGAAAATCCTTATATTTAGTTGCCATTTTAAAAGGAAGCTTTATCATTAATTCATAATAATATAGCAAATTCATACCCATGAAAAAGTTCTTTTCGGGCATGGCCGGCCTGGCGGTATTGGCCATGCTTGCCGGTTCAGTAATCCATGCCCAGGTTCCTGCCCTCATTTACCAGCCGGTCAGTTTATCCACCACCCTGAACGGATGCAGCGACACCAGCATCCTGGAGGTACAACTGCAGAACATGGGAACTGCTCCCCTGTTTTACAATGTGTCTCAGGAGGTTGATTTCACGGAAGATTTTGAAAACGGCCTGAACAAATGGGTTTGGACGGGTGATTGGGGAACGACCCAGGCACAGGCCTATGAAGGCGTTTCATCACTTTCGGAAAGCCCGGCCGGTAATTACCAGGATTACCAGAATACATATATCTGGCTGAAAGACAGCCTGGTCATTACCAATGCCGACAGTGCGTGGCTGAGCTTTATGACCAGGTATCTCTTTGAGTGTGAATATGATTATGTAAACATTGAGTTGCAGGTGAATAACAACGACTGGATCGTGATCGGAAGCATAACCTGTTATTATAACAATTGGAGTCTCAGAGAGATTTTCCTTGGCCAGTATGTTGTGAACGGGGATTTTATCAGAATCCGTTTTTATTTTCACAGCGACGGATCGGCAAATGATGATGGTGTTTACATCGACGATATCAGGATCACGGGGATCGGTCAGACTGCCGGCTGGGCCTTCTTACCGATCACCGCCGGAGTGATCATGCCCGGTGAAGAAACAAGCCTTCAGGTGATTGTTCATCCCGACGGACTGACCACCGGACTCTGGACTCATTTCATCGTCATTGCCACCAACGATCCCCAGCTCCCGGAAGTGATGATTCCCATCACACTGGATTTCACTGGTTATGCATTTCTTGGGTTCCCCTCAAGTGTGCACGATTTCGGGGATGTGATGGAATTCACCACCAAAACGGATACCCTCCTTTTTACCAACACCGGTTGCGATTCCCTGAAGGTTGACACGCTGTACACCTCGTCCTCAGTCTTTATCCCGCTGATAACACAGTTCACCCTTATGCCTGGCGCAACGGCGGAAGTCCCGGTCCGCTTTGAACCGGCTGATCATATTATCTACACCTGCGACATTTTCGTTTTGAGCAATGACAGCAGCCTTGACCCGGCAATACCCATCATGCAACTGACAGGAACAGGAACGGGTGCACCAGTCATTGCAGTGTCTCCTGACCAGTTATACTGTAACATAAACTGCGGAGATTCAGTCCAGTTGCAAATTACGGTATCCAATACCGGACTGTCCGGCCTGAATGTGAACCTGATCAGTTACAATACCCTCGGATTGATCCTGCATTATCCCATGGATGGAAATGCCACGGACTTTGGTCCAGATGCACTGCATGGCAACGCCTTCAATACTTCTCCTGCAGCGGATCGCAACGGGTATACAGGCAAAGCATTGGCTTTCAACGGATCAAACAGTTACATCGATGTCCCCGACGGGGTGTTTTTCAGTGGTAATTACACTGTTAATGCCTGGATGAATGAGAATGCATATAAGAATTGGTCGAGACTCTTTGATTTCGGTAACGGCCAGGCAAACGACAATGTACTCGGAATCGCCTCCAGAGGCACCACGGGCATTTATGCAGCAGAAAATTACTATGGCAGTATCAGCGGCGGTCAGATCTATGCTTCACCCGCATTACCGCTTAACCAGTGGGTAATGATTACCCAGGTACTCACCGGAAACACCTACACCCTCTACAAGAACGGGCAGCTTTACCGCACAGCGAACACCAACCAGCTTCCAAAGAATATCATCCGTACAAAAAATTATATCGGGAGGAGCAATTGGTCTGTTGACTTGTATTATTCCGGACTGCTCGACGATTTCCGCATATACAGCCGTGCACTGTCTGCCCAGGAAATATATGACATTTTCAATCAGGAAGCACCCGTGTGGCTGCAATTGGGAATAAGCCAGGGCAGCATTGCACCGGGGGATTCAATGCAGTTCAACATTGAACTGAAAACAAGCGGTTTACAGGCCGGCCTTTATCAAACCGTGCTGAAAATTGCGTCCAATGATCCCTTACACCCTATTGTTGAGATTCCTGTCGCTATGGAAATTTCGGGCAATCCTGAAATGACTGTCACCCCCGACAGCCTGGATTTCGGTTCCCCGCAGCAGTATGTATCTGTAGACCGCAATCTCCTGATCCAAAATTCCGGATGTGACACATTGTTTATACAAAACATGGGATTCAGCATGCCTGAATTTTTTTGTTCAAGTGACACATTTCCGTCTTCGGTTTTACCATTCAGCAGTAAAACATACCAGATCCGGTTCCTGCCTGCAGACACAGGCTTTTATCTGGCGGAACTTCAGCTGGAAAGCAATGCCGGAATCGCTGCTGTACAATTGACCGGATACGCCTCGGGTGCGGCAAGTATCACCTTTACTCCCGATACTTTATATGCGGTAATAGAACATTGCAATGACTCGACGGAAGTGTTGGTGCTTGTCGGGAACAACGGTTATGACGACCTGAACTGGGAACTCGTTCCTCAGAGTACCTCCGGCAAATGTTTGGGATTTGCAGGCAGTACTCAGTACGTGACCGTCGGAAACATTGGAACAATGCCCGACCAGGGCACCATTGAATTCTGGATGTACACCAATCAGTTGAAAAACTATAACAACTGCTTTTCAACTCATGGCAGCAATGGCGGCAACAGAGGAATGCGCTTTGAGGAAAACGCTGCAGGAGTGTTCGGAGTGGCGGTTGGAAACGATGCGGGAATATTTACCGGATATAATCTGACAAGCTCCTTAACCACAGGTAGCTGGAACCACGTCGCAGTGAGCTGGGATAAATCAGTCAACCAGCTGTGGACTTATTTCAACGGAAATATCGTCACGAACGGAGTCAATCATGCCTATTGGGCAACACAGATTTCCAATCTGATGATCGGAATTGGTTATAATTCTTCACGTTGGTGGAACGGACGAATGGATGAGGTGAGGATCTGGAGTTACAGACGATCAACACAGCAGATCAAGGATTTCCGCTTTTTCGGCCTCTCAGGGAACGAGCCGGGTTTGCTGGCATACTGGGACTTCAATGAAGGCAGCGGGACTATTCTGCATGATCTGACCCCCAACCAGTTTCACGGCACATTTTCCGGAGCAACCTGGTATAACTCCGGTATTCCTTTTGAAGATTTTCTGTCTGTGTCGCCCGATTCCGGTGTAATTATGCCTGGTGACAATGCCATGCTGTATGTGAAATTCAAAGGTAGCGGTAAACTTGCCGGGACTTACCTTTCCAACCTGATTGCCCATAGCAATGATCCGGTGAAGCCTCAGTACCGGTATCCATGCCGTCTGGACATTCACGGTGAGGCTGCCATCAGTACTGATACCAGCTCAGTATTTTTCGGAGAAGTGATAGCCGGGGCAAGTAAACAGGCGTCCTTTATTTTCTATAATTCAGGCTGTGATACCCTTCTGGTTGACAATTACAGCATGGATTTCGGAGATCAGTATATATTCGGTCCTTTCCCTGTTATTGTCAATCCGAAAGATTCCACGGAGGTCTCCGTAACATTTGCTCCTTCATATGTTTCCGTTTTCGATGACACAGTTACCTTTTATTCAAATGCCGACAGCCTGCAGATTTTTTTGCAGGGCAGCGGTACCGAACCCCCGGTGATCGGTGTGGATCCCGGCGCTTTCTGGGGAGGCGCCTACTGTGATGAAACTACGGAACAAACCCTGACCATCTACAATAACGGACTGGGTCCCCTGGCCATCTGGATCCCTTCCGTCGGCAGTGACAACCCCGTGATAACCCCTGCTTCCTGTATTCCTCAGACAATAGAAAACTGCTGCAATATGGGGATACAAAGGGTGGCATTCAACTCCATTAACCATCATTCGGGAAATGCATCCGAAGGTTACCAGGATTTTACCGGTTACGTTAAAACCATGGTGCTACCGGAACAGACATACACATTGACCGTGGTCACCGGTCCGGAGTATGGAGAAAATGTGACAGCATGGATCGATTACAACAACGATGGCTCCTTTTCATCCGAAGAACTGATCATGGAAAGCCTTGATAACTTCGACAGTATCCATAGCGTTGAGGTGGTGATACCGGGAGAGGCCTTTGTGGGAATCCCCCTCCGCATGCGGGTGATCTCTGACTATATCTGGGAAAATGTTCCGCAAGCCTGTACCAATCCCTATTACGGCCAGGCAGAGGATTATACTGTCCTGATTGCCGCAGGTATCGTGGTACCCTCCGTACTGGACACCATTCCTCCAATGGATTCACATACTTATCCCATATTTTTCAGCGGCGCACAATTGACTGTGGGCTATTACTATTCCCATATCGACATCTATTCAAACGACCCGCAGACAAGCCATGTCACTATTCCGACGGAACTGGAAGTGTACGGCGATCCCTTTCCTGAATTCAGTGAGGATTACCACAATTTTGGCGATGTGATCCAGTTCACAACGCACAACTGGCAAACAAGCATCACCAACACAGGCTGCGACACCCTTGACATATACGAAATCTATTGCGACAATCCGGCTTACCAGGTAAACCCGGTCCAGGGAACTGTTCCGCCAGACGCCATTTTTACCATCACTGTGGGATTCGCGCCCCAGGACCCCGTCTATGAATGGGGAGAAATTGTGCTGGTCACCAATGCAGGCGACTGGTATATCATCCTGGAAGGGAACGGAACACCGGCCCCTGACCTGTCGCTCGATCCCTGGCAGCTCAACCTTACAATGGAATGCGGCACAACAGAAACATTTACCTTTTATATTGACAATTTCGGCGACGGAGATTTGCAGTATCAGATCAATACCAGTGCTTCCCTCTCAGACGGACTGATGTTTTACTATCCCTTCCAGGGTGATCCCCTTGATAAAAGCGGTAACGGAAGGCATCTTGAAAACAACGGGGCCGTGCTGACCGATGGCCATTCCGGCCTGGCTGAAAATGCATACAGGTTTGAATATCAGAGTGGTATGAAGTATGAGAATGAGATGGATGTCCAGAATAACCTGTTTAACAATGAAGCCAGTATTTCCATGTGGGTGAGATTCAGGGATACAACCGAATGGCAGGATGAGCAAGCCTGCCTGTTCGATATAGGCAATACGCCCTGGGATGATATGGGCATCAGAATATATGCCGATAGACATAATGTATATGCACTCGTCAATGTGGAATACACCGATTATTATCTTGACTTTCCCTTTGAGGCCGAAGAATGGATATACATCACCCTGACCTTCGACGGATTCTTCATCAGACTATACAAAAACAGCGGACTGGTTGATGAAGTCGCAGTGGAGGGTACATTAAGCTATGGGTATTACTATTACCTGGCCGGACTGGGTATGCGGTATTACAATTCCTATGAGCCGAGGTATCTTACCGGAGACCTTGACGAAGTAAGATTATATAACAGAGGTCTGAGCCAGGAAGAGATCAACACACTGTACCACAGCGGTTCACACACGGTAATGATGAGCGCTGACCCCGGCAATGGCACTATCGCTCCCTACGACTGGCATGGCATTGAACTGACCATCGATGCCACGGGGATGACGGGCGGATTTTACCAGGATGTGATCAGTGTATCTTCCAACGATCCCATAAAACCGGTGGTCTGGCTTCCGGTAAACCTGGAGATCTGGGGAATCCCTTATATCAATTATTCGCCCGACTGCCTGGCATACGACTCCATTACGCAGTTTACATCCTCGGTACAGGAGATCATCATTGAGAATCCGGGTTGTTCATATGTATTAATATGGAATATGTTTTGTTCAGATGCTTCTTTCTACCCGGCATTTTCGAGTCTGGTCATCCCGCCGGGAGGAAGCAACATTGTACCGGTGATCTTTGCCCCGACAGCGGAAGGTCCCCTGGAAGACACCCTCTTTATTTATTCGGAAGCCGGACTCTTTAAGATCTGTCTGTCAGGTTACTGCATTGGTATGCCGGTAGCTTCCGTCAGTCCGTCCTCCATCAACCAGGTACTCGCCTGCCAGGAAAGCATCTGGAGCAGCTTCGACCTTCACAACACCGGGTTTGCGGACATGGAATATACGGTCACAGGGTTGGCTCTCAACTGGTTCGGCGGAATATCCGAAAGCGGCACCCTCTGTGCAGGCTGTTCGGTAAATATTCCATTTGAATTGACCAGAACCGGCATGCCGACGGGTTTATACAACACCTCCGTGAGTATCAGCACCACGGATCCTCTGAACCCCCTGTTGAATCTGCCAGTTTACCTTCTGATCCCCCATCCGCTCGTACCGGTCAGCCTCGGAGCCGATACCGGATACTGTGAAGGGGGATCGTTGGTGATCCACGCCGGAAACTATAATTCCTACCTTTGGAATGACGGTTCAAACGGTTCGAGTCTTGAAGTCACTGCTCCCGGTATTTATTATATTGATGTCCTCGATGCCCACCAATGCCCTTCTTCAGATACTATTGCAATAACGGAATTTGCCTATCCGGTCGCAGATGCGGGGAATGACACCAGCCTGTGTGAAGGAACCAGCCTGGTTCTTGAAGGAAATGCCTCCGGCACCCTTCCGCCTGTTCCCATAAACATCAAGATCGGCCAGGGTATTTCATACTCCAGCGGAACAGGTCCCAGTCCATTCGGCACCTATTACATGGATCACCGGGCACAGTACCTGTACAAGGCTACGGAGATCCAGCAGGCAGGCCTTCATTCCGGAGAGATCAGGGCAATCGGTTTTATCATCGGTTCGGTTGGAAGTCCGGGAGTAGGCAATATGAAGATCCGTATGATGCATACCAGCCTGAACACCCTCACCGGATTTGTCCAGGGTAATACGGTCGTTTTCGATACTGCCATGTATTACCCGGTGACCGGTGAAAATCTCTTTACCTTGCAGCAGCCTTTCTATTATGACGGATACAGCAACCTGCTGGTGGAGGTTTGTTTCGACAACAACGGATGGAACAGCAACTCCAGTTTCCAGTACACCCCGGTCGGCGGAAGCGTTTGGGCCAGATATTGCGACAATTGCGCACCCGGATGCAACCTTACCGGCGGCAGTGCATACAGCGAACGGCCCAACCTGATCATTGCAGGAGACGGCGAAATCACCCGCTATACCTGGACTGGTCCGAACGGATTCTCCGCTGCTTATAAAAACCCGGTCATCCAGAATATAACCGTTGCCAATTCAGGAATTTACATCCTTAGTGTGGACAATGGTTACGGATGTGTCGATATGGACGAGTTCAGCATGGAAGTTAAATCCCGCCCTCAGGTAAATGCAGGCCCCGACGGCAACATCCTGGGAGGAGAGTATTATCCTGTTAATGCCTCCGTTACCGGAGGGATCGAACCTTATACTTATGTCTGGACACCGGGAGCATCCCTGAATGATTCCACCATCCTTCAGCCCCTTGCAAACCCGGTAATTACGACAATATACACATTAAGTGTCACAGGAGCAAACGGATGCGGCTCCCAGGACCAGCTTACCGTGAATGTAATCCCGCGTTTTGCACTCAGCGGACATGTGACCTACAACAACAGCTCCTTCTCTGCATTAGGAAACGTCGGGGTAAAGCTAACCAGTCAGGGTGGATCCACCGTAGATTCAAGTATGACCGACCTCAGTGGCAATTACCTCTTCCCTTACGTGCTGGAGGGTAACTATTCCATACTGGCGACATCTGAAACAGAAGCTTCCGGCATCAATGCAACCGATGCTCTCTTAACGGGCAAGCACGTGGTGGCTCTCGAAACCCTCAGCGGACTGCCGCTCAAAGCCGCTGATGTTAATAATTCCAATACTGTGACCGGGGCAGATGCCTTGCTGATCCTGCATCACACCGTGGGAAATATAACAACATTCCCTGCAGGAGACTGGTATTTCGAACCTAAGAGTTTCCTCATCCAGGGAAGTAATAAAGTACAGGATTTCAAAGGGATACTGTTTGGTGATGTGAATGCTTCGTTCATACCGGGTTTAAAGACAGAGGCTTTGGTTTACCTTGAGACCCAGTCATCCGTGTTTGCATCGGCAGGTGAAAATATTCCCTTGGAGATCAGAGTAAAAGAAGCCTGCCGGCCTGCCGCCATCACACTTCATGTTAGCTGGCCTCCGGAGTATCTTGAATACCTTCATCTGAGCCTGCCACCTGGTATTGAAGCACACCGGACGAGTGAGAACCTGCTTTCCGTCGCATGGAGCAATGAAGATGCTCCTTCTTTTGCTGCAGGAGATGTTTTGTTTACCGTCTTTTTCCGTCTGCAAAGCCTGCCACCACCCAGCGGAGTCGCACTCAGCCTGTACGGGGAAAATGAGGTCGCCGATGCCGCCGGCAACAGCATGATGCCGTTCATTCTGACTCACCCACTGATCATTCCGCAGGTTTATACGCCAGGAGGTTTTTACCTCGGTCAGAACATCCCCAATCCCTTCCGCATGGAAACGATCATACCCTGCCTGCTGCCGGAGGGCGGCAGTCTTGATCTCGAAGTTTTCAATGTACTTGGTGAAAGGGTTTGTACCATAAAGGAAGGATTCAAACAGGCGGGACCGCAGGAGGTCAGACTGACGACCCATCCATTGCCGCCCGGCCCTTATTTTTACAGGATGACATTCAAGGGAAATACGACTACAGGAACCCAGGTCAGATCTATGATAATCAGCAAATAAAGTATTATGAAAAAGATATCTGCAACCCAGTTTTCCGGATTAAGGCCTGCCACCCTTCTGCTGTTCGTTTTGCTGATGATCTTGCCTGTCAGGATGGTGGCACAGGGTAACATCATTATCAGCATGGACACTGTGACTGCCAATCCAGGCGACAGCATATCAATTCCGGTTTATGCACAGCAGTTGATCAACGCGGGTTCATTCACCTTTTTTATTCAGTACGCAACTTCTGTCCTTAAGTTCGGCCGGGCTCTCAACTGGAATCCATTGCTGACACAAGGTGTTCACCTGGCCAATGCTTCCGGCGGACAGGTGGCTGTGGTCTGGGCCGACCAGAATGGTGTCAGTATCGCGGATGACAAGCTCTTTGACCTGAGATTCAAATACGTATCAGGCAGCTCGGCGCTTACCTTCACCGGCCAGTGTGAGATCACTGATGTGATGGGCAACCTGATGGCGGGAATGGTTGAATATGAGAATGGTTTTGTCACGCGCCGACTAAGCCTAAGCATACAGGCCACCCCGTCAAGCCTGTGTTTTGGAGACACAACCTACCTGAGTTTCAGTACTACCGGAGGCATTGGCAGTATCAGCTGGATGTGGTCATCGGATCCGCCGGGCTTCGCTTCCACACTTCCCAATCCCTGGGATGTACCTTCAAACAGTCTGATCTACCAGATCATGGCCACCGACGGATTCGACACGGCTTATCAAAGCAAGGCAGTGACAGTTTACTTCTTCCAAACCCCAAGTCCTGTTGAAAACATGACACCGGCTGACAGTGCGGAAAACCTGAACCTTCCGCTGCTTTTCACCTGGAGCCCCGCCATGGCAGCCTCCCATTACGATTTATATGTCTGGGAGCAGGGTAGCCCGGAACCAGGTAATCCGCTGGTTCCGAATATCACCCAGATCAGCCAGCAACTCAACACTGCGCTTGAATACGGGAAAACCTATTCCTGGAGAATCGTTTCCAAGAATCCATGCATACAGACTCCGGGTCCGGTCCAGACCTTTTCCATAAGGAATCTGCCTGACCTGGTGGTTTCCGGGGTCACAGTCCCTTCCCAGGCATATTCGGGACAACAAATCGATTTCTCTTTCCAGATTTTGAATGCAGGACTGGGAAGTACGCAAACCACCCAGTGGACAGATGTGGTCTATCTTTCCACCGATACCACCATTGATCCGGCGGTTGACTATTACATCGGATCCTTTCCCAACCTTAGCTACCTCAATCCGCAGGAAGCATATACCCGGCAGGCCGCCTTCACGCTGCCACAGGGCATCAGCGGAAATTACTATATTATAGTATGGAGCGACAGAAGCGGGACCCTGATTGAGACCAACGACAACAACAACACCAGCAGGAACCAGGATAGCATGTATGTATTCCTGTCACCTGTCCCCGACCTGAGGGTGGCGAAAATCATCGTACAGAATTCGGCTTTCAGCGGGCAAGCTGTCGCCGTTACCTGGAGTGTGAAGAATTATGGACTTGCGAATACCGGCAATGTAAGCTGGTCCGACAGGGTGTATTTTTCAAACCAGGCGGAACCCGGAGGTGGGATGGTTAACTTAGGTAGTTTCCAGCGGACAGGAGATCTGGCGCCCGACAGCCTTTACGAAATGACGCGAACTGTGAACATCCCCAACTATATCTTCGGAAAATATTTTCTGATCGTCACCACGGATGTGTACAACCAGGTGTATGAACATGCCCTTGAAAACAATAATCACCTGTCCAGTGATACCCTTACCATATACCTTACTCCCCCGCCCGACCTGGTAACGACCAGCGTGATCGCCCCGCTTTCCGCTTCTGTCAGGCAGCCTCTGTCCATACAGTACACCGTCCAGAACCAGGGCGCCAATACTGCCGTCAGATCCTGGCATGATAAAATCTATCTGTCGAATTCACTGACCCTGAATACCAGCACTGCTTTTCTTCTTCATGAAGTGGGTATCACCAAATCCCTGTTGCCGGATTCTTCCTACACCAAACAAATTAGTTTCACCCTTCCTTCCAACATCAGCGGCCCTTACTATTTCTTTGTTTTCTGCGATGCACGCCAGCAGGTATTCGAGCACCTTTCGGAAGAAAACAACATACTCAGGTGCCCGAATGCAACGGAAATGCTGACTCCTGATCTGGTCTCCGCCTCCATGATGCAACCCGATTCCATGAACTCGGGCACACTCTTTCAGTTTGATTATTACATAAAGAACAACGGTCCTGGATTGTTATTTGGCAGCTGGACCGACCGCTTCCACCTCAGCCGCTTACCAGATTTTAACCCCGATTCTTCAGTGGTTCTGGCAACCAAGCCCGTTTCAAACAGTTTGTTACAGGTTGGTGACAGCATTTTTTTAACAATGTACCTGACCCTGCCCGACGGGATTGAAGGTTACTATTACTTATATGTCGGGAATGACATACACAATACGATTTTCGAGGCAGGAGCCGAAAACAACAATATTGCCCGGACAGACAGTTTCTACATTTCGCTGGCGCCCTGGCCCGATCTGACGGGACTTGCCGTCATCCTTCCGGATACCCTCACTGCGGGCTTTCCTTACACCATATCATACAGCGTTAAGAATGCCGGACCGGGAATATTGCAGGGAAAAACATGGAAAGAACAATTCATCTTTTCAACAAATCCGGATGTACCGGGCAATTCCTACTATACAGCCATCAGCACCGACACCACGACACTGATGCCCGACAGCAGTTTCAGCCAGGTGAAACAGGGGATCCTTCCCACATCATTCCCCTCAAACAATTACTATGTCTGGATGAAACTTGATGCCGAATCCGACATTTATGAGCATAGCGGGGAAAACAACAACCTGTTCAGAAGTGACCCTTTCTATATGAAACCTTACCCCCCTGTTGACCTGCAAGCCGATTCGCTGTCACTTCCAGACAGCTGCAATTCAGGTCAATTTATCACAGTAACCTGGTGGGCCGCGAACCGTGGGACAGTACCCACCATTTTTCACTGGAATGACCGGTTGTATCTGTCCACGGATACGCTTTACTCAGGAGACGACCTGACCGTATCCACCTTGCCGCATTTCGGAAGCCTTGCTCCGGGAGGTACTTATATCGCTGCTACCGGCATGATGATCCCGAATGGAATTTCCGGTGACTATTACCCTTTTATTTTCGTGGATACTTATAATGCCAACGGGGACGCTAACCTGGCAAACAACCGCCGTATGCCGCGCAAAGCAGACGGAAGCCCGAAACCGCTGCATGTAAACTTTACCCCTCCGCCTGACCTGGTGGTTGCAACTTTCGATCCGCCTTCAGTAGGGATCACCGGCCAACCACTGACCCTCAGCTATACAGTTAAAAATGAAGGCGTGGGCCCAACCCCCCCGAACCAGATCTGGAATGACAGATTCTATCTTTCCACGGATTTTGAAATCAGTTCGAACGATCTGTATCTGGGATATAACGAAAGGCAAAGTGCACTTCCTGCCGGAGACACCTATACTGACACAGTTACGCTGAATATCCCAAATTCCGCCGTCGGCAATTATATCTTTTTGATGAAGACGGATGCCTCAGACCTGATATACGAACATGAAAATGAAGGAAACAATTCAGCCAGCCAGGCCATCACCCTGCAAATGCCGCCTCCGTCCGACCTTGTCGTTTTTCAGGTAATCCCGCCCACCCAGGCACAGAGCGGTCAGCTGATCACAATAACATATACGCTTCTTAATCAGGGTGTTAATCCTGTAAATGGGCATATGCAGGATCTGGTTTTCCTGTCGTCCGACACCATATGGGATATCGGGGATTTGCTATTCGGGACTGTGGACGGGTATGCTTCCATCGGCCCTGGGGCCACCTTCAACCGTACGGTGAGCGGAACACTCAGCAGCCTGGTGCCGGGAGACTGGTACGTGATCGTCCGTACCGATGTGTTAAACAACATTTCAGAATCCGACGACCTGAATAACACAGGCTTCGGGATCCAGACCATACAGGTGAGCGTTCCGCTCCTGCCGCTCGATTCATGGATCATGAAAATCATGCAGGACTATACCATGATATATTACAGAATCGAAATTCCCGATTCATTAGCCGGGGAAACACTTTTCCTGCAACTGAAAGGAGATTCTGTTTACGGTAACAATGAGCTTTATGTCAGTTACGAAAGTCTTCCGACCCGGACCACCTACGACCTGGCTTACGGCAATCCCAATGCCGGGAACCAGGAAATTCTGATTCCGGAGCTTCAGGATGGCACGTATTACCTGCTTGTATACGGAACCAGCAGCCTGCCAAATCCGCAAACCATCAACCTGCATGCATCCATCCTGCCATTCCGCATTGTTTCCGTGGATGCCGGGCATGGAGGCAATACCGGTGAAGTGACACTCCGGTTGAGCGGGTCAAAATTCACCCCAGGCATGTCGGTGTACCTTACAAAGGATGATGAGGTTATCCAGGGCAGTAATCTTGTTTTCTTTGATCAGACCAGGGTGTATGTGACCTTCAACCTGGAAAACGCGGACACAGGGGTTTATACCGTGGTGGCCGACAAGTTCTGCGACGGTATGGCCCTGCTTGAAGACGCTTTCACCATTGCAGCCGGATCCATTCCCGACCTGCAGGTGAACCTTTACTATCCATCCGCCGCGCGTCCGGCCGGAATCGTCTCTGTCCTGATTGAATATGCCAATGCCGGGAATATCGACCTGGTGGCTCCGGAAGTTGAATTTAAAAGCGTGGTTGCTGCACCGGTATCGCTGACAGTCATGGGCTTAAGCCAGGGACTGACCAGCCTGCTGCTTCCCCTGCGGGAACACAACGGCCCGCCCGATGTGCTGAGGCCCGGCATGGGAGGAACCATCACCGTTTATGCAAAAGCGAGCGCCGGACTGGCCTTCACCCTGCACCTTCCCAATTACTAATTCACCGCATATCCACAGTTAATCCCAATCCTATGTATACAATCCGCAACATTCTGCAGACCGCTGTAATCCTGACCGTCATCATACCCATACAGCTAAGGGCGCAAGGGATCTCAGGCATCGCAGGCGAGGATAAAACCACCTGCAGGAATCCCGTTACCGGCCTCACCGACTCGGTAACCATCGGCATTTCCAATGTGGGAAGCTGGTGTTATACCTGGACCCCCGCCACCGGCATTGAAGATATCCATTCCGGAAAAACCAGGGCAGCTCCCGCCACAACCACCACGTATACACTGAAAGCCGTGACAGAAGACTTTGCAAAAGAGATCGTGGACGAAGTGACGGTATATGTGGAAGACGGGGTAAACAGCATCAGTGCCAGCCCGAAAAAATGTTGTTACAAGGCTAATGAATCACTTGATTACAAACTCTTCAACATCACTACCGACCCTCCCGGAATGGATGAAAAGGTTAAGGTCAGTCCTGCCAGTGTGCCGGTTCAAAGCAACTATGAGTACGATACCGACCTTACCCTGACTCTCGAAAATTGCGAAGGCGGCGATTCAGTTTCCACAACGGTTACCATTCATGTCGTGAACGAGGATTTCATGTCCGGTTTCAGCATCGGATTCCCGATCAAATACATGGACAAACTGAATGAAGCGATGACCACGATGAACAACCTGCTGGAACTGATCAATGAAGGCATTGCCACTAAAGTATCGCTGTGTTCGGCAGACGCTCCTTCCTGGTCTGTCGGCTATAATTATTCCACCGGACTAATGTGCTGCCCGGATAAATCACCATGTGTGGACAGTGCATATTCGGTGAGTCTCAATGTAGGCATTTCAGGAGGGATCACCTGTGATTTCCCCTTTTACGGGGTACCTTACATTGCATCGCTGAATGTGAGGGTGGTTGCCGGTGCAGGGGCCTCCCTCACGGGTACCTTTAAAACCATCTGCGACGGAGGTGAAATATGCCTGGCCCTGGGTCTTTCGGGCAGTCTCGGCGGCGGATTAAGCGGGACGGTACTGGGCAAAGCTGCACTCGATGCAAGCCTCATCCTCCAGGGAACGCTGTCTGCAGAACCCGTGAAATTATGCATTTATCCTGCAGTAACCCTCAGCGGTTCCAGCCAGGTCTGCTTTCAGGCCGACCTGGTCGGTTCCATCACACTGATCTCACTGATCAACATCAGCGGAACCTGGCCCGTTATCTCCAAATCATGTATTAATCTTTTATAATAATACTGATCATGAAGCCATTGTTTGTATTAAAAGCAGCTTTTACCACCCTGTTCCTCATAGCCAGGCTGTCAGGCACTCCGGTTTCTGCTACACCGGACCACTTTCACTCAGGACCCGGCTTGTTCTCATCTGCCCGCATGCTGACCGACACCTTTCCATCCTTCAGCCTGGGTGTTTTTCACATTGGAATTCCCGTACTCGACGGCCAGGGCTACCGTTCCGATCCGGCTCATGAGCTTTGCGATTCCATCGCTTTTTATGAAGTGATGGCCCACATCCCCGGCCCGCAAGAGGCCGGACTGATTGATCCGTCGCAGGGAAACCAGAACGCGCTCACCACCAACGCTCCCTATGCCGCACTCTGCCGTATGCTGTCGGCCTACCAGAGCGGAAATATCAGCAACATCATCAACCAGTATTCCCCCGACGTACTGCCCCAGGTGAACCAGGTGCTGAGCAATCCCCAAACCCAGGCTCTCTTCCTGTCCAATGTTGACAGTATCAATGCCTTCAGGCTGATCATGAGCCTGCAGTACGGCAACGGAATTCTGAGCTGGGTTTACATCGGGACAGGCATCTCCGATACCCTGCAAATGCCGTATTTCCTGAAACAATACAACGGTGCCTGGTATGTAAGCCTCATCTCCGACACTTCAGTCCTGACCTCCAACCTCGGCCTCTTTCTCCGGCGTCACAATGCATGGGAATTACCCATCAGTCAGGATATCGACAACGACGGGGTACTGAACCTCCAGGATAACTGTCCGTGCAGGACAAACCCGGGCCAGGAAGACAACGACAGGGACGGAAAAGGTAATGCCTGTGACAATTGCCCGCAAAAAGCCAATCCCCTGCAGGCCGACTGGGATGAAGACGGGTTCGGGGATGTATGCGACAATTGCCCTCTTTTCCCGAATCCGGGACAGGAAGACGCAGATGCTGACATCAGGGGTGATTCCTGCGACAATTGCCCTGCCGTTTTCAACCCCTCCCAGAGAGATACGGACGGTGACCTGCTCGGCGATGCCTGTGATCCGGATATTGATGGTGACGGGTATCCCAACAATCAGGACCCGGATATTGACGGCGACGGTCTTTTAAACGAAGCAGACAATTGCCCCTGGGTTCCAAATCCCGGCCAGGAAGACTCAGATACGGACGGTTTCGGAGATGCCTGTGATAACTGCCCTTACCTGATCAACATCGACCAGGCCGACATGGACAACGACCTGATCGGAGATCCCTGCGACAACGACAGAGACGGAGATGGTATCCTGAATGTGTACGATAATTGCCCCGATACCTACAATCCTGACCAGGCTGATACGGACTGCGACGGAGTTGGTGATGTTTGTGAATAATCTGATAAAAACACTTCCAATGAAAAGATTCATCAACAGGAAGATAGACGGAATAAAGGCCTTCACGCTTTTACTGGCCTTCTGCATGCTACAGGGTGCTTCCCTCAAGGCACAGATCACCATCACGAAAACCGATGCCACCTGCGGAAAAAAAGACGGTTCGGCCTCCGCTTCGGTAAACCACGGTACACCTCCCTATACCTTCAAGTGGTCGAACGGCGCCAACGGACCATCCGCTACAGGTCTCGGACCGGGAACCTATACGGTCTCCGTCACCGATGCCAATAACTGCAAAGGCGACAAGAGCGTTACCATCGTGGCGAAAAAAGGATCCCTGGCAGTCACCATGGGTTCAGGCGGTGAAGTCCCCTTCTGCGTCCAGGACGGCCCGCCCAGCATTACCCTGAGCGCCTCTGTTTCCGGAGGAACCCCGCCTTATCACTGGGCCCCTTCACAAAGCATCACTGTATCTGGTTCCGGAAAGTATTCCATCGGCGTTACAGATTCCAACAACTGCTTTGGCAAAGCTACAGCGGTATTCACCTTCATTCCGATCGTTTGCTCCAGAGATCCCAACGATATCGTCGGTCCTGCCGGATATGGTGATTCCCGTTTTGTAAGCAGTAAAAAAAACCTCGATTATCTCATCAATTTCGAGAACGATCCTGAATTTGCAACCGCCCCTGCACAACGCGTGGTGGTTACCTGCGAAGCCGACCCAGGTATGAATCTCTCCAGTGTCAGGCTGGGTGATTTCGGCTTTGGCAACCTCCTCTTTTCTGTGCCGCCCAATTCCTCTTATTATTCAAACCGGCTGGATGTCAGGGATTCTCTCGGCATATATGTGGATGTGACAGCAGGCATCAATGTGGGGGAAGGAACGGCCTTCTGGATATTTCAAAGCATTGATCCCGAAACGGGTCTGCCGCCGGAAGATCCCATGATGGGCTTCCTGCCTGTGAATGACTCGCTCACACATAAGGGAGAGGGGATGGTATCCTTCACCATCCGTCCGAAAAGTACCGTCCAAACCGGCGATACCCTGAAAGCCTCTGCTATCATCGTGTTCGATATCAATCCGCCGATTGCCACCAACACCTGGGTGAATATCGCAGATGCCGTGGCTCCGCAAAGCCAGGTGGTACCCCTGCCGGCCGAATCCGACAGCACTGCTGTTGCAATCTATGCCACCGGTTCCGATGACAGCGGAGGGTCGGGCATTGCCGCTTACGAACTTTATGTTTCGGAAAACAACGGACCCTTTCTGAAAACCGGGGAAGCTCCCTGGGGAGAAGCCATATTGTTTCAGGGAAACCCTTGTACAGCCTACGCTTTCTACAGCATTGCCACCGACAACACAGGCAACCGGGAAAATCCCAAAAATACGGCCGAAACAGGTATTATCCTCAGTCCGGCTCCTACCATCCTCACCCAGCCGCTCAGCCAGCAGGTTCCGCTCGGTACCGCGGCAGTGTTCAGCGTACAGGCCACCAATGCGGTGTTCTACCAATGGGAATACAGCACTGACGGGGGCGCAGGCTTCCTGCCGCTCACCGGCAACCCGCCTTACGCAGGGACAAACACCTCCTCGCTGACTGTCGATCCGCTCAGCCCTGACCTCAGTGGCCGGGTGTTCCGCTGCCTTGTGAGCAACGGCGGTTGTTTCACCTATTCTGAACCCGCAACCCTGCTGGTCATTGCTTCCCTGTCAGGCTCTCTGAAATATGACAACCTCCTCCAGTCGCCGGTTCCGGGATGCCGTATCATCCTGTACGACATGGGGTTGGATCCGGTGGATACGGCCCTCACCAACCAGAGCGGTGCATATCTGTTCTCCAATATCGCCCCCGGACAGTACCTCGTCAGACCGGATATCGATAAAACCTGGGGAGGCGTTAATGCTACCGATGCCCTGCTCGTATTAAGGCATTTCGTAAACCTCGATACCCTGCAAGGCCTGCATTTCCTGGCCGGCGACGTAAACAACAGCCAGCAGATCAATGCCATCGATGCCCTGCTCATCGCCAGGCGATTCGTACTGGCCATCAACAGCTTCCCGGCAGGCGACTGGATTACCCAAACGGATACCGTTGACCTGGGAAGCACCTCACGGGTTGTTAACTTCCTGACCCTGTGCTACGGGGATGTGGATGCTTCCTATATCCCGGGACTGAAAACCAGGCCCCTCGTAAACCTTGCACCCGGATCAGAACTGAATATCAGCTCCGGTGAAGCATTCATCCTCCCGCTTACCCTGACATCCGATATTCTGGCCGGCGCCGTGTCGCTGGTGCTTGAATATCCTTCCGCTTATCTTGAACTGACGGAAATCAGTACCAAAAACCCGAGAATGACCGAAGACCTGCTGGTTGCAGACTATCCGGGAGAGATCCGTATCGCCTGGTACAGCCATATCCCCATGGTATTTGAACAGGGAGAAGCCCTGGTGAACCTGCACTTCAGGGCTAAAGACCGTCCCATGGACGGCGACCTGAGCTTTATTGCCACTGCAGGATCCGAGGTAGCCGGCAAAGAAGGAACCCCTTACACCGACCTCCAACTGCTAATCCCGGCACTGACTTCTCCGGAACAGCCCGGCGAAATCTTCCTGGGACAAAATTACCCCAATCCTTTCGTACAACACACTGAAATAGGGTTGTACCTGCCTTTCGAAGCCTTTATTGCATTAGACCTTTACAACTACCTGGGACAGCATGTCCGTAAACTGTCAGAAGGCGTTTACCCGGCCGGTCACCATACTATCCGCCTCGATGCCTCGGGCCTCAGTCAGGGAATATACCCTTACAGATTGACAGTAGTTGAAGGTGATAAACTGATCAGCCGCTTTCACCTGATGACGGTCGGGAAATAAAAAACCGCTTCTTCATCACGGCAACAGGGTGAATCATCCGGTTTCAGCAAACGGATGTTTTACGTAATTTTGCGGTGGCGGAAAAATATCCTGCCAGCTCACTTTAGTCCTGTTTACCTTCCTGTTACTCAAATAACTGCCAAATACAACACAACATGAAAAGGAAACTGCTGATCCGTGATGTCAGCCTGAGAGACGGGCAACAATCACTGTTTGCCACCCGGATGACGCAGGAACAGATCGACCGTGTTCTGCCCGCTTACAAAGCATGCGGGTTTTATGCCATGGAAGTCTGGGGCGGTGCTGTTCCCGATGCGGTTATGCGCTACCTGAATGAAAACCCGTGGGAGCGTTTGGAAAAGATCAGGGCGGGCCTGGGCGGAGACGTGAAACTGACCGCGCTTTCGAGGGGCAGGAACCTGTTCGGATATAATCCGTATCCCGACGACATCATTGAAGGCTTCCACCGGAATGCCATCCGGTCGGGTATCAGTATCATGCGAATTTTCGACGCCCTGAACGATATTGAGAATATCAGGCCGTCCATCGCATTTGTAAAGAAACACGGCGGAATTGCCGACACAGCGGTATGTTATACCGTTGATCCTCATTTCTCAACCAGGGAAAGGATGAAAGCCCTGCTGCTGGCCAGGAAAGTACAGACCAGGCATTTCACCAAGGAATATTTCCTAAACAAAGCCATGGAATTGCAGCAAATGGGAGCCGATATGATCACCATCAAGGACATGGCCGGGCTCATCCCCCCGGGTAAAACCGGCCGGCTCTTCAAACTGCTGAAAGAAAACCTGGATATTCCGGTGAATTTTCATACCCACTGTACCCCGGGTTACGGACTTGCCTCCAGCCTGATGGCCATCATCAACGGAGCCGATATTCTGGACACCTCCCTTTGGTATTTTGCCGGTGGTTCCGCCGCTCCTGCCTTCGAACTCATCCAGCTTTTCTGCGACAAGCTCGGCATAGAAACGGATATCAACCTGGAAGCCACCCTTGAAGTGAATAAAGCGCTCAGGGCGATCAGGCATGAGCTGAAGGAATTTGACAATTATCCCGAGCCTCCGCGTGCATTCGACATCACCCAGGACAAGCTGCACAGCGACATTGACCGTCTGCTCGAACTGACTATCGGTTATGCCAAGGCCGATAAGGATGACGAACTACTCCAGGCCTGCCACCAACTGGAGGGCTATTTCGGATTTCCTCCGCCCGATGAAAAAATCAAACTGGCCGAAATCCCCGGAGGGATGTATTCCAATATGCTGGCCCAGCTCCGCCAGTTGAAGCTTGAAAAACTCCTGCCCCGGGCTATGGAACTTATACCCCAGGTACGCATGGCCTGCGGTTGCCCGCCCCTGGTAACCCCGACCTCGCAAATCGTAGGTGTACAGGCAGTCAACTGTGTGATTGATGAAAGCAAGAACCTGCCGCATTATACCACCAAATCAATACAGTTTGTAAACCTGGTGAAAGGCAGCTACGGCAAAACACCCCTCCCCGTTGACCCTGACTTCCGCTTCAGAATCGCCGGCGTAAGGGAGGAAACGCCCTATTCGGCACGCTACCACAGGAAGCAGAACAACCCGGTATTCCCTGAATACGGTGATGTACCGCTGGCTTCCGGCGAACAGGAAGAACTGCTGCTGGAGCTCTTCCCCTCAGTGGCAGGAGAATTCCTGAAAAAGAAACTGGAAACCAAATACATGGACGAAATCCATGCCATTGAAGAGGAAAAACGCCAGAAACTTGAAAGGGAAAAACAGGAATATGAACGCCTCAGCGAAGCGGAGAAACAAGAAAGAATCCTGCAAGGGCTGTATAATTTCGAATGGATGAGCTATCCGGATTACCCGGTGGGTTTGTCCTGAGTTCCTTTAGCAAAAAACCTTACGTACAATCCATATCATTGTGCAGATATACTCAGTCTTGACAGGTTTGCGAATGCAAAGCTGTTTAGACTGAGTTATGCCGTACACCGCTATAACAAGCTTTTTCGCAAACCTGTTCCGTGTCGGTATAAAAGAAACCTTTGGCCGGGACTAAAAATTCCCCGCTCCGTTTGTGAAAGTGATTTTCTTCATGTAGGTTTGTACTTCAAACCCGGACATCATGAGCCGTATCCACTTTCATGAAACCATCTTCGGACCCGTTCACAGCAGAAGGCTTGGTATTTCATTGGGAATCAACCTATTACCAACCAATCTGAAATACTGCACCTTTAATTGCGTGTATTGTGAATGTGGCTGGACGGAGGCTCCGGCAACGGTAGGCATGGACTTTCCGGGGACGGATGTCATCCTCGGCCTGCTTGAAAAGCGGATACAAGAACTGAAAACCGAAGGGATCACCCCACATTCGCTGACCCTGGCCGGCAACGGGGAACCCACCACACATCCGGAGTTTCCGGCGATCGTCGACGGTATCATCGCCCTGCGTAATGAACTGCTGCCCCGCACACGCATCAGTGTCCTTTCGAATGCAAGCATGATCCGGATGCCAGTCATCATGGAAGCGCTGAAGAAGCTGGACAATAACATTCAGAAACTGGATGCCGGAACTGAGGCCATGTTCCAACTGATCAACCAGCCCAAAACCAGGACCAGCCTGCAAGAGATCGTGGAAAACCTGAAAAAGTTCGATGGCAGGGTTACCATTCAGACCCTCTTTATCAGGGGTACCATCAACGGGATTCCTTTCGACAACACCACGGAGGAAGAAGTGACGGCCTGGCTGAATTATATCAGGGAAATCCAGCCCAAACGCGTGATGCTTTATTCCATTGAGCGTAAGACTCCTTTACAGGGCCTGTTGAAAGTCAGCAAATCAGAGCTTGCAAGGATAGCCGCCCAGGTAGAAAAGACAGGCATCTGTGCAGAATTCTTCGACTGATGTTGCATTATCCTCCGAAAATCCTCCTCGCCTGGGGCGAAACCTTTTCCGGAAATGAAGAGATCCACCTGTGGCTGCTGAAGAACGGCTACCCCGAACTGGCCGCCCTGTCTAACTGTATCCGGGGCAGCGAGGAAGCTTTCCAGTGGCTGCTTAAACATAAATACCCACATTTTGCTGCTTTCGACCGTGCTATCGACGGCGATATCAAAGCCATGCGTTGGCTTTATCAGCATAATTTCGAATTTCTGACGGTTTTTGCCCAGGCCTGCATGAAACGGCATGAAGCCATCCAGTGGCTACACGATCGCAACCTGGTGATCTTCATTCACCTGGCAAAAAAAATCGATACGTTCAGGGATAATCAAACCTTCGATCACCATAAAATGCACTTCTGAGGCCGGTGATCAGCCTCCGCATTTGGAATCCCCGCAGTTCTTGCAAACCAGGCAGCCTTCCTGGTAAACCAATTCTTTGGAGCCGCAGTTCGGACAAACATTCCCCTTGGCTTTCGTACCATCGGGAATGTACTTCTTCAGTGCCCTGGCCACGCCGTTCTTCCACGTATTGATGGTATCGTTCTTCAGATCGAGGGTGTTCACCACGTTGACCACAAAAGGCAGCGGCATCCCGTGACGCAGTATCCCGGAGATCAGTTTGGCATAATTCCAGAATTCCTTGTCGAAGGTACGGGAAAGCCCTTCCATGGTGACTTTATAGCCTTCCTTGTCCTCGAACTGAAAATCATAGCGGGTGCGTCCCTTTTCCGTCTTGTTTTTGATGACCCAGCCTTTTTCAACCCACAGCGGAAGGAAGATCCCGTCGGCCCTGCCGGTGAAGATCTCATAAGGCCTTCCGTTAAGCAGGCCGATAATGGCCACCCACTTCTCATAATCGTTCTGGAAACGGATCACCTCGGCTTCCAGCAGCTTGGGCCTCGGAGGCGCCTTGGTTTCCCTGAACAGGTTTTCCTCCTGTTCTTTCCTGTCGTTGGTGATCAGTACGCCGCTCCTCGAGCCGTCGCGGTACACCGTCATTCCCTTGCATCCGCTTTCCCAGGCGGTCTGATATATGTTGCCGATCACTTCCTGTGTCACTTCCCTGGGAACATTGACCGTAACGCTGATGGAATGATCCACATACTTCTGAACTGCACCCTGCATCCTGACCTTGGACACCCAGTTGATGTCGTTGGCAGTGGCTTTGTAATAAGGCGATTGCTTGATAATTTCCTGCAGGCTCTCATCATCCATGGCAGCAACCTCTTCGGGATTGTAAGCATTCACTTCAAGCCAGGTAATAAACTTATGGTGGAATACATTGTACTCCTCCCAGGCATCTCCCATCTCATCAGTAAAAGTGACCCTGGCATTCTGGTCATTGGGATTCACCTTTCGCCTGCGTTTGTAATTGATCTGGAAAACCGGCTCAAGTCCGCTGGTGGTCTGGGTCATCAGGCTGGTGGTCCCGGTCGGGGCAATGGTCAGCAGCGCGATATTGCGGCGGCCGTGCTGCTTCATCTCTTCGTACAAGTCAGGATCAGCCTCACGGATGCGCTGGATAAAAGGATTGTGCTTTTCCCTTTCGGCATCATACACCTCGAAGGCACCCCTTTCCCTGGCCATGCTCACGGATGAACGGTAGGCCTCCAGGGCAAGGGTCTTGTGAATTTCCACGCTGAAATCGGTCGCCTTGTCGGTTCCATACCTGCAACCCAGCGCAGCCAGCATGTCACCCTCACCCGTAATACCCACTCCGGTGCGCCTTCCCTGCAGAGTCTTTCTCCTGATGTTCATCCACATGTTCCGCTCCACCAGTTTAATCTCATTGTCCTCTGGATCGTGGTCTATCTTCTTGATGATCTTGTCTATCTTTTCCGTTTCCAGGTCGATGATGTCGTCCATGATCCGCATGGCTTTCTGTACATGATCCACAAACAGCTCCACATTGAAACTGGCTTCCCCTGTGAAAGGCTTGTCCACATAACTGTAAAGGTTGATAGCCAGCAAACGGCAACTGTCGTAAGGACAAAGTGGTATTTCCCCGCAGGGATTGGTGGAAACGGTCCTGAAACCCAGATCGCTGTAACAGTCAGGAACTGATTCCCTGAGAATGGTATCCCAGAAAAGGATGCCGGGCTCAGCCGATTTCCAGGCATTATGCACGATCTTATTCCACAAATCCCTGGCCCTGATATCCTTCCGGAACTTCGGATTATCCGAATCGATGGGATATTTCTGGGTGTAGGTTTCATCATTGATCACAGCCCGCATGAAATCATCGGTGATCTTAACCGAAACATTGGCTCCGGTGACTTTGCCGGTTTCCAGCTTGGCATCTATAAATGACTCTGAATCAGGGTGTTTAATGGAGATACTGAGCATCAGGGCACCCCTTCGCCCGTCCTGGGCAACTTCCCGTGTGGAATTGGAAAAACGTTCCATAAAGGGAACGATCCCGGTTGACGACAGGGCGCTGTTTTTAACCGGACTGCCGTATGGCCGGATATGCGACAAATCGTGCCCGACACCGCCGCGGCGTTTCATCAGCTGTACCTGCTCCTGGTCTGTCTTCATGATGGCCCCGTATGAATCCGACGGGCCATCGTTACCGATGACAAAACAATTCGACAATGATCCGATCTGAATGTTATTTCCGATCCCGGCCATGGGAGAACCCTGGGGAACAATATACCTGAAGTCCTTCAGCAGGGCATACACCTCCTCCTCACTCATGGGATTGGGATACTGCTTTTCTGTCCTGGCAATCTCCCGGGCAATTCTGCGGTGCATGTCATCGGGACTCTTTTCAAACAAGGTCCCTTTGCTGTCCTTCAGTGCATACTTGTTGATCCAGACATTGGCAGCCAGGGTGTCGCCCCTGAAATAGGCGGTGGTGGCTTCCATCGCCTCTTCATAGCTGTAGGATTGCAAACGGCTGGTGTCTATCTCAAACTCAAAAACCTCCCGGGAACCGGCCGGCGGCATATCCTCCTCCGTATCCTCCATTCCGGGAATGCCGGGCCTGACCCGGCGACCTAAAACTTCCTCGTAATACCCTGATTCTGTCTTTTTTTCAGTAGATTTACTGGTTTCTGGGAATAGATCAGTATTCATATAATAGCTTGCTTTTTTTCGGTAAGATTCTGTGTAACAGGCAATAAATAATCCGGGAGAATGGAAGACCAAGATACAACAGCAAGGGACTACTCTCCAAACCCAGTTTTCAACAAAACTTAAGATTAGGTTACTAAAAGCTTGATTTAAAATTATTAATAACCCAAATAACTCATGTTATACTGAATCTTGGTGAAAATGCGATGCAATTTTCGCTTAGATTCAGTTATACCGAGGACTCTGGAAACACATTTTTCGCATTCCCGTGCTCTTTCGGTATATCCATGTGCGGCAACGAATCCGGATGGCGGTACCAGTAAAGCTTCCTGCCAAAGCCCAGTTTATTGTCGGTGAATTTGATCAATGCCGGAGAAAATCCCCATAACAGGGTATCCATGATTGCTGCCACCGGAAAGCGGAGAAGATAGGCTTTTTTGCCAGCTTTCAAGGTATCGTCTTCCAGCAAAAAGGCTTTCCCGCCCATCTGCAATCCCTGGATTTTTCCAATGACCCTTGTTTCCAGGGCGATATTGACGGCAACGTCATCTGAACCCAGCATCTGCTTCCCATGAAGGGTATCGGTGGCTGTAGTGAACACGAAAAGCACCTGCTCCGGAAGAAAAGCGTAGAAACAACTGGCTGTCCATGGCTTTCCCTCCGACTGGGTGGCAAGTGTCATCAGGTGATGCCGCCGGATGAAGGAAAGGATTCTTTTATCAGGAGGATTGGTGCTCAATGATCATGACGCTTTTGGAAAACAGTATTCATGACATGGAAATCAGGAAAACAGTAAGGTCTGAACTAAAGACTTTAATAAAAACCGTTCTCATTTTTTCAGTACCATATGCAGGGCCACCGCCATCAGGGCAAAACCGAATATTTTCTTCATGGTGGCAGGAGATATCCCAAGGGCAACCTTTGACCCGAAATACCCGCCGATAATGAATGCCGTTGCGATGATCATGGCATATTTCAGGTTCACCTGACCGGCTTTATAGTAATTCATGACGGCCAGGATACCAACAGGCGGAAGCATCACGGCCAGGCTGGTACCCTGGGCGGCCTGCTGGCTCATGGCAAGCAAATATACCATAGCCGGAATCATGATGACTCCTCCGCCCAAACCGACCATGCCGCCGAAAAATCCTGCAGCCAGACCGATGATCACAAGAATTAAAAACACAGTAAGACTCATTGACATGGATTGCTTCATTAGTGAATGTTAAAAATCAAGACTCAGTGATACATAAAAAATTCCCTTGCCCGGCTCAAAATCCTCGATACCCCAGGCCCAGTCGCAACGAAGAAAATACCCCAGAAAACGGGTTCTCAGGCCGAAACCATAACCTCCGACTATCGGTTCCACCTGATTTTCAATCGTTACCGTTATCGGCCCCTGGGTAATCACCCGCCTGTAAAGGGAGTTTTCTTTGGAATATGGTCCGGGGCCATTCCAGGCGGTGCCGATATCTCCGAATGCAATCAGTTGAAAATTATTGATGAAATCGGACTTCAGCGGACGGTTGGTAAAATACCTGAAAACGGGAAGCCGGATTTCGCTGTTCAGTACTGCAAAACTGGTCCCGTTGCGGATATTCTGCGTAAATCCACGCATATTGGTGGCCAGGGTCTGGTAAGCATAGGGCCTGTCCTGCGATACCGGTACATCCTGGTTAAACCTGGGCGCCAGCCAGTTATCCACCCCGCCCAGATAATAGATCAGGCGGTTGGAACCCAGGGAAGTGCTTGCCGCCAGACGGTTGGCCCAGATCATGGTCCTGTGAAGCCGCCGGTAATTCCTGATATCAAGACCTGCAACGTACAGATTCTTCCCTCCGCCCTCCATTTGCTGGTAGTACTCTCCGAAAACTTTACAGCGGGTGCCGTACGGAAGATTCAGTCCCAGACTCCGGGTAGCATCGTAAACCCATTCGGCTTTCAGACTTGCCCAGTTCCTGTCGTAATCAGGTTGCCTGAGATTCTGTTCATCGGTGCTCAGGTATACGGAATGATCATTCCGCAGGCTGGCCGTGCCCCTGACACCCATCACCTCGCTGAAAGGCCAGCTCAGCTTGTACAATACCTGGTGGGAAGTGGTTTTGACTATGGAGAACGCCGGGGATTCGCTGGTGTTTTCGATCACCTGCCTGTGAAAGGTAATCTCTTTATCCAGCCTGTCCTTTAAATTGGCGAAATTCAATAAATACTCGTTGTTCGACAGATTCAAGGACAATCGTACACCGCCCGTGATCCTGTAATTCTCCATCAGATCGGTGGCCCCCACCTGCAACAGGGCATTGAAACCAGGGTTCAGAAATATCGGGGAAGTACCCCCGCTGAAGGTCTGATAGGTGGTATTCAGATAGGTGAAATCCACCTGGCTGACCAGTTCATTGATGGAATACTCAACCAGGTAATTTAGCTGCTTGGGTACGGTGAAAGAACGATCCCCCTTGTCACTGCCCGTAGCAACGACAGGAATGGCCGGTGCGGTCTGGCTCGAATCCCTGGCAGCGAGTTTTATAAATGCTTGTTTTTCAAATACATAATTATTAATATCGATTTTTCCGGAATCAACATTGGTGAGGCTGTCGGATACCGCCTCCTGTTCACTTTTCCTGACGTTGTAAAACCGTTTTTTCCTTCCCTGGTAATCCTTTTTAAGCATCTGTAAGCTGTCCTCCTGCCTGCGGACAGATGCTGTCCTGATTTCCGTCATGTAAGCGGTCGGATTTAACTGCCGGGAAGGAAGGCTGCCGGTGGGAAGGTTATCGGCCACATACAGGTGATTGCGGTTGTCGTGGAAGATGATTTCACAATGACGGCCACCTTGCGGACTGACATCCTGGTCGAGGATATTCCTCAGGTAATTGGTAAGCGGGTAGGAAACGGTGAAATAACGGTAATGGGTGATGGTGTCCACAAAAGCAACGGCACTGTCGAAACGGGCCAGATAACGGTTGAAGATCCCATTCTGATCGGAAAAATAGCTGATATAACCGCTGCTGTATTCTACCGGCTGCCTTTCATCGGCATCGGGTGTGGCGGTAATCCTGCGAAGCTGGGTTTTCCTTCCCTTCAGATCCATAACATACAGATCGTGCTTCTCTGCGAAGTCGGTACGGAACTGGCTTTTGCCGCTGAAATCAAGGCTTTCGTCCGGACGGTTGGAACTGAAAACGATCTTTTTCCCTCCTCCGGTGAATCTCGGATTCAGATCGTCGTAAATATCCTTTGTAAGCTGTTCGAAGGTATTTGCAGCGATATTGTACAGAAAAAGATCGGTTTGCCCTTTAATCACGGCCGACATGATGAAGTTCCTTCCATCGGGCGAATAACTCATGTCAAGCACTTTATCGAACTGGAAGAGAAAGCGCCTGTCCGTGCGCCCGGAGGCCGGTGTGTAAAAATAAAGGTTGATCTTCCCTTTCTCCTCGGTAAGCATGGAAACCAGCTTTCCGCTCGGATGCCAGGACAGCAGCGGGTAAGAGTAATCCACCCCGGCATCCAGCTTATAGCCTCTTTTCAGGATACGCTTCTGTTTATTGGTCTTCAGGTCACGGATGAACACCCGGTACTGTCCTGATTCGTTGGTGGTATAGGCAAGCTGGTCTCCTTCAGGATTGAGCCGTGCGCTGGTGATCACCCTGGCCGCCCTGGTTTTCAGCACAAGCTGAGCGGGGGGGGGAAGGCTGTCGGCACTGCCGTCGGCTTCATACCTGGCATTGAAAAAGCTGATCCAGTCCCTGATGATGGACTTGAAGGAAACGCCAAGTACGAACATAAATCCGCTTTCCACATTCTTGCTGATCTTGGCCATGTAAATGATGTTGGGAACCACCGCCTGACCATATTTATCCGCAACATACTTCCAGATCGAGTGTCCTGCAAAGGCAGCCTCCTCACCCGTAAGCTGGTTAAAACGCCTGTACCTTCCGCTCTGTATGCCGTCCCTGACCCTGCCGTCGATGCCGGTATTCCATTCCTCCGTCAGATAACTGATCAATCCCTGCAGGTACCAGTCCGGCAAAAACAACAGGGTGTTGTTCTTCACCTGGGAAGTGAGGGTACTTCCAAAAAGCATCTGGTTCAGCACCACATGCGTGATCCCCCGCCTGATCTGCTTCTGGAATTCCCGGTGATCACCCGGATAATATAAGATCACCTTCTGGTCCAGGATACGGGTAATCCCTCCGGTATTGTAATTATCCCCTTCCTGCAACAATCCCAGGTTGCTTTGCTTCAGGTCTGTAAGGGTATTGAAAATGATAAACTGGATTTTCTCATCCAGTCTGGTTTCCAGGTGCTTTTCGATACCTGCAAGCTGCGACTGTGCTACCTGTGCCGTATAGGTCGCCAGTTCCTTCCCGTTCAGGTAAAAATAGGTGTCGAAACGATCAAACTGATAATAAGTCCATTGAAAATTAACCCATTGCACCCTGTTCTTCCCGAAAGTCAGCTGGGAGCCGTTGTAAAACTGCGCACTTGCCGTATTCAGAAAGAAAAGGCAGAAAATGAGGATTCCTGCCAGAATATCCCGCTTCGATTTCATATCATGCAATTCCACCGACGAAGGTACGACTTATATACTCAGACCTGACAGATTTGCGAATGCAAAGATGTTTAGACTTAGTTATACCTAAACCGTTATTACACAATTTTTCGCAAAGCTGTTATGTGTCGGTATACTAACTTTGCCGGGTCAATTTTATTTTTCTCCCGATGATACATATCAAGCTATTTATATTCAATCCATTCCAGGTCAATACCTGGGTACTGTACGAGGAAAGCGGTGCCGCAGTCATCATAGACCCGGGATGTTATTCACAAAGGGAGGAGCAGGAACTGGCCGGTTTCATTGAAAAACAGGGTCTCACTCCCGTATGGCTGCTCAATACCCACACCCATATCGATCATATACTCGGAAACGCCTTTGTTCACGGGAAATTTGGCCTGGTTCCGGCCTGTCACCCTGACGGACAGTTTTTCATTGCCAATGCGGAAGCCCATGGCAGAAGTTTCGGCCTGCAGGTCGGACCGGTTTGCGAGGAAATCCGCCCGCTCGGAGTAACGGATACTATAAAGTTCGGAGATTCCTTGCTCCGCTGCCTGCATACACCGGGCCATGCCCCGGGCAGCCTGTGTTTCCATGCCGTTCAACAGGACTTTGTGATCACGGGCGACCTGATCTTTTTTGAAAGTATCGGCCGTTTCGACCTGCCGGGCGGTGATTACGACCTGCTCGAAAAAAGCATACGGGAAAACATCTATCCCCTTGCGGGTCATACTGTGCTCTATCCGGGACACGGACATGAAACCACGGTGGAACACGAAAGGATGTACAATCCTTTTGTCAGTGCCGGCGATTCCTTGTGATCATGTGCTTCACCGGATTGACCAGCCGCGCCAGCAGGCTCAGTTCTTCGGTGATGATCTCGGCCTGCCCGCTCATCCCCGGTTGAAATTCAAGCTCCCTGCCATAGGTGGTAATCAGTCCGCCGGGGATTTCCACCTCCACGGTATATAATTCGTCCAGGGAAACCAAAGATTTGGACGCCACCTTCCCCCTCACCATGCCATACTCAAGATACGGATAATCAGCGAATTTGATATTCACTTCCTGTCCGGTCCGCACCTTGCCGGCACCTCCGGTGGGCAGGCTCACCCTTCCGTAAATCCTGGTTTCCCGTTCAGGCACAATGCTTAACACTTTCTCACCCCTGGCCACGTATTGGTTTATGCTCCAAACTTTATGGAACACCACTTTTCCTGCAATCGGACTGATCATCAGGTATTGCTGTTTCCACTGCTGGATGCTGTTGCGCAACTCCCTTGCCTGCCTGTCGGTCTGGGAAAGGTATTCACTTCTTTTACGATCGTACTCAACCGACAAGTCCACCAGTTCTTTCTGGAGTCCGGAAAGTTCGATCCGGGTGTGGGCCAGGCTCACACCCGCCCCCTCCTGTTCATAACGTTTCATAAGCCAGGCACGCTCAGCCTTTTCATATTCACCGGCTGCAATCACCTTTTGAGAAAAAAGGGCCGAATCACGCAAAAACTGTTTCCTGGCGAGCTGGATTTCCCTGCCCAGAAACCTGAGCTGGCTCTTGAGTTTTTCGATGTATTCCAGGGTGTGCTTTTCTTTTTTCTTCAGTGCGTTAATCTTGCTCGGATATTCCTGTATAAGCAGAAACTGCCTGTAATCCAGTATTCCCTGGTAAAATGCGGCAAAATACGGCATCACCTCACCCAGGGTCCATGCCCTTTCCTCCAGCCGGTTCGCCCATGCCGCAAGCCCTGCCGAATCCGGACTGAAAGAATCCAGCGTTTTTTCAAGCAGAAGCAGGTCCTCCGTATTGGCAGGATTTTCAATCTGCAACAAAAGGTCTCCCGGCATAACTTCCTGTCCGCCACTCACATAAAGTGAAGTGATCTTGCCATCTGCCCTGGCAACCATCACGGCGGGCGGATTCTCCGCAGTGATTACCACGGAGGAAACCAGCGTATCGGGATACCGGATCCACCAGCTTCCCAGCAGCATCAAAACGGCAAGCAGCAGGAACATAAGCAGCCCCCAGCGCGTGATCCAGCGCGGACGCCTTCCCAGCAACTCTTCCACTTCAGGTCCCTGTTCCCATATTTCCGTCTGATCCTGCATGCTGATTTTCAATTTCCAAGCTCCAGCTGATTTTTAATTAAATGGTAATAATGACCCTTTATATGCACCAACTCCTCATGGGTCCCCGATTCAACCACCTGTCCACGCTCCAGCACCACGATCTGATCGGCCTGCTTCACCGTACTCAGCCTGTGTGCCACCACCACCACGGTCTTCCCACGGTAGAACTCCCTGAGATTCTCCATGATGATCCTTTCATTCCCTGCATCCAGCGCATTGGTGGCCTCGTCGAAAAAGAGGAATTCCGGGTCTTTGTAAACTGCCCTTGCAATCAGTATCCTTTGTTTCTGTCCCTGGCTCAGGCCGCTGCCCTCCATGCCGATCCTGGTATTGAATCCGAGCGGCAGCATCTGCACATCATCCCCGATATTGGCAATCCTTACCGCCTGGTACAAACGGTCGCGATCCGTCCTTTCCGCACCGGGCGCAATGTTTTCCGCAATGGTGTCGGAAAAGACAAACCCGTCCTGCAGTACCGCACCACATAACTCCCGCCAGAGCTGCTGGCGGATGTTTTCAATCCGTATCCCTCCCACCTTGATACTCCCGCTGACCGGAGGATAAAATCCCAGCAAGAGCTTCACCAGGGTGGTTTTGCCGCTGCCGCTGCTTCCCACCACGGCAGTCACTTTGCCGTGAGGGATCACCAGGTTAATGTCTTTCAAAGCATAGGGCGACCGGGGACCCTCGTACTGAAATGACAAATCCGTGATGCTGATGTCTTTCTGCTGCGGAAGCAGGGTGACTTTTCCGGCCGCCTCCGATGCTTCGTCGGGCCGCTGGTGGATCTCCCCGATACGGTCAAGGCTGATGCGGGCGTCCTGGGCAGCCTGGATAAATCCCACCATCTGGTCGATCGGACTGTTCATCTGGCCGATGATATATTGAACGGCAACCATCATCCCCAGGGTCATCTCCCCGGAAATCACCGCCGTTGCAGAAAAAAACGTGATCAGGATGTTCTTGGTTTCATTAAAGAACAATCCGCCCAGTTGCTGCCGCTGGCTCAGGGCAAGGCTGTCGGCGTTCACCCGGAACAGCCTGGCCTGTATCTGCTCCCAGCGCCAGCGCTTCTGCTTTTCGCAATTGTTCAGTTTGATCTCCTGCATCCCGGTGATAAGCTGATAAAGGTGATTCTGGTTTTCCGAACTTTGCTCGAACCTGCGCATATCCAGCCGCCTCCTTTTCCTTAGAAAATACAGCACCCATAGCAGGTAAGCAAGGCTGCCGGCAAGGAAAACCAACAGCAGTCTGACCTCATAAAACGAAAGTACTACACTGAAGATCACCAGGTTGAATAAACCGTACAGGATGGACAGGGCCGGTCCGGTAATAAAATATTGTATCCTCCCATGATCGTAAATCCGCTGGATGATGTCGCCAAGCAGGCGGGAGTCGAAGAAGGCCATGGGCAGCTTCATCAGCTTGATCAGGAAATCCGAGATCAGGTTGATGTTGATCCGGGTGGTCAGATGCAGCAGGATCCAGTTGCGGATGAAATCCACCGAACTTCGTCCGATCATCAGGATCAACTGGGCAGCCAGCACCACATACACAAAGACCGGATCCCGCAGGACTACGCCTTTATCAACCACTGCCTGGGTGAGAAAGGGAAAGATCAACTGGAAAAGGCTGGCAAGGAACAAACCCAGGAAAAGCTGCCACAGCAACTTGTGCTGGGGCCTGAGGTAGCGGTATAAAAACGAAAATCCGGTCTTCTGAACACGTTCTTCATCCCGTTCTAAGAATGCAGGGCTTGTTTCCAGCAGGAGCGCCACACCCCTTGCCGAAGCAGCATCCCGGCTGCCTGTCCAGTGCAGCATCAGTTCATCAAAGCTGAATTCCAGCAGGCCTTTGGCAGGATCTGCAATTTTGACCGATTTCTTTCGCCTGTTTACCCCGTAAAGGACCACGAAGTGTTTTTGTTTCCAGTGCAGGATACATGGCAGGGGAGCCTCGCTAAGCAACTGCTCCGGGCTCAGGTGAACCCCCATGGTACGGAATCCGACCGACTCGGCCGCATGGCTGATCCCCATCAGGGAAACCCCTTCACGCGTAATGAAGGAACGCTCCCTGAGCGTCTGCAGCCGGTAAGTCCTGCCATGATATTTCGCAATCATCTGCAGGCAGGTCGGCCCGCAATCCCTGGCATCCATCTGCATGAAAAACGGAAATCCCATACCCGGCTGTTAATAATGCTTCTCCGGCCGGGATCAACCCGGCTGACCAGCATTCCTACGAAAGGAGCAGGAAAAAGTTGTGAAATGAGGCAGGATTTACCTCAGGATCCAATCCTTCAGGCTGAGTTTTTCCCTTTCAGGCGTAACCACCTGCCAGTCATCCGGATAATTGAACAGGCTGTACTTCTTCTGAATATACCCGTAGATACGGTACATATCCTTCTCATCCCAGCGCTGGGGATGCTCGGTAACCGGAAACACGGCAACATTGCCCGTAAACTGGAAACGCCCGTTCAAACCGTAATCCAGCGGTAAGCCGGTGAGCCTGACAGGGTGGGGCGTGGCCATCAGGATGGCCTTCTGCGACTGGTACAAACGGATTTTCACTGCCTGGAGCACTTCCTGCACCCTGCCTTCCAGTACCGGAGCCTCCAGGTAATCAAGATATACATTGATCCTTAAACTCTTGATCAGGCTGACCATGGAAACCACCCGCTCTTTGTCGGCCAGCCGGTAAAACAAAAAGATACGCCGCTCCGCCAGCTGCCGGTCAGTGGTCCGGCTCAGCATGCGGTTCGCCATTGAAGCCTCTTCGTAAGGCCGGGCAGCAAGCTCCTGTAGTGTCAGAAACGGCATGAACTTTTGTTAAACGGGAATAACGGACACCGGTCCGCCTTCCCACGGAAAAATATTTTATACTTCACCCGGTGAAGAAATGTTTCAACACAAATCCCGGACGGTTGAGGGGAAACTATTTGGGAGGGGTTGTTCCAGGTATGGGTAACTCATGTGTTTCCGGGATGGGTTCAGGTACATTGCTATCCTCTCCACCTCGAATGGTTAGTAACTGCCTGTCGTTCAGTTGCACTGACTGAAATTGCTCCAATAGTCCGTTTTGTTTGCCTGTGTTTTCCATTGTCTGTGACCTTTATTTTTCGTTAAAATTTGTAAGGGGTTACATCTATTTATAACATGAAAGGCAAAATGTCCCACCCGGGATGAAAAAAAAATTTATTTTTATCCGGAAATTTTCAGGTTGATCTGATTATCTTATTCATTGACAAGACATTATGTTTTGGATCTGGCTTGATTTTTTTTTAACGCTGCTGGTGCATGCCGGGGAGTACCGCCTCCAGGCCAGGCTCGCGGAAGAGAACGACAGAAGGCAGCCCACCGAAAGCCAGCTGGCTTACAGGGCAGGGTTTCAGTATTATCTCGACGACAAATACGACAGCGCCAACCGGAGTTTTGAAAAAGCCAGGGCCCTTTACCTGGCCGAGGGGAAAACGGACTCCGCCATGCGAAGCCACCTTTACCTGGCCGAGATCGCCGCCTACCAAGACCTTCTCGACCTGTCAGAATGCATCCTGAGGGAAGTGCAGCAGGCCTATCCCGGCCTGATGAACCGGAACTGCCCCTTCTTCTCCGATTACAACAGGGCCTGGGCACAGGTACACCAGAAAAGGAACCACTACGACAGCGCCCATGTCTGCCTTAACCGCGCCATCGGGGTGCTGCAGATACACAAGCAGCCTTTTGACTCGGCATTCTTCCTTCCGTATTTTTTCAAAGCAACTTTTTTTATAAAAGAAAGTAAGTTAGATTCCGCATTGTACTATAGTGATCTGACTCATGAGTCAATGATTACTGGTAAGAAGAAGTCTGCCAGGAATCTGAGTCATACTTATTATTTGTTTTTTGATATATATTTAAGGTTGAACCAATTAAGTAAAGCACATTACTATATTGACCTTACTATATCAAATGAAAAATTACAACCAAAACTCGACACATCATATTTTGCAAATTTGTTATACGCAAAAGTTTTTCTATTTATAAAAGTCGCTAAATACGATTCAGTGTTTTTTTTTACTTCACGTATAATTAACTATATAAATCCACTTAAGCACAAAAAGGAGATTCGTAAACTATTGATTACAACCCTTTATTTAAACGGTGATATTTGTTTTCAAATCGGGGATGCACACAGGGGCAAGGAATACATGGAACAGGTCGTTCAGTTAGCGGGTGATCCGAAAGATCCGAATCCTGGTTTTCTAAGTTCGGCCGTAAAAGCCATTGGAATTTACTATTACCGCACCGGGCAATATCAGCAGTCGATCGCCACCTACTACGAAGCCATTGAAATAGCCAAGAAGTATGATATCGATCACGGTTCCGTATTCACTGATCTTGCCAGCAATATTTTTTCACTGAAAGATACTGCGCTGGCCGAATCCTACTATCTGAAAGCCATCGAGACCATTCAGAAGGAACGCACGCGGGAGGTAAAAGAGCCTTTTTCCCACCTGGCTTACGGGGTCTTCCTTTATTTGTGCAAAAGGACGGAAGAGAGCCGGGTGCATCTGGAATTATCCCTCGACCTGAACAGGAAACGTTACGGTGAAAGGCATTTTGAGACGGCGAAATGCTACTTCTGGCTGGGAAACTGTTTCCTGGCATCCTTACAGCCGGAAGAGGCCCTCCGCTACTACCAGAAAAGCATGATCAGCCTGAGACCTGATTTCCACGATACCAGCATCTTCAGCATGCCAACCCTGAATTTCCGTTTTGATCGCCGGGAATTCAGCAGCATCTTAAGAAACAAGGCCAGGGCCTTCGACACCCTATACCATCACTTTCCAACACGTCTTAATTTCCTGAGTACTGCACTTAAGCACTATGATCAGTGCATTGCAATGATACACAGGCAGAAGACAAGCTTTCCAGAGCTTACAAGTAAACTGACGGTGGCTGACAATGAAAAATCCACCTACCAGGAAGCCATGGGAGTGGCCACCAGGATGTTCAGTGTCACCAAATCTGAGGTTTACAAGGAGAAGGCCTTTGAATATGCGGAGAAGAGCCGGGCGGCCATCCTGCTTACCGCATTAAAGGAAAAACAGGCCATGATCTATGGGGGGGTACCGGATTCCCTCATCAAAAAAGAGGAAAGCCTTGCGGAGTCCATCGAAAGTTTCACCCGCCTGATCGCGGAGGAAAAGCAACTGGGCATCCCCAACAAGGACAGGTTAAAAGAACTGGAAAACAAACTGTTTGTGCTTCAGAGCACCCAGAACGAACTGATAGACCGCTACGAGCGGATGTATCCCCAGTATTACGCCCTGAAATACGACGACAAGGTGATCGGTACGGCCAGTATCCGGAAGAAACTGAACGAGGGGTCTGCCCTGCTGGAGTATTCTATCACCCCGGCTACCATATATATATTTGTCCTCTCGCGTGAAAGCTTTGAACTGATCACCCTGCCACGGCCGGAGGGTTTCGACAAGGCGCTGGAGGTGACCGGGGCATACCTGAGGGAGATGGATTTTTTCGGTCAGAGCCGGGAAGAGTACGCTGCTTACCTGGATGCTTCGCATGCCTTATACAATGCCCTGATAGCGCCGGTGGCCGGTTTGGTACGGGGGAAGGACCTGGTGATCATCCCCGACGAAGACATCGGCAACCTGCCGTTTGAGGTATTGCTGACCCGCCGGGCCGATCCGTCGCAGGAATACGCTACCCTGCCATACCTTATCAAGGACCAGGCCATCGGTTACGCCTATTCGGCCAATCTGTATTTCTTTTCTCCCCGGCGGTCCATCCCCGGTAACCTGAAGCTGGCAGCATTTTCACCGGAATACGATGAAAAAGCCGGCACGGGCATGCGCCGGGGTCTGGTGCTCAAGCCCCTGCTGTATGCGGTGGAAGAAGCAAAGGCCGCCTGTAACTACTTCAACGGCCGCCTTTTCAAAGGGAAAAAAGCTACGGAGGAGCATTTCAAGAAAGTGGCCAGCCGCTACGATGTCCTGCACTTAGCCATGCACGCCCTGGTGGATGACGAGAACCCCATGCATTCCAAGCTGGCATTTACCCGGACCAACGATTCGGAGGAAGACGGATTCCTGAACACCTATGAGATCTTCAACCTCAGGCTGAAGGCCCGTATGGCAGTGCTGAGCGCATGCAAGACCGGGGCGGGGAAAGTCCACAGGGGTGAAGGGATCATGAGCCTGGCACGCGGTTTTTACTATGCAGGATGTCCCAATGTGGTGATGACCCTGTGGCCTGTGGAAGACGAGATGAGCACCCAGCTGGTCACATCCTTTTATGCCAATCTGGATCAGGGAATGAATAAGGTGGAGGCATTGCGGCAGGCCAAACTGAAACTGATCCGAAGTTCCGACCCCCTGCGGGCGCATCCCTACTTTTGGGCAGCCTATGTAAACATCGGGGAGATCACGCCCATGGTGATGGGAAAAAACAGAAAGCCCACAATCATGTTGTGGGCTCTCATAGGTGGATTAGGACTCGTGTTGCTTGTCCCCATGGTTTGGAAAAAACTCAGGCAGAATTGATCAAAGTTTCTTATTGATATCTTTCAGAATGAGCCTGGCCTGCTCCTGGTAGAAACCCTCTTTTTTGGAGAGGCGTTCGAAGGGAAGGATGGCTTCCTCCTTACGTCCCAGCCACAGGTAACAGAGGCCCATATACCATTCGGCCTGCGACAGGTAGAACACATCCCTGGTTTCCACAATGTTTTGCAGCAGGCGTATGGCTTCGCCGGGATTTTTATTCTCCATATATGCAATGGCGAGGTAGAAACGGATCTGGTTGTTGTCGGGAGCGTCTTTGAGCACCGTTTCAAAGTAGCGGGCAGCGGTGATATAATCGGCTTTATGATAGGCCTCAAAACCTGCCGTAATCATTTTACTCCGCTCGTCGGTGGCAGAACGCACGCCATTAAAGGGCTGATAGGTTTTATAGTGTTTCTCTGCCAGGTCTTTCGACGTGACATTCCGCCCTGAAAACAAGAGAATCAGTCCTCCGACGGTCAGCAGTACCACAATAGCCGCTGCCATTCTGAAATACATTGGCCGTTTTTCTCTTCGTTCATAATGCTTGTGGGCATCGTCAAGCAAACGCCTGAATTGGTTTGCCTTATCGTCCAGGATGGCCTTTGCCATATCCTGGTGCAGCCGGTACTCTTTTTGCAAAGCCTCGTCTCTGCCCATGCGGGCTTCAAAGCTGCGCATCTGATCCACTGTCATCCTACCGTCCAGGTAGTCTTCCAGCAACTCATGATTGTCCATGGTTTCCTCTATGTTGGTTTAATACAATTCTCCGAATGCGGGGTCGTTTTTTACTCTTCTGATTAATATCTCCTTACATCTTGATTTACGTTTAATTGCCAGTCTTTCCGACTCATATCCCATAATGGCGGCGATTTCCTTAAAAGACAGTTTTTTCAGGTAAAGCCTGATCACCTGCTGACACTCTTCGTTCAGGCTGCCGTAATGCTTCCTGAACAATGATTCCTTCCGCTCCTGAATATATTCCAGGCGGACTGATTCTGTGTCAGTATCTTCCACACCTTCTTCACTTCCCCAGCTGCTTTCCACATCTTTCGAATACCTGCGTCTTCTCAATTCAAGTAACCAGAGGTTTTTGCAAATTGAAAACAACAGCGTGATGAAAGAGCAGTTAAGGGTGAAGCCGTCTTGCTGTACCTTTTGAAAGACTATGCTCAGTCCTTCCTGAAAAACATCTTTTACGTCATCGTATTTCCCTCCATGTTTTACGATATAAATCTCAATCGTCTTGTAATAGGTCAGGTAAACATAGTTTACCACCCTGGGATCAGTCTTCCTGAACCCCTCAATGATGTCACCATCACTAAACGATTTTCCCTTCTTCCAAAACATTTATAACATAAAATCAAAAATGTCCCACTCCGGTGAAAAATATTTTTACAACTTTTTTAGAACGGAAACTCCTCGAAATCGTCCTTTTCCTTGTCTGACAAGGGTTCCAGGACTTTTTTTGCAGGCAGCCTGGCGACGAGGTGAATTTCATTTTCATCCACCACGATCGACCTGGGAGATGTCGGACAGGCATGTTCGCAGGCCCCGCACCCGGTACAGATGCCGGTATCCACCTTTGGGATGGTCAGGTTTCCCTTGTAAGGAACCATGTCGCAGGCTTTGGTCGGACAATGTTCCGAACAGGCACCGCAATGGGTTCCTTTGGTAACCACGATGCAAAGGTGTTCGATCAAACGCGCCTTTCCTATCTGGACCTGCTTTTTAGCTTCAAGGCTCAGCGGAATGATGGCCCCGCTCGGACAGACCAGTGAACAAATATTACATTCATAACTGCAGTATTTAATTGAAAAATTCAACATTGGTTGATATAATCCTTCTATACCGAATTCGAGCACAGAAGGTTGCAAAACTCTGGACGGACACTGACTGACACAAAGGTAACATGAAGTACAAAAGGAAGTGAAATGGGCTCTGCCCAGGGATCCCGGGGGGCAGATGGCTTTCCGCACCGCTGATTCCCTGCTGTTGAGCGGATCCAGTTCAAAGGAAAGGCTGTCGCTGCCGGCAAGCGGAATCACTGCACCCAGTCCCAATCCCTGCTTCAGAAATTTCCGCCGGCCTTTCCCGCTGCTCTGCTGTACGCCGGTTCCCTTATAATGAGAACGCCGGTAGTCGATGGCACCCTCACTGCAAACCGTGATGCAGTTCATACAGGCCACACAGCGGGAAAAATCGACCCGGTGATGGTTCATGTTGATGCAGCCGGCTTTACACACCTGTCCGCATTTGGCGCACAACGTACACTTCGACGGAGCGATCCTGATCCGCCAGACACTGACATGCGATAACAGGCCCAGCAGGGCTCCGACCGGACAAAGGGTATTGCAGTATAACCTTCCCCGGGCAATGCTCATGACAGTCACCAGGAACATCCAGCCCAGGGCAAACCAGGCGGCCGGCCCGGCATCCCAGTGCCAGTCGAGAGGCTTGACGGCATAAATATTCAATGACTGGAGGCCTGAAGTGAAAGCGTTGTAAAGCATCGTAAAGATGGGTTTCACCCAGGCGGTGAAAAACCGGCCGCTGATGCTGTACGGATCAAAAAACAGCAGCAGGGTGGTCACGCCTCCTGCCAGGGAAAGCAGCACCAGCAGGAAGAATCCGTATCTCAAAACCTTGTATGAAGGAAGCAGGCGGAAAAACCTCCTGCGCCGGGATCGCAAAACCCATCGCAGGCGGATCAGCATATCCTGTATGGTACCCAGAGGGCAGATACCGGAACAGTACACCCTGCCGAATAGCAAGCTAAGCACAATGACCAGAAGCCCTCCTCCGTAAAAAACTTCCTTAGTGCTGATCCAACGCAGGAAATACGGTATCAGCTGGGTATCGGTAAGGAAGACTGAAAGACGGACCGACAAGTCTGTCCAGCTGTCGAGAAACAGAAAAAGAAAGAAAAAGAGGATAATCAGTGACAAAGCCACTCTGAGGGGCTTCAGCAGGGTGGACATGCAATTGTCAGAACTTTATCCGGTGAATATTGAGTTGATCGAGCGCCATATGGCCAACGCCCGCCTCCGAGGCAGCTTTAATATACGGTATTTTTTCGGGTTCCTTTCCGAACAGTTTTGCTGCAGCAGCATCGGCAGCCACGATATCGGGAGAAATTATCAGAGACTTCATCACTTTGACATCTTCCTTTGATACTCCCCTCGGACCGTTCTTCATCATTACCCGGTAGGCATCCACAATGTTCAATGTCGGTTTGCTGTAAGTGGGGAAATCCGCGATACACTGGTGCAGGTTGTTGCGGTGCCAGTACATGCGGTCCCAGACGATCCCCATGAGATTCTTCATGGAAACGGTAAGCATGCCTGAACTGTGATGCTTCAGTACGGGCACATTGATAAATACGTCAGATTCGAGGATAACCTCATGGACTGAACTGCTTTTCAGACTTTTACCTTTGTTAATGGTGACTTTCTGGTAATATTTCTCCGAATTTCCGGGGACGATCCTGGCTCCGGCATTTTTGGCCGCTTTTTCAATCCCGCTGTTCGCATAACACTTCACCCAGTTATCGCAGGTATTGTCAAAAACATAAACATCCCTTGCTCCTGCCGCCAGGCAGTGACGGACGATGGCACCCACCAGGGCAGGATTGGTGTTGGCTGCCAGTTCGGGTGTCACATCCCATCCGATATTGGGTTTTACAACCACCTTCTGCCCCTTCTTCACGAATGCCTGCATCCCTCCCATGGCCAGTATGGCTTTTTCAAACATCTCCACCGGCTCTCCTCCCCTGGCTGCCACCAGGTCATAAGGACTTACAGCGGCGGCGCCAAACAAAGAATCCATCCTTCCGAATGTGATGGCCGCTCCCGTCAGCAATCCCGCTCCAAGCGACTTCTTAAAAAAATCACGCCTTCGCATAGCTCAATTCAGTTTGAACAAAGGTAAACTTTTTCCTGAAGTCCCGGGAATGAAGGAAAAATCTTGTATATCACAGCAGCTTCTTCTATATTTGTGCGTTGATAACACCCCTAAAAACATCCTTCCATGAAATCTCTGGCGTTAAGCATCCCGGTCCGGTGGAAAACCTACCTCCTGCTGAATATGGCCGGACTGGCTTTTATTTATTTTGTTCCCACCCTTTCGCACCTGCTCAGTTTTCCCTTGTACCTCATCGAACCCATGAGGCTGATGGTGGTACTGGCCCTGGTGCATACCAACCGGTCCAACGCCTGGTTCCTGGCTGCTACCCTGCCGGTGTTCTCCTGGCTGGTGTCGGGACATCCCTTCTTCCTGAAATCACTGCTCATTGCCATCGAACTGCTCAGCTTTGTCTGGTTTTTCAGCATGTTTGACAAGCTGCGCTGGAAACCTTTCCTTTCGATATTCACCGCCATCCTCACCAGCAAACTGATTTACTACGGACTGAAAGCATTACTGATCTCGCTGTTGCTGATTAAGTCAGAACTCGTTTCCACACCCTGGCTGATCCAGGGAGCGGTAACACTATGCCTCAGCCTGTATGCATTGATGTTCTTCAGACACAGTGCCGCCCGGCAGATCTGATGCTGTCCGATCCGGATGGCAGGCCTGTATTTTCATATCCCCTTCTGCAACAGGAAGTGTTCCTATTGTAATTTCTTTTCCGTTGCAAGCCGGAAACTGATACCAGGATTTCTTCCGGCAATGCTGAAGGAAATCAGAACAAAATCGTCTTTGTTGGCCGGACAGCAAATTGAATCCGTATACTTCGGCGGTGGCACCCCCTCCCTGCTGCCCGCAGCAGATATTTACAAACTGCTGAATGCTTCCGCCGCTTCATTTTCCCTGCAGCCGGATTGCGAGATCACCCTTGAAGCCAATCCCGGTGATCTGGATAAGATCAAAACAGCCGCATACAAAAACATGGGGATCAACCGGATCAGCCTGGGAATACAGTCGTTCCATGAACAAGACCTCCGCTATCTGCAGCGGGACCACACTCCCGGAAGTGCCTTTCAGTCGCTGGAAACCTGTATTGCCCAAGGCTTTGACAATATCAGCGTTGACCTGATCTACGGCATACCAGGTCAGGGGATGGACAGGTGGCAGGAAAACCTCGACCTGGTGGCTTCCCGCCGGATTCCTCATCTTTCGGCCTACTGGCTTACAGTTGAAGAAAAAACACCGCTCAGGTGGCTGCTTGACAAGGGACGGCTTCCGGCTCCGGAGGAAGAAGACGGGATCGGACATTTCCAACTGCTTAACACCTGGGCAGGCATGCATGGCTATGAACACTATGAGATCTCAAACTTTGCGGCACATGGCCGGTATTCAAGGCATAACCTGGGTTACTGGACGGGTAGCCACTACCTGGGTTTCGGCCCTTCGGCACATTCATACAATGGATCCAAACGCTGGTGGAATCCCGGGACTGTCACCGGCTATATCGCCAGTGTCGATCATGGTACCCCTGCAGCGGAAGAGGAATTCCTCGACAACAGGATGAAGTTTGAGGAGATGTTGCTGACCGGGCTGCGCACACAATGGGGCGTGAACCTTCAAAAGGTGAGAGACGGCTTCGGCGGGCAATGCCTTGCAGACCTGCTCCTGAAAGCCGCGCCATATTTTGGTAAAGGATGGCTGAAAGTGGAAAATGACTGTCTGAAGGTAACATCTGCAGGCATGCTCCGGCTCGACGGCATCACGGCCGCACTGTTCCCGGAATAACCGGAGGATTCAGCAGGGTATCCCCTTGCAGCATCACCCTGAGATATACAGGCTGATGGTCGGAACAGGCAAACCCCTGGTGCAGTGTCCTCACTTCCAAAACACTGATATTGGGAGAGATCAGGAAATAGTCATAGATAGTCACCGGACTCACCCCTTTCTGGTAAGCATGGTCGACATCCCGGTTGGTAGGACGGAAAGGGTCCCAGGCCCATTGCCAGCCTGCAGGAATCCAGGCCGCCTCAAGCGGTCGCACACCTTTTTTCGCCAGATCCCCCGTTCTCAGCATCCTTTCATTATATGCAGGCGGAGGCTGGTTCCAGTCACCCCCGGCAATCACAAAATTCCCGGACCGGTATTCATCCGATAACACCGCCTGCAGCTTTTCCATTTCCCGGCTTCTGAGTTCCGCTCCTTCCTCCCAGGCAGAATTGTGCAGGTTGATCACCACAAGCTGTTTCCCCGAAGGAAGCCTGTATCTCAGCAGCGAAAAACAACGGTCGGGAAAAAACAGGCGTTTCGGCCACGGGAAACGACCCGGTGCACTGATCCGGAGTGCCTCATCCACATGGAAACGACTGATATTCAACAATCCGGAAGCGACCCTGCCCAGAGGACGGAAAACAGGGAAGGGTACCAGCCGAACCTTATAGTTCAGTACAAAAGTGTATCCGAAATCGGGAAGCCCTTCCGTCAGCAGTTGAACCTGATTTGTCAGGTAACTCCGGGTAGCAGCCGAATCAACCTCCTGTAAAAGCAGGATGTCAATCGTGTCGGCCCGGAGGACTGTGTTGAAAATGCAGTTCAGGTAGGCATTGTAATGGTCGAGTGGCGCCCTTACCGTGGAACCTCCGTCATAGAAGAAATCCATATCCCTGCCCAGTCCGGCATAACCGATATTCCAGAGCAGCAGGCTGACCTCCCTCCCCGGATCGATCCTCAGGCCGGGATTACGAAGCGGCTTAACGGGCAATTCCCCGGGCGGACTGTAATCCTTCACGCTGAGGAAGGCCAGCAGCAGGATTAACAGTAAAATCCCCGCACCCGCCAGGATGGCCAGGAATCTGATGATACGGAAAAGGGCGCTCATTCCCGGGTTTTGTTGCTGGTAAAAGTACCAAATAATTTTTTACTTTAGCGCTTCAAAACCGAATCCTGCATGCCTTTCCTCGGAAGTATCCTGAAAACAGCCATCGAATTGCGGAGCAAGGTCCCCAATCTGGAGATCACACGCAAACCGGACGGGATCAGACAACAGCAGAAGGTGTTGCGCAAACTTCTGAAAAAAGCACAGTATACCTCCTTCGGGGAATTTTATGATTTCGCCGATCTGCTGAAAGAAACAGACCTGATGACGGCCTTCCGGCAGAAAGTCCCGGTTTTCGATTACAATTCCATTTACAGAAAGTGGTGGTACCGTTCACTGAATGGTGAAGCTTACGTATGCTGGCCTGCCAAAATAGATTATTTCGCTCTCAGCTCGGGTACCTCGGAGGCATCAAGCAAACATATCCCGGTTACCCATGACATGCTGAAGGCCATCAAAAAAACCAGTATCAGGCAATTGCTGTCACTGGCCAAGTACGACCTGCCGGAAGAACTGTTTGAAAAAGGGATCCTGATGCTGGGAGGTTCCACACACCTGCATTTCAACGGTACCTTTTTTGAGGGTGACCTTTCGGGTATCACCGCGGGAAATATCCCCTTCTGGTTCCAGCATTTTTACAAGCCGGGCAAAAGAATTTCCAGGGAAAGGGAATGGACCACCAAACTGGATGAGATTGTAAGAAAAGCGCCCGAATGGGACATCGGCTTTATCGTGGGGGTCCCGGCCTGGTTACAGGTGTTGATGGAACGCATCATCAGCACATACAAGCTTAACAACATCCACGAAATCTGGCCCAACCTCAGCATTTATGTGCACGGAGGCGTTTCTTTCGGGCCCTATGCAAGAGGATTCGAGAAATTGCTTGCACACCCGCTGATATACATCGAAACCTACCTCGCCTCCGAAGGATTCATTGCTTACCAGAGCAGGCCCGGGACCGAAGGGATGGAAATGGTGCTTGATAACGGCCTGTTTTATGAGTTTATCCCCTTCAACAACAACAATTTCACTTATGACGGCAACCCGGTCGAAAATCCTGAAACCCTTACCCTCGCTCAGGTCAGGGAAGGTCAGGAGTATGCCCTGCTGATCTCCACCTGTTCCGGCGCCTGGAGATACCTGATCGGTGATACCATCAAATTCACCTCCGCCGCCCTGAATGAAATCGTTATCACAGGACGTACCAAACACTTCCTGAACCTGTGCGGAGAGCATCTCAGCCAGGAAAACATGAACCGCGCAATCGAAATGCTTGAACATCAGCTCAATATCACAGTAAGGGAATTCACGGTGGCTGGAATAAAACACGGTTCCATGTTCGCCCATAAGTGGTACCTGGGCACCGATGACCCGGTAGATCCGGAAACAGCCAGGCAACAGATCGACAACAACTTAAAACTGTTAAACGACGATTACCGGGTTGAAAGAATCGCTGCCATCAAAGACGTGCTGATCGCGGTGTATCCTTCACACGTCTTTTACGACTGGATGAAGCTGAAAAAGAAAGAAGGCGGTCAGCACAAATTCCCGAGAGTGCTGAAAAAAGAAATCCATGCCGAGTGGGAAACCTTTTTATCAACCATTACCAATACGCAGTAAACGATGTTCCATCCCTTGCTAGAAGGCGTACTCCTGGGGCTGACCATTGCCATTCTGACAGGCCCTGCCTTTTTTACCCTGATCCAGACAAGCATCCACAGGGGACTCAATTCCGGCCTGCTGCTGGCACTGGGAATTTTTCTCAGCGACGCTGCCCTGCTGATGCTCTGTTACCTGGGTGCTTCGCAAATTATATATGAAGGACAGAACAGCCTTGTGTTCGGAATGATAGGAGGAACCATCCTGATCATTTTCGGCATTGTCACCTTCAGAAGAAAGGTACATATTGACAATGAATACATTCAACAAATCCGCAAACCCGGTCCTGTTACCTATATTCTGAAAGGATTCCTGCTTAATTTTGCCAATCCCTTCCTCTGGATTTTCTGGATGGGGGTGGTTGTGGGGATTACCTCCAATTTCGGGGTGGATACCACCTCCATTTACCTTTTCTTTTTCGGTATCCTGGCCACAACCCTTACCACCGACTTCCTGAAATGCTTTATCTCTCACAAAATCAAGCATTACATGAATCTGAAAATCCTGGCCACCATCAACCATGTGGTGGGAATCTCCCTGGTACTGTTTGGTATTGTGCTGATTTTCCGTGTTCTGATGAACTTTGCCGGACTGGCCTGAGGTCAGGAAGACAGTTTAATGTCTTTGATGTTAAGCTGCAGGGAGGTGGTGCCGTTCCATTCGTTTTCTTCCACGTGATAACAAATGTTAAAGCGTTTGCCGGCCTTGATCTGATCGATGAGGTGACCCTGCTGAAAAGCGATCGCAGGTAAAGGAAAGCCCGAGATATCGGGATGAACGGCACTGAATTTCAAATGGTTATTCCCCACCACCCGGGCGTAACCGGTGTCAATGATACCTTCTGTCATAAAAACAGGTGACATATTCCCAGGACCGAAGGGTGCGAACTGCTTTAATATCCTGTAGAACTTCGAATTGATATCTTTCAGGTTGATCACTGCATCTATCTCAATTTCAGGGGTAAGCATTTCTTCGGTGATGGTTGACGAAACGATATCCTCAAAACGCTTTTTGAAAATGTCGAAATTTTCCGGTTTCATGCTGAGCCCGGCTGCGTATTTATGGCCGCCAAAGTGTTCCAGAAGGTCGCTGCAGGCATCGATGGCGTCATATACATCGAAATCCTTCACCGAGCGGGCAGAACCGGTGATCAGTTCATTGGATTTGCTCAGGACGATGGTGGGCCGGTAATAATATTCCGTCAGGCGGCTGGCCACAATTCCGATCACTCCTTTATGCCATTCGGGATTATATACGACCGTCGACTTATGTTTGGCTTGTTCCTTGTCGTTCTTGATCATGTCAAGCGCCTGCTGGGTGATCAGGTTGTCGAGGTTCTTCCTTTCGGTGTTGTTTTTGTTGATCTGTTCGGCAATGGTTACCGCTGCATTCAGGTTATCGGCGATGAGCAGTTCCACCGAATTCTTGCCGCTTTCTATACGACCTGCGGCGTTGATACGCGGCCCTACAAGAAAGACAAGGTCGCTGATGGTGATCTCCTTGGTGAAAAGGGTTTTCTTGTTTGTTCCCGTGTTGAAAAGATCCTTACGCTTAATATTGCTGAAAAGCAGTATCGCTTCGAGCCCGGGCCGCGGATGGGTGTTCAGCAGTTTGAGCCCTTCATAGGCCAGTATCCTGTTCTCGCCAGTGATCGGAACAATGTCGGATGCAATGCTTACCACCACCAGGTCCAAAAACTTCTGCAGTTTTTTCAGAGGAATACCGTTAACCTGGGCATAAGCCTGGCAGAATTTAAAACCGATGCCGCAACCCGACAGTTCCTTGTACGGATAGGGACAGTCGTTCCTTTTGGGATCCAATACTGCAACCGCTGCAGGCAATTCATCCCCCGGACGGTGATGATCCCCGATGATCATATCTATCCCTTTGCCATGAGCATACTGTACCTTCTCGATTGCCTTGATGCCGCAGTCCAGCGCCAGTAAAACCGTAACACCGCTATCAAAGGCATAATCTATTCCTTTGAATGAAATGCCGTACCCTTCGGAATACCTGTCGGGAATATAAAAATCGACATTCGGGTAAAAATCCTTCAGGAAAATATACACCAGGGCAACGGCTGTGGTCCCGTCCACATCGTAATCGCCGTAAATCAGAATCTTCTCATTGTTCTGAACGGCTTTCTCTATCCGTGCCACCGCCTTGTCCATGTCCTTCATCAAAAACGGATCGTGCAGGGAATCCAGGCTTGGCCGGAAAAAAGCCCTGGCCTCCTCAAAACTGTTAATCCCCCGCTGAACCAGCAGTGTCGCAAGATTGATGTCAATATCCAAAGCAGCAGCCAATGCCTTCGTAACAGCATCATCCCCGGCTTCCTGTATCACCCAGCGCTTCTCCATAATCTGTTATTTACTTTATCTGAGGCATTTGGATACCCTGTCCTGAAAAATCAGGATAGTCTTTCGGCTCAAGCAAAGTTACAAGCTTTTCCCGAAAGAAAAGTAATAATTAAAATAAAAAATGTATTTAATTATCAATCAGACCTTTACGCTCCGGTAGAGCGGATGGCTTCCACAGGATCGAGCCGGGAAGCATTCCAGGCGGGAACAATGCCAGAAACCAAACCGATCATGATGGAAACCCCGACACCGACCACGATGTTTTTGAGCGTCAGCACCAGGGTCATGTCGAAAAACCATTCAATGAGGAGGGTACCGAACCAGATGATCAGCAAGCCGGCGATGCCCCCGAAGAGCGACAGGAATACGGCTTCGAAGAGAAACTGCAGCAGGATGAAGTAGTTTTTGGCGCCGAGCGACTTTTGTATTCCGATGATGGTGGTTCTCTCCCGGACTGAAACGAACATGATGTTGGCTATACCAAATCCTCCGACAAGCAGGGAGAAGCCTCCGATGATCCAGCCAACCAGGCTGATAACCCCGAATAACTGCTGAAAGCCCTGTGCGATAACCGTGCTTTCGTTGATGGAAAAATTATCTTCTGTTCCCGGTTTGAGTTTCCGCACAGAACGCATGATCCCGGTTAATTCATCACGCAATTCATCGTTTGACACATTGGACCGGGCTTTTACCATCAGGGCAGCCCCTGAATCATCCCGGTCGAGTTTGATGAAATTCCTGCCGTAATTCACCGGTATCATAACGGTTTCGTCGTTGGAATTCCCGAAATTGTCGCTTCCTTCCTTTTTAAACAGGCCAATCACTTCTATTTCCCGGCCCCAGATTTTAATTTTCCGGCCGATGGGATCGAGTCCCTGGAAAAGATTTTCCGCGATAGTGGCACCGATCACCGCGACGGGTCTTCCGGAAGATGATTCGATCTGGCTGAAGTAACGCCCGTCACTCAGTTCAAAACTCCAGATCTTGTCGTAATCATGGCTCACGGCAGTGATGCTTGCACTTTCAATGCTGTTGTTCTGGTATTTCACAGTCCGGTTGGTGCCGATGATGTAGGCAGCCGACTCTGCAGCCATGCTTCTTTTCTGAATGAGCGCCAGTTCATCGTACTTCGGCTCCGGCCGCCGTATATATTTCCACCAGGGATACTCACCCCCCCCCATAAACCAGGGCCATTTCTGAATGTACAATACGTTGTTGCCAAGAGACGCAATGCTGTTTTTTACTTCGCGTTCAATGGAATCAAAAACTGTCAGTACAGATATCACAGAAAAGATGCCTATGGTGATGCCAAGCAGGGAAAGAAATGTCCTTAACTTATTAACTATGATTGCATTAAGTGCAAACAGGTAGCTCTCCCTGATAAGCTTGATAAGTAGAATCAGCCTTTGCCCCATAACAATAATTTATGCGAAGGTAATGGTTAATCAGATAGTTTTATCTAAACTTGCAGCCTTGGATAATACCGGCCCAAATGGATGCAAAGAAGATCAAACGCGCCCTGGTATCAGTCTATAATAAAAAAGGACTCGATATCATTTTAAGGAAACTTTCCGAGTTCGGAGTCACATTGCTCTCCACCGGAGGAACATATGAATATATTCTTTCACTCGGACTCCCGGCCGGCAGGGTGGAAGACCTGACCTCCTATCCCTCCATCCTCGGCGGAAGGGTGAAAACCCTGCATCCGAAAGTATTCGGCGGTATCCTGGCCAGAAGGGAAGACGAAACCGACCGGCAACAACTTGTCAGTTATGACATCCCGGAGATCGACCTGGTGATCGTTGACCTCTATCCCTTTGAAGAAACACGGGCCTCTGGCGGCTCACCGGAGGAGATCATCGAAAAGATCGATATCGGGGGGATTTCGCTGATCAGGGCGGCAGCCAAAAACTTCAGGGATGTGCTCATTGTACCTTCAGCAGGGGAATACGAACCATTGCTGGACCTGCTTAACGAAAAACAAGGATACAGCAGTCTGACCGACAGGGAGGCATTCGCTGCCAAAGCATTCCTGGTATCTGCCCATTACGACACCTGTATTTTCAATTACTTCAACCAATCCGCCAGACTTTCGGCCTTCCAGGAAAGTATCCTGCCTTCGGAAACACTCCGGTACGGGGAAAATCCCCACCAACAGGGGCTGTTCTTCGGCAGGCTTCATGAGGTTTTCACGCAATTACACGGCAAAGCCCTTTCATACAACAACCTGGTGGACATAGATGCTGCCCTCAGGCTGATTGGCGAGTTTCAGACTACCGCCTTCGTCATCATCAAACACACCAATGCATGCGGGATTGCCCTGCGCGACAATCTGAAACACGCCTACCTGGATGCCCTGGCTGCCGACCCCGTGTCTGCCTTCGGAGGTATCCTGGCCACCAACACTCCTGTGGATGCGGAAACAGCAGAGGAAATCAATACGCTGTTTTTCGAAATTCTCCTGGCCCCGGGATATGAAAAAAATGCAATGGAACTGCTTGTTTCCAAGAAAAATAGAATACTTTTGCAAACCATGGACTGCGTGCTGCCCGGCAGGCAGTTCAAAACAGTTTTGAACGGGGTACTTTGCCAGGACAACGACCTGAAAACTGAAACAAAAGCGGACCTGAAAACGGTGACACGCCTTGAACCGGACGAAAGGGAGGTGGACGATCTGCTTTTCGCCAATATCGTTGTCAAGCACACCAAATCCAATGCGATCGTGCTGGCCAGGAACCGGCAGCTGTTGGGAAGCGGTACCGGGCAGACCTCCAGGGTGGATGCCCTGAAACAAGCCATTGCCAAGGCAAAGATGTTCGGTTTCGAATTGAAAGGCGCCGTGATGGCTTCAGATGCGTTTTTCCCTTTCCCCGATTGTGTGGAAATCGCACATACAGAAGGGATTGATGCCGTGATAGAACCGGGCGGCTCTATCCGCGATGAAGACTCGGTGCGTTTCTGCGATGAACACGGCATGCGCATGGTCTTCAGCGGTACCCGCCATTTTAAACACTGAAAAAAGTATGAACATATGGGATTATTTTCCTTTCTGACCAAAGAAATAGCGATAGACCTCGGAACGGCAAACACCATCATCATCTATAACGACAAAATCGTGGTGGACGAACCTTCCATCGTTGCCATGGAACGGTCAAGCGGCAAGATCATCGCGGTTGGCAAAAAGGCCATGATGATGCACGGTAAAACCCATGAAAACATCAAAACCATCAGGCCCCTGCGCGATGGCGTGATCGCTGACTTCCAGGCCACCGAAGCCATGATCCGGGAAATGATCAAAATGGTTGGGATCAGGCGGAGCCTTTTCCCCCCGGCCCTGAAAATGGTCATCTGTATCCCTTCCGGGATCACGGAAGTGGAAGAAAGAGCCGTGAAAGACTCGGCCGAACAAGCCGGTGCAAAAGAAGTCAGACTTATCCATGAACCTATGGCCGCCGCCATCGGAATCGGTATTGATGTGCTGGAACCCACCGGCAACATGATCATCGATATCGGAGGCGGTACCAGCGAAATCGCCGTGATTGCCCTCGGCGGTATCGTCAATAACAAATCCATCCGCATCGCAGGCGACGACTTCAATATCGACATCGAAGAATACATGCGCAAACAGCATAATATTAACATCGGCGAACGAACAGCCGAAAGAATCAAGATTGAAGTGGGCGCCGCCATCACCGACCTGGAAAGTCCGCCCGATGAATACCCTGTCCATGGACGCGATATGCTCACCGGTATCCCAAAAGAGATCATGGTCAATTATACCGAAATCGCTCACGCCCTCGACAAATCCATCTCCAAGATTGAAACAGCCGTCCTGAACGCCCTTGAAATGACCCCTCCCGAACTCTCGGCCGACATTTACCGCACCGGTATCTATCTCGCCGGAGGAGGCGCCCTGCTCAGAGGCCTCGACAAAAGGCTTCACATGAAAACCAAACTGCCCGTCCACCTCGCCGAAGATCCCCTCCATGCCGTTGCACGCGGTACGGGAATCGCCCTCAAAAACTTCGATAAATTCAACTTCCTTATCAAATAGCAGGACCTTCCACTTTTTGTACCTGCCATGCGTTACCTCTTCTCCTTCATCCTCCGGCATCACTTCACATTCCTGTTTATCCTGCTGGAAGTGATCGCCGTGTGGCTCGTGGTCAGACATTCATACTACCAGCACAGCCGCGTCACAGGAATGGTGAGCGAAATGACAGGATCGGTACAGTCTGCGATCAACAACGTCTATGAATACCTGCACCTGAAAAAAGTGAACGAATCCCTGGCCATGGAAAATGCCTGGCTGCGATCACGGCTCAGAGAATCCTACCTGCTCACCGATACCCTGCTCATGCACAAATCCGATACTGCCAACAAACAGGAGTATTCGTACCTGTATGCCAAGGTGATCAGCAATGATGTGAAATCCAGAAGCAACTACCTCATGCTGAACAAGGGAAGCAGGCATGGTATCAGAACCGACATGGCTGTCATCTCTCCCGATGGCATCGTGGGAATCATATCCAAAGTATCCGCCAATTTTTGCTGGGTCAACAGCATGTTGCACAAACAAACCAGGATCTCAGCAAGGATCAGGAAAAACGGCTTCGTTGGAACCATCACATGGGACGGGATGAACCATGCCTACGGACGCCTGCAGGATATTCCCGCCAATGTGCAGATCGAAAAAGGAGACACCGTGGTTACTTCGGGCTACTCCCACATCTTCCCGCCAAACCTGATGATAGGGACCATTCACGATTTCAGGGTGGCCGAAGGATATAACTTCTACGACATCACCCTGAAATTCTCGCCGGAATACAACAGGCTGAGCTGGGTGTATGTGGTAACCGATTTTTACAAGGACGAAAAAATATACCTCGAAAGATTCAGGGTTGATGAATAACACGGTGCTGCATAATATTTTCCGCCTGGTAATCCTGGTTTCCGTTCAGATACTTATCCTGAACCGTGTCCAGTTCCTGGGCTACATCAATCCCTATCTGTATGTGATGTTTATCCTCCTGTTGCCCTTCGAGCTTGCCAAATGGCAACTGCTGCTCTTCTCCTTCGGTACGGGACTGATCATCGACATTTTCGCCAACACTTACGGGCTGCATGCCGGAGCATGCACCCTGATGGCATACGCACGCCCCGCCGTACTGAAACTGCTCACCTCAAGAAAAGAATATGAACCGGGCCTCAGACCCGGTATCCGGGACCTCGGTTTTAACTGGTTCTTCTCCTACGCATCCATCCTCATCCTGATACACCATGCATTCCTCTTTTTCATGGAAGCCTTTCGCTTCAGTGAATTCTTCAGCACCCTGCTGCGTGTATTCCTGAATGGAATCGTTACCCTGCTGCTGGTGTTCATTGTTCAGTATATTTTCTTTAAAAAAGAATCACGTACCTGAATTTCAGGGACATCTCCGCTTATTGACCCGCCTTAACGCATCCTGTCGAATCCTTTCCCGTAAACCCCCATCACCGTAGCCACGGAAATGAACGCATTGGGATCCGTCTCTTTAATGGTGCGAAACACCAGGGCTGATTCATTCTTGCGTATCAGCACCACGATGACTTCGGTATCCTGCCCGGTGTACCAGCCCCGGCCATGCAGAAAGGTGACTCCCCGCCCAATATCCCTGCCGATCTTGTCCGCAATCTGCTGACTTTCCTTCGAAAATACAAATACCTGCAACGATCGCTTCGAGCCGGTCAGATAAAGATCAATGACGTAGGAGGTGACCGCCATGGTTACATAACCGTATACGATTGTCTCTATTGATCTGAATAAAAGGTAAGAAGAAGCAATAATAAAGACATCGCACAGCAGGATCACCTTTCCCTGGCTGATATTCCTGTATTTATTCACGATCATGGCAATGATGTCGGTTCCACCCGTACTTCCCCCCTGGGTGAAGATCATACCGATACTCAGACCGCTCAGGATGCCTCCGATGATGGCACTCATGAACTTGTCGTCAACCACCGGTTTGGTGATGTACCACTGTAACAGGGTCAGCAATCCTGACAGCACGGCGATCGAAAATACCGTCTTGACCCCGAAGGCATAACCCAGCAGCCGGATGGCAAATACCAGCAACACGGCATTGATAGCCAGCAGGCTGATACCTACCGGAAAACCGGTGGCAAAATAGATCAGGGCCGAAATACCCGCAACCCCTCCACCCACTATCTCTGATGGTAGTAAAAATGCCGTCCAGCTCAACGCATTGATGAACAAACCAAAGACGATAACCGCATAAGCCCTGATTTCCCGCCAATTACCAACTTTTTGCCTCCCCTTCAAAGAAGCATTTCCCTCAGTGTAATGTTGTGTATTCATAGGATTCCTGATTTTAATTCAATGATACGAACGCTTCAGACAAACCCGCAACAGGCAACCCATTTACCCGCTTGGGCAAAAGGGGTATATTCCAATTCCCGGGTTTATACTCAGTCTTGGCAGGTTTGCGAATGCAAAGCTGTTTAGACTGAGTTATGCCGTACACCATTATGACACATTTTTTCGCAAACCTGTTCCGTGTCGGTATACAAAGATAAACATGTTGTTTACAATTTTCTTAAATTCCTTACAATGTGTATATTGCAGAAGTTGTCAAATGTGAATCCGGCAAACCATGCCGCCCCGGTCACGAAAGAACCGGACAGATCTTCCGCCCAACGGACTTTATCCTTCAAATTCTCCCCTCAGTCGGTCAAATGCACTCCCTGGTAGAAATTATTTGACTGATTCCGGCTAAACAAAGACTTTAGCTGAAAAATACCCATCATGAAACGACTTTTCTGCTTTTTCCTGCTGCTTTGCATTGCCGGTTTTTCAAAAGCCCAGGAATCAGTATTGTTTCCTTTGCCTGATTTTATACCTTCAGGAAAAACCGCTGCACAAGCCTTCACCCGCCTGCCTGAAAACACGCAAAGCGCCATCATGGACTCTCTGATCCAGCTTTGCATCGCGGAGGTGAATCCCGACAGCATCGCATCCTATATGCAGGACCTGGAAAACTTCGTCACCCGTTTTGCATTGTCCGGAAACCGGAAAGCTGTAGCATTGTGGATACAGCAAAAGTTCATCAGCTTCGGATACCTTAACGCACGCATTGATTCTTTTGAGGCCGCCTGTCAGTGGCCCCTGTTCAGCGGCCAGTACGACACAGTGTGGCAGTACAATGTGCTGGCATCGGTCGAAGGATCAGTGAATCCCGACATCACCTGCATTGCAGGCGGACATTACGACGCCATCGTGTTTCCCGTCGGAGATCCTTTCATACAGGCTCCCGGTGCAGATGACAACGCATCATCCACTGCCGCCGTGCTGGAAATCGCACGTATCTTGAAACTGAAGGAAATCGTTCCGGATGTCACGCTGGTCCTGGCGGCATGGGCTGCCGAAGAACTCGGCATCCACGGAAGCGCGCACCATGTGATTACATGCCTGCAGAATAACGTCCCCGTCAAGGCATATTTCAACATGGACATGATCGCCAACCAGCCGGATACGACACCCTGGCGGGTGAATATAAATATGTACCAGGGACATGAATGGCTGGGAACCATTGCGGGCGATGCGGTGCAGACATATACCCAGGTGACTCCCTTCCCGGCAGTGAACAATTCCTTCAGCAGCGACAGCTATCCCTTTTACCTGGCCGGCTACCCCTGTGTCTATTTCTCAGAATACCATATCTCCCCGAACTATCATAAGGTCACCGACCTGGTGGCCAACTGCAACATCCCCTTTTGTTCGGAAATCACCCGTGCAGCCCTGGCAAGCCTGCTGAAAACCAGCGCTATGCCCATGCCTGTTTCTTATGAGCTGTTCAACCCCGGAACAGGAAATTCCCTGCTTGCAAGGTGGAAACCCACTCCTGAAACCGACCTTGCAGGATATTACGTCAGGCTGGGAACATCCAGCGGAAATTACACCCAGACTTCCTTTACTACCGATACCACTTATCTGTTAAGCGGCTTATCCTCCGACACACTCTACTATGTTGCGGTTTCGGCCGTTAACCTGCAGGGAACGGAAGGTCCCCTTACCGAACATTCCGACAGCCCGGTGGAAGTGCTTATGAATCAGGGCATCCTGATTGTCGACGACAGCGAAGGAACCATCCTTAACGGTCCTGATTCCATTGTGGATGCCTACTACGAGGACCTGCTGGCCGCCTTCACCACCACCCAGTACGATGCCTTCATGGCACAGGAAATAGGGCTCGCCGACCTGGGTAAGTACTCCGCCATCCTGTGGCATGTAAACAAGGCTACCAGCATCACCGTGTTAAACCGTTTCCTTCCCGAGGTCGTCAAGTACCTCAAACTGGGCGGAAAGATCCTGTTCAGCCTCTACCAGCCGGAAAGAGCCATCCACAAGCTGACTGCCTATCCCGTAAACTGGACCGAAGGCAGTTTTTTCATGGATTACCTGGGGATCGCCTGTTCGGACC
>CAZSQJ010000007.1:0-4421 GCA_964608665.1 uncultured Bacteroidales bacterium | reverse complement strand
AACTGGACCGAAGGCAGTTTTTTCATGGATTACCTGGGGATCGCCTGTTCGGACCTGCGGCATGAATCCCGCTTTAACAAAGCGATTTCACAATCCGGTATGACTGCCGATATGCCGGTTGACACCACCAAAACCCTGGCCACGTATAATTATCACCTTACCTATATCGAATCGACCTACCCGGCCGATGGCACACAGCTTTTGTACACCTACGGGACAGCATACGACACAACCACCGTATACGGCGCACAGGCAGGCAAACCCGTTGCAGTGGCATGCCTGAACCACGACTGGAAAACCGTGACCCTTTCCTTTCCATTGTATTATATGGATTTTCAGCAGGCAAAAGCATTTGTGGAAATGGTCATGACAGATTTCTTCGGTCAGTCGCCTGCCGCCATACCCGGGACCGCTTCGCAGCCATTGCAGATCCGTGTCTGGCCCAACCCTGCCGGCAGACAGATCAGCGTACAGATCATGAACCCCGGGCCCTGCCGGGTAAGTATGGATATATACAATCACCTTGGAGAACGCTGCAAATCGCTGCCCGCAGAAACAATGCAGGGCATGGGCAGGCGGAACATCAGTCTGGCCGGATTGCCCGCCGGTTTATACTACTTAAGGGCAAAGAGCGAACATTTCATTGTATCTCAGAAAATAATACTCACGCCTTAAGCAGAATTCCTTACTTTTACTCCTTCAGTCCGCTTTATTACCCATGTTCCACATCCCCCGTGCCATGCGGTTTCTGTTCAGAAATTCCGAACTCATCTGCTGGGTGGGTGCACTGACCCTGCTTAGCATCACCGATCCTGCCGGAACACACTACAGCATTTGTCCCCTTCACCTGCTGGGCCTGGGATTCTGTCCGGGATGCGGACTCGGGCATGCAGTTTCCATGCTGCTGCACGGCAAGCTGGCCGGCTCGCTGGAAACCCACCCGCTGGGACTGCCTGCATTGTTTTTCATCCTTTTGCGAATATACCGGCTACTCCAGCCCGGTTTAGCATACACCTTTATAATTTTCAGACATGGACCCGATGTTTATGAGTTTACCCAACATTGATCCGGCCGAGATCATGTTTTTGCAAAACATTACCAAAGAAATGAGCGAGGATGACAGGAAGAAGTTCTTCCTGATCTACCAGAGCCGGCGCCGTGACCCGCAGATGATGCTGCTGCTGACCCTGCTGGGCTTTGTCGGTGTGGCGGGCATCCACCGGATGATGCAGGGAGAGCTCGGCCTTGGCATCGTCTACCTTTTTACGGCAGGCCTGTGCTTTATCGGAACCATCATCGATATTTTCAATTACAAAAAACTGGCCAACGACTATAACCAGCGTGTGGCGGCCGAATGTCTCCAGATGATGAAAATGTTCTGAGACTGAAAAAAAATTGCGGATTTTTTTCCGGATTGGCTGTCGAAATGCATCTAATCTGTCAGACAAACACATGAATGATGGAAAAGATGCTAACAGCCCTGAAAACCTATTTTGGTTACGACCATTTCCGTGAACACCAGGCCGGGGTGATCACAAACCTGCTGGAAGGCAGGGATGTGGTGCTGGTAATGCCCACAGGCGGAGGCAAATCACTTTGTTTCCAACTCCCGGCCATCCTGATGAAAAAAATCGTTGTGGTGATTTCACCGCTGATCTCCCTGATGAAGGACCAGGTTGACGGACTGGTGTCCAACGGGCTGAAAGCGGCTGCCCTCAACAGCAGCCTAACGCCGCTTCAGCAAAACAGGATCATCAGGCAGTGCAGGGAAGGAAACCTGCAACTGCTGTATCTCTCACCCGAAAAACTGCTTGCCGACAGCAGCCTGCTGAACCACCTGGATGCCGGTCTGTTTGCCGTTGATGAAGCGCATTGTATTTCGCAGTGGGGCCATGATTTCAGGCCCGAATACCTGAAACTGAGGCTGCTGAAAGAACGGTACCCAAAGGTTCCCCTTATCGCGCTCACGGCAACGGCCGACAAGATCACACGAAGAGATATCATCCAGCAGCTCGGCCTAACGGATCCCGCCGTCTGCGTGGCATCCTTCAACCGGCCCAATATCAGCCTGAAAGTGAAGTGCGGTTTCACCAGCACTCAGAAATACAGGGATATCCTGCGGTTTATCGATGACCGTCCCGGACAGAGCGGCATCATCTACTGCCTGAGCCGCAAGGAAACCGAAAGGATGTCGGAGATGCTGAGGGAGAATGGCATCGACAGCATGTTTTATCATGCCGGCATGGAATCCCCGGCCAGGCACCAGGTACAGGAAGCCTTTATCCACGACAGGACCCGGGTGATCTGCGCCACCATCGCCTTCGGCCTCGGCATCGACAAACCCGATGTCCGCTGGGTGATCCACAACAACCTGCCCAAGAATATGGAAAGCTATTACCAGGAGATCGGCCGTTCGGGCAGGGACGGACTGCCCTCCGAGGCTGTCATGTACTACAGTACCGGCGACCTGATCAAACTGCAGCAGTTCGCACTGCAGAGCGGGCAGCAGGACCTCAACCTTGAAAAATTGCGCCGCATCCAGCAGTACGCTGAGGCTGTCGTTTGCCGCCGGCGTATCCTTATCTCCTACTTCGGTGAAACCTTTGACGAGAACTGCGGGAATTGTGACATCTGCAACAATCCCAAACCCGCAACCGACGGAACGGTGATCACCCAGAAAGCCGTTTCTGCCCTGATCCGGATGGGCGAAAACTGCGGCACCCACATGCTTACCGATGTGCTCAGAGGTTCGCGCAGGACAGAGATCACGGAAAAAGGCTACGACAAAATCAAAAGCTGGGGCTGTGGTAAAGCACTGAGCTATCACCAGTGGCAGGCCTACCTGCTGCAAATGCTCAACCTGGGGGTATTCGAGATCGCTTATGATGAAGGCTTCAGCCTGAAAGTGACAGACTACGGAAGGGATATCGTTTACGGCAGGAAAAGGATACAACTGGTGGAACCGGAGATCATCACCAATACTGCCAGATCACGTTACGGCAGAAGGGCAGCGGAAAGTTTCACCGAAAGTACGGGAACGGAAGACCGCAGAAGGGAAAGCCTTGTTAAACTGCGCCGCAGGCTGGCTGAGGGGGAGGACATCCCGCCCTATGCTGTCTTCAACGACGTGACTCTGGAAGCCCTGGTGGTGCAGAATCCCTGGAACGAGCTGGAACTTGCGGAGGTTGAAGGCATGAGCCGTCATAAGACAAGGAAGTACGGACCGGCCATCCTCGGCTGCCTCAGGGCCATGTCGCCCAAACCGGCAAAGCCCAAAGGACAGACCTACCTCGATACCCTCGGGTTATACCGCCAGGGAATTCCCGTGGAAGAGATCGCCCGCATGCGCCGGCTGAGGCCCGGAACGATCTTCAACCACCTGGCACACCTGATCCGTGCCGGCCTGGATGTGGACATCAGTCCGCTCGTAAGCGACGCACAAGCCGCCAGGATCGTCCGGGTAAGGGAAATGATGAAAGGAGAGGAAAGCCTCCGCGCGATATACGACGCCCTCGGGGAAGAAATCCCCTTTCACCTGATCGAACTGGTGCTGGCAAAATAGGGGTTGCAGATTCAGCCAGGCTTGCTTTACCCTATTTGCTGAGCTTCTTTGCCATTTTGTTCAGCGATTTGGGAAGCTTCTCCTTCATATCGTCGAACAGGTTTTTCGAAGCACTCTCGATCATGGGCATGATCTTCTGCGTTTCAAGAACAAATCCGCCATAGGCGGCGAGCCCGGTATCCGAATTGGCGTTTTCCTTCAGCTTGAAGATCCGTTTCACCGTCCTGTCGAACAGCTTGAGATTCACGTGAGCCCTGACCTTTTTCTTGCTGAACCCGCCAATACCCACTTCATCGTACAGGCTGAAATCGATATACGCGATCATGACCGCATCCACATCTGCGGGAAGGTAATCAAAGGATTTTTTGATGGCTTCCTCATCGTCGGCAATGCCGTAAGCAGCGATGGGAATATATCCTTTCGCAGGCGTGGTGTAAATGTTGTCGCCGGCCCACCTGGTCAGTTTCTCGAGTGAACGGTATTCCGGATGCGACAATACTTCGTCTTTGCTCACAAACGCAAAGGGAAACTGCGGCAGAAAATTCTCCCGGATCACGGCTTCAAACTTCTCGACCACGGGAACCAGGTTGAAAGAGCTGTCCTTCAGTATTTTCTCATACAGTTTGGTATCCATGGGATTATCCGACAAATTCCGGCTTCCGAACACCGAGATCAGGGCGGCTTTCTTAATTTGTGCCTCCGACAGGGTGGAAAACCCCAGTACAATCAGCAATAATAAAGTTAATTTTCTCATTAATAATAGATTACATGGTTATTGAAAAAAATTTAAGAAAGTGCAAACATACAGCATTCCGGCCGAACCGGTATACACCAACCGCATTGAAATGAAATCTTTTCG
>CAZSQJ010000006.1:45397-107833 GCA_964608665.1 uncultured Bacteroidales bacterium | reverse complement strand
GTCATTACAGCCGCAGGGAGGAATCTGTCAACTTTTTTCTTATGTCACCGGTAGTGTCTGACTGATCCATCTTGAGGCTTACTCCTTTTTAATTTGAATTTTCATCCTTGACTTTTTATCTTGTTTCTTTAATCCTTTGGCTTTGATTGCTTTATCCTGTATCTTAATACCGACACCGCGAAAAGGTTTATAATAGAAATTCTTTTAGATCAAAATTTGCCCATTTTCAGTTGGCAGATTCCTCACTCCGCTTCGCTTCGTTCGGAATGACGGCCGCCTGCCATTCCCCCTATTTTATTATCCGCGCCTGCGTCATTACAGCCGCAGGGAGGAATCTGTCAACTTTTTTCTTATGTCACCGGTAGTGTCTGACTGATCCATCTTGAGGCTTACTCCTTTTTAATTTGAATTTTCATCCTTGACTTTTTATCTTGTTTCTTTAATCCTTTGGCTTTGATTGCTTTATCCTGTATCTTAATACCGACACCGCGAAAAGGTTTATAATAGAAATTCTTTGGGATCTTAAAAGAACCAGGAATGAAGAACCGCAAGATTTATACTCAGTCTACCCAGCTTTTCTTCGCAAACCTGGCAAGAATGAGTATATACGCATTATCTGAAAAGGACTTTCAATACGGAATGGTGTTTTTTACCGGAAATGCTGAGCAGGTATAAACCTGGTGGGATCATGGTCCTGTCGAATTCCAGCATGCGGTCAGGCCCTGTTGCCATGCTGACTGACGATATGGTAAGTCCGGCGGTGTTACAAAGTTTCAGGTGGTAGGTTCCGGCTTCAGGACATGCGATACGGAATCTTTCCCCCGCAACCGGCCGGGGATAAAGGGAGAAAAAGTCTTCAGTGACAGATCCGGAAGACTGTCCCACCGCAAAACTGCTGACAGACCCATTGTTCATGGTTATGCCCGGTACGGGTGTCAGGGCCAGGTTGGTATATCCGCCAAGATAGAGATAGGTGAAAGAAAGTATGGTATCATTCAAAGCGTTTTGAGGGATTGATGCAAACCATAATGCCACTGTGTTTGCGAATATGCCTAAATTGAAGGTATCATCATGCACCACCAAAAATCCATTGTAGAAAACTGTATTTATTACAGTGTGGTGTTGATATTGCAGCACGTTCTGGTCATAGGTGAATTCAACCCAAAAACTGCTGAAGTTTATCATATTGGTGAATGTCAGATAGACAGTAACATAGCTGCCGGGTACGGCACCCGTAACACTGCTGAGGGAATAGGACTGGCTCCTGGCCGAAAGGCTCATGAATAACATGAAAATCAGGATGGAGACGATTTTTTTCATGGTTACCGGATTTTTGGGTAATTTTATGAACAACAACAATTGTTCAAAGTTACAATAAAAACACCAAGATATTTCAGGAATCAATCCCAAAGGTGGTTTTTTCCTTAAAGATTTCCGTCACCAGACCCGGCCATTTCAGTTTCATGTCACGGAGGGTTTTCAACACTGTTTCTGCGACGAAATACAGTTTCTGCCAGTTTTTATCCGAAGGGACGATATGCCATGGGATATCCCCGCACTTTTCAAATATCTTTTCATACACTTTCAGGTATTCACCGGTTTTTTCGCGGGTTTCCCAGTCGCCGTCCTTGTGTTTCCAGTGTTTTTCCTTCATTGTAATCCTTTCCGTGAGTCTTTCTTTTTGCACTTCCGGACTAACGTGAAGGTAGAACTTCAGGATGCGGGTACCGTTATGTTCCAGCAGGCGTTCGAATTCATTGATCAGGCGGTAGCGTTGTTCGATATACCGGGCCGGATAGAAACCTTCCACTGTCGGGACAAGGATATCCTCGTAGTGTGAGCGGATAAACACCTGCAGTTCTCCTTTGCCCGGAACGACCTGGTGGACACGCCAGAGAAAGTCGTGGGCATACTCCTCGGGGGTGGGTTTTTTAAAACTTTTGACCCTGATGCCGATCGGATTGCAATATTCGAGCAGGCCCCTGGTCAGTCCGTCCTTGCCGGATGCATCCATTCCCTGGAAAACCAGCAACAGGCTGTGTTTTTGTGATGCGAACATCTGGTACTGTAAGGCCCCGATCTCTTTAAGGATGTGGTCTGTTTTTTCCACTACTTTTTCTTTGTTCCAGTCCTTGCGAAAGGTCGGATAGTCTGACAGACGTATCTTCCCGGGTTTTTTATTTCCTGCCATTGGGTGAAGGGATTGGTGAATGATACCGGTTTCCTGCAAATATAGCTGTTTTACCGCGGAAATCATATTTTTGCCTGCCTGATTCATTGGTGAAGAATAGCATGGAACATTTTCCGTTAAAAAGGAACCTGACTGCATTGGTGCTGGTGAAGGTAGCCAAGTGGATGAACCTGGTGATGCCCGTGATCGTGCTTTTTTACAAGTCGAACGGGATGAGCATGCAGGAAATTTTCACCCTTCAGGCGGTGTATTCAGCCACCCTGATGTTTCTGGAAATTCCGACCGGTTATTTCGCTGATTTTGCAGGCAGGCGCAACAGCATCCTGATGGGTTCGGTGCTGGGGTTCACCGGCTACCTGGTGTACAGTTTTTCATCGGGTTTTTATGAATTTGTGGTGGCTGAAACCATCCTCGGGCTTGGGATGAGCCTTGTTTCGGGCGCCGATTCGGCCATGTTGTACGATTCCCTGCTTGCAGCGGGGAAGCAGGACAGCTACACCCGTTATGAAGGGCGGATCACTTCTTCGGGGAATTTCGCCGAAGCGCTTGCCGGGATTGCAGGAGGATTGCTGGCGCTTCTGTCGCTTCGCACACCGTTTTATTTCCAGGCAGGGATTGCCTTTTTGGCGCTGCCGGCAGCCCTGGCCCTGAGGGAGCCCCCGGTACACGGAAGGATAGAAAAACCGGGATACCGGGATATCATCCGGGTGGTTAAGCTGGTGACGGGGGGCGATAAAAAATTATTCTGGAATACTGTTTTTTCTGCCGTAACTGGTACTTCAACACTGGCAATGGCCTGGTTCGCACAACCCTGGCTTATCAACACCGGACTGGAGGTATCCATGTTTGGCGTAGTATGGGCTTTGCTGAATCTGACCGTAGGCATGGCTGCCATTTTTGCCTGGAAAATTGAATTGTTTACCGGGGTACGAAAAACTGTGTTGCTGTTCACGGGCATGCTGATACTCTCGTGGTTCCTGCTTTCCTTTATCTCAGGTCTGGAAGGGATTGCCATTCTGTTGTTGTTTTACCTTGGACGCGGGATTGCCACCCCTACCCTGCGCAATTATATCAATATCATCACCGCATCGGGTATCCGGGCTACTGTGCTTTCTGTGAGAAATTTCATGATACGCGGCCTCTTCGTCTTACTGGGCCCCTTGTTCGGCAGACTGACGGATGTTTACGGACTTCCCCTAGCCCTGCAAACGGCCGGGCTGATCTTTTCCCTGCTGTGCGGCATCAGTTTGTTTTTCTTCCTGAAATACAGGACGTATGAGGCCTGATTTTATGCCTGGAAGTGGATGATGAAGGTCTTGTAAACCCTGCAGGCACAGGGACTTAGTCATTCGGCCAGGACTTGTTCAGCCAGGCCCTGATCTTGCTGATGTTACAGGGAGAAAGCTGGTTTTCGCCCTGAGGCATGGGCGAATAATTCCCTGTCCAGCTTACCGATCCCCACAACTGACCCGTTGCGGCCATGGCGCTGACACCGCCATAGTTGTCAAGACTGATCCCTGCCGACGGAGCGGCTGAGCTGTGACATTTTACACAGTACTGGTTCATGATGGGAAGGATTGTTCCTGAAAAACTGACATTGGAAGTGTCACATGCCTGGTCGGTCAGGTGCTGGTAAAGATATTCCTCATTGTCGTTATAACAGGAAACCAGGAGCCACAACAACAGGATCACCGCTCCGTGAACAAAATATTTAATCTTGAAATGCCGCATTGACTAAAATTATTGAAAACTTAAACTGCCTGCAAAGATATACTGAATCCCGGTGAAAATGCGAAACAATTTTCGGTTATACCGATGAATCCGGGAATCAATTTTTTGCACGCTCATTATCTTTCGGTATATACACTTAACCGGTATGTTTGCAAATCAAAGCTGTCTGAAAGGAACAATTGCGTTAATTGCCGGGAGCAGCATTTTCACATACCTTTTCAGTGCCGGTAAAACAGTCAGAACCGGATGAAGGTTTTCTCACCTCGGGACATTTGGTAAATAAATTAAAAGCAGTATCTTTGCAGCGCGAAAGCAGCAGGTTGTTTTAATGACATCCTGTTTCTCCGGACAGAAAGATTTGTAACTGACAGAGGGGACCTGGTCCCCTCTTTTATTAGTAAGCAATGACAGATACCTTGATAATCAGGCAGATTGCCGAGGAAATATTGCAGGAAAGCCACTTGTTTTTGCTGGATGTGACAATTCGCAAGGGCAACCGCATCCTGGTGACCATCGATGGTGACCACGGTGTGACCATCGATGATTGTGCCAGGCTGAGCCGTTCAATAGAAAGCCGGCTGAACAGGGATGAAGATGATTTTGAACTGCAGGTATCCACGGCCGGGGCCGACAGCCCGCTGAAACTGAAGCGGCAGTACCCCAAACACTGTGGAAGGACCCTGGAACTGACTTTGGATGACGGCAGGAAACTGCGGGCTGTATTGGTTTCGGTAAGTGAAGAAGGATTGTACATGTTGCCGGAAAAAGGAAAAACTGCCGGTAAAAAGCCTGCGGAAACAGCTGAGGAAGGAATCCGGATCGCATGGGAAAACATTGGTCAATCGGTTGTAATCGTTTCATTTTAGAAATATTTAACAGACAAAAAATTTCTTGTATGGAAAACCTGAATCTGGTAGAAACCTTCTCTGAATTCAAAGAATTCAAGAACATTGAGCGGGAGACGATGATGCGTATCCTGGAGGATGTTTTCAGGCATATGCTGGCCAAAAAATACGGATCGGCAGAAAATATTGATATCATTGTGAATATTGACAAGGGAGACCTTGAGATCTGGAGAAACCGGACCATCGTGGATGATGCAGCGCTGGAGGACGAGAACACCCAGATCGCATTGTCCCAGGCCATTAAAATTGAGCCGGATTTTGAAGTGGGGGAAGAAGTGTCGGAAGAGATCCGGATGGTTGATTTTGGCCGGAGGGAGATCTTGTCGATCAGGCAGAATCTGATTGCCAAGATTCAGGAATTTGAGAAAGACAGCATTTACCGCAAGTACAAGGAAAAGATCGGGGAAATCATTTCCGGTGAGGTTTACCAGGTCTGGAAAAAGGAGATCATGGTACTTGACGAAGAAGGCATCGAATTGTTGTTACCGAGAAGCCAGCAGATCAAGCATGACAATTACCGGAAGGGAGATGCCATCAGGGCTGTGGTTTCCAAAGTTGAGATGGATAACAACAATCCGAGGGTGATCCTTTCCCGGACATCGGAAATTTTCCTCGAGAGACTGTTTGAACAGGAGGTTCCGGAAGTGTACGACGGGCTGATCACCATCCGCCGTATTGTAAGGGAACCGGGCGAACGTGCAAAAATTGCCGTGGAATCCTACGACGACAGAATCGATCCAGTGGGCGCCTGTGTGGGTATGAAGGGATCAAGGATACACGGCATTGTCAGGGAGTTAAAAAACGAGAACATCGATGTGATCAATTATACGACCAATGCTTCACTGTTTATCCAGCGGGCGCTGAGTCCCGCTAAAATCACCTCCATCACCCTCGACGATGAGAACAAGCGGGCGGAAGTATTTATGAAACCCGACCAGGTATCCCTTGCCATCGGAAAGGGAGGATATAACATTAAGCTGGCGGGCAAACTGACCGGTTATGAGATCGATGTTTACAGGGATACGGATATTGACAATGAAGACGTGGATCTGGACGAATTCACCGATGAAATTGATGAGTGGATCATCGAAGAGTTTAAAAACATCGGCTGCGACACTGCCAAGAGCGTGCTTGCCCTTGATATTGACGAATTGGTAAGGAGGACCGATCTAGAGGAAGAAACGGTGAAGGAAGTGATCCGCATATTGAAAGCAGAGTTTGAATAAATAAAAATAGTCGTAATTTTGAGCCTTCGTGGCTGTTCAGCGGTCAGAAGCGGTTGAAAAATATGGAAGATACTGTTAAGGGCATCAGGTTAAGCAAGGCTGCCAAGGAGTTGAATGTCGGGATTCAGCACATCGTAGATTTCCTGCATAAAAAGGGAATTACGGTTGATCCGAATCCCAACACCAAACTCTCTCCGGAGGCTTTTGCCATTTTAACCAAGGCCTTCCAGTCGGATATCAAGGTTAAGGAGGAAGCGCAGAAGATCGGACTGGATGCCTATCCCCGTGAAAGCATTTCCATTGATGACAAGGTTTTGAGCCGCAGGGAAGCCGAGCCTGAGGAAGAGCCCGAAGAACTGTTTATCAAGAAAACCCATCTCGATCTGGAACGGCCGAAAGCGGATAAAACCAGGAAGGAAATCAAAGCTCCGAAAAAGCCCGTTCCCCCTGCTCCGGAAGTTTCGGAAGAAAAGCCGGAAAAGTCAGTTGAGGAAACGCCTGCCGTTCCTTCTGCCGAAGCCGAACCCCCTCCGGCCCCTGAGGAACAGCCTGAAACTGCCGGCACAGAGGCGGCAGCCCAGGAAGCATCCAGGGTAAAGATTCTCGGGAAAATCGATCTTGAAGCATTGTACCCGAAGAAACCCAAAGGCAGGAAGAAAAAGGGCGAAGTACAGCAAGAGGAAAGTATCGGGGCAAGTGAGGAAAAACCTGCGGATGAAACTGCGGCTGAGATCACACATCCGGAAGTGGTGAAGGAAGCTGTACCTGCACCGGCTGTTGAAGTGACTGAAAACAAGGAAGTTCCTGTTCAGGAAGCGAAGCCGGAACCTGAAACTCCTCCCAGGGAGGATCCGAACTTCATCAGAACCCGTACACCCAAGCTTGAGGGCCCTGTCATTCTGGGCAAGATTGAGCTTCCGGTCGAGAAAAAACCGGTGGCATCTTCCTCTGATGATAAGCTGAAAGCCAAAAAGAAAAAACGGAAACGGATCAAGAAACAGGTGATCCCGCTTGAGCAGGAGAAAACCGAATCGCGGGATGGAAAAATCAGGAAGGGCCCGGGCCAAAAGCGTGGCGTGCGCGATGTACCAAAGGCCGAACTCAGCGATGAGGAAGTGCAGAAGCAGATCCGTGAAACCCTGGCCCGCCTCAGTGGCACAGGAAAGTCCAAGGCCTCCAAATACCGTCGTCAGAAAAGGGAGCTGGTCAGCCAGCATATGATGGAAGAACAGGCCCGGCAGGAAGAAGAAAAGAAAATCATCAAGTGTACGGAATTCGTGACGGCTAATGAGCTGGCCATCATGATGAATGTGGCGGTAACCCAGGTGATCTCCACCTGTATGCAGTTGGGGCTGATGGTATCGATTAACCAGCGCCTGGATGCGGAAACCATTGTACTGGTTGCAGATGAATTCGGATACAAGGTTGAATTTGTGGGTGTTGAAGTTCAGGAAGCCATCGGGGAAATTGATACCCACGATGATGATGGGAACCTGGTACCCAGACCTCCGATCGTTACGGTCATGGGACATGTGGATCACGGCAAGACCCTGTTGCTTGACTACATCCGGAAAACCAATGTTGTGGCAGGGGAAGCAGGCGGAATCACCCAGCATATCGGCGCCTATGAAATGGTGCTCGATGGAAGCCGCAAGATTACCTTCCTCGACACTCCCGGTCATGAAGCCTTTACTGCCATGCGTGCCAGGGGTGCCAAAGTCACGGATGTGGCCATTATCATCATTGCAGCAGACGATTCCGTGATGCCCCAGACTGTGGAAGCCATCAACCATGCCCAGGCGGCAGGAGTCCCTATGGTATTCGCAATCAACAAAATAGACAAACCCGGAGCCAATCCGGAAAAAATTAAGGAACAGCTCGCCAATCTTAACCTGCTGGTGGAAGATTGGGGAGGAAAATACCAGAGCCAGGAAATATCCGCCAAGGCAGGGCTAAACATCGAATCCCTGCTCGAAAAGGTGCTCCTGGAAGCCGAATTGCTTGATCTGAAAGCCAATCCGAACCGTAAGGCCCTGGGAACCATCATCGAATCCTCCCTCGACAAAGGACGCGGGTACATAGCCAAAGTTTTGGTGCAGAACGGAAGCCTCAGGGTTGGAGATGTCATCCTTGCCGGAACCATTTACGGAAGGGTGAAGGCAATGTATAATGAAAGGAACCAGGCTGTGAAAATCGCAGGCCCGAGTACACCCGTGCTCCTGCTGGGCCTTACCGGAGCACCACAGGCCGGTGATGCCTTCCATGTGATGGAAGACGAGAAGGAAGCCAAATCCATTGCCGCCAAACGCATGCAGTTGCAACGGGAACAGGGCATCCGCACTCAAAAGCACATTACCCTGGATGAAATCGGCAGGCGGATTGCCATCGGTGACTTTAAGGAACTGAATATCATAGTGAAAGGTGATGTTGACGGTTCGGTGGAAGCCCTCTCGGATGCCCTGCTGAAGCTTTCGACAAAACAAGTCCTTGTCAATGTGATCCATAAGTCGGTCGGACAGGTTACCGAATCCGACGTCCTGCTTGCTTCGGCCAGCAATGCCATCATCGTGGCATTCCAGGTGCGACCCTCTTTAAATGCCCGGAAACTTGCCGAAAAAGAACAAATTGACATCAGAACATACTCCATTATTTATACCGCCATCAACGAAATCCAGTCTGCCATCGAGGGCATGCTGACCCCGGAGTTCGAGGAAAAGATCACCTGCAATGTGGAAGTGATGGAGGTGTTTAAAATCTCCAAAGTCGGAACTGTGGCAGGTTGCAGGGTACTCGACGGGAAAATAAGCCGGAATACCCCGGTGCGGGTCATCAGGGACGGGATCGTGGTATATACCGGTTCCCTGGGCTCACTCAAACGCTTCAAGGATGATGTGAAGGAAGTTTCCACAGGCTTTGAATGCGGATTGAACATCGACAACTTCAATGATGTGAAAACAGGCGACATCATCGAAGGATACGAACAGGTTGAAGTCAGAAGGAAATAACAAAATACCAATCCCATGAGCCAGAAAAAAAAAGGGATGCGAATCGGTATCCTGACGGCAGGGGGGGATTGTCCCGGGATCAATGCAGCCATCAGAGGCGTTGGAAAAACCGCGATTCTGGAATATGGGATGGAAGTGATCGGGATATCCTCCGGATTCTTAGGATTGATTAACAAAGAGTATTTTCCTCTCGGAGAAGATGATCTGTCGGGGATACTCACCCACGGCGGGACCATACTCGGCACTTCAAGGGAAAAACCCTTCAAGAAAAAGGACGGTCTCGGACCCAAAGTCGACAAACCCAAGCTGATCAAAAAGCATTATGAGGAACTTGGCCTGCATGCCCTGGTGTGTATCGGAGGCAACGGAACCCAGCGCACTGCAAGCCTGCTTGCTGAGGAAGGACTGAATGTGGTGGGTTTGCCCAAAACCATCGACAATGATGTATGGGGTACCGATATCACCTTTGGATTTGATTCAGCCCTTTGGATCGCTACCGAAAGCATCGACCGGCTTCACAGTACGGCCAACTCCCACAAACGCATCATGGTTATCGAGGTGATGGGGCATCATGCCGGCTGGCTGGCGCTTTACAGCGGTGTTGCAGGAGGAGGCGACCTGATCCTGCTTCCTGAAATTGATTTCAAAGAAGAGATCATTTCAGATTACCTCGAAAACCGTGCCCGGCTGAAAAAACCCTATTCGATCGTGGTTGTAGCCGAAGGAATCAAAAGGCCTGATAAACAATCTGCCGCACATTATATCGGACAGGTTATTAAGGAAAATACAGGTCTGGAAACCCGGGAAACCATCCTGGGGTATATCCAGCGGGGCGGCAGTCCCTCGCCCATGGACAGGATCCTGGCCACCCGATACGGCGCCGCGGCCGTGGAAATGATCGCCGAAGGAAAATTCGGAGTTATGGTGGCTGCCAAAGGGAACAGCATCACCAGCGTGCCGTTGAAAGATATCGGTGAAAAACTGAAGACCGTTCCGACAGATCATCCCCTGATCAGAAAGGCCAGAAATATGGATATCTGTTTCGGAGACCAGAAATAATCCAGGTACCTGTCATTGCCATGCCAACCAAGAAACATTCCGGATTTTACTGTCTGCTTTCATGGATGCTTCTGATCAGCCATGTTCCCCTCCAGGCACAGGTAGCTGCACTGGAAACCCATTATGAAAAATCAGGCTTCAAGGAAACGCCGCGCCTCGATAAAACCATCCGCTACTGCAAACAACTGTCGCAGGCTTCATCATGGATACATTATACCAGCATCGGAACCAGTCCCCAGGGAAGAGAAATCCCCTTGCTGATCGTCGACAAACTGGGCCGATTCGATCCGGCTTCGGTTCACCAGAGCCGTAATGCCGTCATCCTCATTCAGGCGTGTATCCACCCGGGTGAACCCGACGGCAAGGACGCCGGCCTGATGCTTGTCCGCGACATGGCTGTCACCAGACAGCTGGAATCCCTGCTGGACAATGTAACCCTGCTTTTCATGCCGGTACTCAATGTGGACGGACATGAACGTTTCGGCCCCTTTAACCGTATCAATCAAAACGGACCTGCGGAAATGGGCTGGAGAACCAATGCCCAGAACCTGAATCTCAACCGCGATTATGTCAAAGCCGAATCTCCCGAAATCCGCTTCTGGTTGCAGGTATTCAATGAATGGCTCCCCGATTTTTTTATCGATTGTCATGTAACCAATGGTGCAGATTATCAATATGTTGTAACATACGGCATGGAAACCGGGGGGAATATGGACCAGGGACTGACCTCCTGGCAATCCGCTGAATTTCTGCCTGCCCTTGAAAGCAGGATGACTGCCTCGGGTTATCCGGTGATCCCCTATGTGGCATTCCGCGACTGGCATGATCCGCGCAGCGGGCTTCAGACATGGGCTTCCCCCGCCATGTTTTCAACAGGTTATACAGCAGTGCAGAACCGGCCCGGCCTCCTGATTGAAACCCATATGCTGAAAGATTACAAGAACAGGGTCAGCGGAACCTATGAAATGTTAAAGCACAGCATTGCACTGCTTAATGCAGATTACCGGAAACTGACCGATCTGGTCAGGAAAGCAGATGAGCTGTGTGAAGAAAACCTTGCGGGGAAATCATTCGTTGTCCGTTATGATCTTTCCGAAACTGACAGTACCATGATCGATTTCCTGGGCTTTGATTATTCGGTGGAGAAATCGGAGCTCTCGGGCGGCGACTGGTTCCGGTATTCGGATCGGCTGGCAGTCATGAAAATTCCATATTTCAATAAGCTGAAACCCGCGACAAGCGTGGTATTACCCGAAGCCTACCTGATTCCTCCCGAATGGACTGAGGTGATCCGTATCATCAGGCAACATGGTATCCGTACGTTCACCCTGCGGCAGGAAAGCAGAATACAGACGACCTCCTGCAGGTTCAGGGATATACAATTCAGGAATACCCCTTTCGAAGGCAGAATGACCGTTACATTTCAATGTGACACATTGACGGAAGAGCGTATATATCCGGCAGGCACCCTGGTGGTGGAAACACGGCAGCGTACCGCCAGACTGATCGCAGCTCTGCTGGAACCCATGTCACCGGCTTCTCTGGCTTATTGGGGGTATTTCAATGCCATTTTCGAGCAGAAGGAATATGCCGAAAGCTATGTGATGGAAAAGCTCGCCAGGGAAATGATCACTCAAAATCCTGCTTTGCTTGCCGAATTGCAGGCAAAGAAAGAAGCCGATGCAGGTTTCGCCAAAAATCCCAGAAACATACTGAACTGGTTCTATGCCCGTTCTCCCTGGTGGGATGACAGTAAGGACATGTATCCTGCAGGCAAACTCTATGACAGGAAAATTGTTGAAAAACTGAAACAATAATCCGCATGGGCAACTCCCTTGAAAGGATACAGGCTCCGGTGCTGGAACACATTACTGCCTTTGAATCGAGGTTCAGGCAGGCATTGCAGAGCAAAGTGCCCCTGCTCGACCTGATCATGCGTTTCGTGGTAAAACGTAAAGGTAAACAAATCAGGCCGTTGTTTGTATTTCTTTCGGCCGGTATCTGCGGTGATATCAAAGACGCCACCTACCGCGGGGCCATTATGATAGAGATGCTCCACACTGCCACCCTGATCCATGATGATGTGGTTGACGACAGCAACGAAAGAAGGGGTTACTTTTCACTGAACGCACTCTGGAAGAACAAGATATCGGTGCTGATCGGGGATTATCTCTTATCGAAAGGATTGTTGATCGCACTCGACCATGATGACTTCAGCCTGCTGAAAATTGTTTCGAAAGCTACCCGTCAGATGAGCGAGGGAGAATTGCTTCAGATAGAAAAATCGCGTTTTCTCGATATCAAGGAGGAAGTGTATTTCGACATTATCAGAAAAAAGACAGCCTCACTCATTGCTTCCTGCACTGCTCTTGGCGCTGAATCAGTGAAGGCACCGGCGGAAATGGTCAGCAAAATGCATGACTTTGGCGAAAACGTGGGAATTGCCTTCCAGATCAGGGATGATCTGTTCGACTATGGTGACGGGCATGCCATCGGGAAGCCCCGGGGCATAGATATCAAGGAGAAAAAACTGACCCTTCCGCTTATTTACCTCCTCCGCAATGTGAATGCAGGAGAAAAAAGGCACCTGATTCACCTGGTCAGAAGACACCACAATGATCCTGAAAAAGTCAGGGAGATCATCGACAAGGTGAACCACAGCGGCGGAATCGATTATGCAAGGCAGAAAATGACGGAATACCGCAACAGGGCATTGGAAATCCTTGGTACCTTCCCGTCCGGCGATATGCGGGACTCCCTTGAAAACCTGGTAATATTTACAACTGAAAGAAGCAAATGACACGCTGTACATCCTGGCTGACACTCGTTCTCCTGTTCCTGGCTTTCCTGTCATACGGACAGAACCTATCCACGGAATGCTGGCCCAACGGTCAGAAAAAATCAGAGGGCATATTACGTGACAGCTTACAGCAAGGCCGTTGGGAATTTTGGCATTCCAACGGGCAACGGTATGCGCTGGGAGAATACCTGGACGGAAAGAAAACCGGCCTGTGGAAATACTGGTACGAAGACGGAAAACCCTGGAGCGAGATCAGTATGGAGAACGGGCTTCAGATATCATGGTATGCCAATGGGAAGAAAGAAAGGGAAGGCCAGGTAGTGATGTCTGCCAGAGAAGGGATGTGGACAGAATGGTGGGAAAACGGGAACCTGAAAGAAACCACCACATGGAGGAACGGCCTCAGAGAAGGGCCGGTAATGAGCTTTTTTGAAGATGGCAGTCGTGAATTCGAAGGCTTTTACACAAACGGAACCCTGAATGGCATGGCTGTCTGGTACAGGAAAAACGGCCATAAAGAAATGGAGGGAAAGCTGCTCAATGACCTGCAGGACAGTGCCTGGGTATTTTATCATGAAGACGGTGTAAAGGGAAGTGCCGGAAATTTCAGGGAAGGGAAAAGGGAAGGTGTTTGGGTGTTTTACTACCCTACCGGGGAAAAATGGCGGGAAGGCAGCTATGTGAATGACAGGCGTGAGGGGGAATGGGTAAGCTATTATGAAAGCGGTCTGGTACAGCGAAAAGGCGCGTTTGTGAATGACAGGGAAGAAGGTCTCTGGACCAGCTGGTATGAAGACGGGAAAGTCCGGGACAAGGGAACCTTCAGCCAGGGGAAAATGGACGGACGCTGGCAGGGCTGGTATTCAAACGGTAAGATCAAATACGACAATGATTATCAAATGGATATCCGTCATGGCAGGTACAGTTTCTGGTATATGAACGGCAACCGGCAGGCTGCAGGATTTTACCGTAACGGAATGAGAGACGGACAGTGGACCGAATGGTACTATACCGGACTGATGCAGGAAAGCGGGACATACCGCGAAGACAGAAAAGAAGGGTTCTGGACTTTTTTCGATACAGATGGCGTAAAAATCCAGGAGCAAACCTTGCTCGATGGTCACCCGGAAGGCAAATGGGTCAGCTTCCATCCCAACGGAAAGCCCTCAGCCATTGGTTTTTACAAGAATAAAACCAAAGATGGTGAATGGAAATACTTCGACAAGGATGGCAAACTGCGCTATTCTGTAACCTTTTCCAAAGGAAAGAAAGTCAAAGAAAAGAAATCCGGACTTCCCGCTCCCGGAAAGAACTGAATTTTCAGCACTGATCTGCCTGTTTATACCGACACGGAACAGCTTTGCGAAGAATTATGTAATCACGGTGTACGGCGTAACTCAGTTTAAGCAGCTTTGCATTCGCAAACCTTTCAAGACTGAGTATACCTGGCAGAATCCTGTCTGCTGTACGGGCTTCATTCCTGCATTTTCCATATTTTTGCATAATGAAAGTGGCAGCACTGGTCAGTGGCGGAGTCGACAGTTCAGTGAGCGTTCACCTGCTGAAGGAAAGCGGCATTACCCCCCATATTTTTTACATCAAAATCGGGATGGAGGATGAGCCGGGTTTCGTACACTGTCCGTCTGAAGAAGATATTGAGATTGTTGGCTGGCTCGCCCGGAAATATGCCTGTCCGTTTGATGTGGTTTCTCTGCAGGAGGAATACTGGGAAAAGGTGATCGACTACACGATACAGTCGGTCAGAAAAGGCCTGACACCCAATCCGGATGTGATGTGCAACAAACTGATCAAGTTCGGCAGTTTCAACGAGAAATACGGCCATGAATACGACCGTATCACCACGGGGCATTATGCGGATGTTGAAAGGGATGATCCGGGATTGTTCCTGAAGACCTGCCGCGACAAGCACAAGGATCAGACGTATTTTCTTGCGGGGATCAGCGGCGAACAGCTTGTCAGGCTGCATTTTCCGCTGGCAGCATACCTGAAACGGGAGGTCAGGGAGATGGCGTCTGATGCGAGGCTTCCAAGTGCAGGCCGGCCCGACAGCCAGGGAATCTGTTTCCTTGGAAAGATCAATTATGCGGAATTCATCCGAAGGTATGTGGGAGAAAAAGAAGGTCCCGTCGTGGAGCATGAAACCGGACGCATCCTCGGAAAACATAAAGGATACTGGTTTCATACCATCGGGCAGCGTAAAGGATTGGGAATCAGTCAGGGGCCATGGATCGTTGTCAGAAAAAACATCCGGGAGAATATCCTCTATGTGTCACATGGGTATGACCCCCTTGCAGTTTACAGGAAATCAATCTATATTAAAGAATTTCAATTTATTACAGAGAATCCATACGGTGATGCTTTTTATGGCGAAACCGATCTGAAATTCAAGATCAGGCATACGCCATCCTTTTCATCCGGAAGGATTTACAAGGAGAATGGCCTGCTTCGCCTGGAAAGTGCGGCGGGTATTCACGGGGTGGCTCCGGGGCAGTTTGCCGTGATCTATGATGCCGCCATGCGTTTGTGTCTTGGCAGCGGCGTGATCTCGGAGGAGAATAATGACTGAAAGCCCTGAAATAAGCGGATGATAGGGGTATTCAATCCTAAAAGCTTTGTCAGTCTGCCCTCACAGATTGATTTTTTTTATAGTTTCGTATGCATAAATAAGGGACAATGGAAAATTTCACGGCATACAATCCCACGGTGCTGCATTTCGGGAAGGATGTGATCCAGGATTTGGGAAATACCGTCCAGGGTTTCGGGAAACGGGTATTGCTTGTGTACGGAACGGGATCAGTTAAAGCTTCGGGCCTTTATCAGCAAGTGATGGCCCAGCTTAACAAAGTGAAGGCAGAGGTTTACGAATACAGCGGCATCAGGCCCAATCCCTGGGTGGAGGATGTGGATGCGGCTGCAGAACTTGGAAGGATAAAAAGCGTGGATGTGATCCTCGCAGTTGGCGGCGGCAGTGTCATTGATACGGGGAAAGCCATCGCAATTGCCATTCCTGTCTATCATTCGGCCTGGGATTTCTTCACCGGACGTGCAAAACCGGCCCGGGCCGTCCCGCTTGTAGCGGTGCTGACTCTTGCCGCTTCCGGTTCTGAAATGAATCAGTTCGCAATAATTCAGAATAACCGGTCGAAAAACAAGCTTGGATTTGGCAGTTCGTTGATGTACCCCCGTCATTCCTTTCTCGATCCGGCTTTTACCCTGAGTGTTCCGCCTGATTATACGGCCTATGGCATCGTCGATCTGATTTCCCATGCCCTGGAGTCATACTTCGGAAAGGGCGATGCATCGCTTTCTGACCGGATTGTGTGGGCCATATTCAGGGAAGCAATGGAATACGGGCCGGCACTGATGAATGATCCTCAAAATGTGGATCTGAGGGCAAGGATCATGTACGCAGCCACACTTGCACTGAATGGTGTTACCATTAACGGACGAATTTCCGGCGACTGGGGTGTCCATGCTATCGGACATCTGCTTTCTGTCCTGTTTGATGTGCCACATGGGGCCACCCTCTCCATTGCCTATCCTGCCTGGTTAAAAGTGATGAAAGAAAGGCAACACAACCGCATTGTCCTGCTGGGCAGAAATCTCTTCGGAACGGAAGATCCTGACAGTTGTATCCGCCAGCTGGAAAGCTTTTTTACCATGCTCGGCAGTCCGGTCCGGCTTTCACAGATCGGCCTGACGGCTCAGCAACACATCCAGATCAGGGAACACATGAGCAGAACGAAGGTCACGGGCAGGCACCTGGCTTTGACGGAGGAGGATTACGATCACCTACTCGCCCTGATGGCCTGATTCCTGCCTGAGCCTGCTTTGCCGGTTTATCTGCATGATATGCAGTTCCAGTTCGGAAAACAGTGCGGTCACCTTCTTATTCCGTCTCGCTTGCACCGGGAATGCGGTTAATACATTGGGTATCTGTCTGATGGATCTCAGTATCCGGTTGATGGCACTTCCGGGTAACATACCCATGACCAGCAGAAAGTAATCCGATTCGCGAAGATCCGGTAATAAAATCCCCTGCCTGTTTTTGTTGGTCAGCAGGTAATAACTGATCTCATTGGTACCGGTATCGTCCTGGAAAAACGAAAAGGATACGGTTTCTTTTTCATCCACTTTGATCTCCAGATCTTCCGAGCGCTTCAAGTCAAGGTAAAGTTCCCGGTTCAGGTAATAGGCCAGCCTGTAATCCTTCATGACAGTGGCGATGCCAAGGATTTTAAAGTCAGGTTCATCGGGAAGATCAAGGTAATGTTTTTTGGCCATATGTCCACTAATTCATTACAAATGTACATCACAAATCCGGTAAGGTGTCTTCTTAATATTCAATTAAACAGAAATCATTAGTTTTGGGGTAATAATAATGATGGTTGATATATGTTATGTCGGTAATATAAATAAATTATTATGAAAAGAGCATGGTATGAGTATGCTACAACTCTGAAAGGAATGACTTTTTTGCTGGCAATATCAGCAAGCCTTGCAGCTGTTCTTCCTGCCACGGCCTGTGCTTATATTTCGGGCCAGGTTCTCTATTTCAATCAGGCCGGAACTCCCTTGCCTCAGGTGACGGTCAGTTTGATGGATGCTGCCGGACAGCTTGTAGAATCTTTGCAAACAGATGAAGATGGTCGTTTCCTATTTTGTGCGCCTTCGGAAGGGATGTACACATTGAACATGAATACTGCCGCCACATCCGGTGGGTTTAATTCCGGGGATGCTTTTCTGGTGCTTCAGCATTTCATCGGAGTTCAGGAGCTTTCAGGTTTGTATCTGGCGGCTGCTGATGTCAACGGAAGTCAGTATGTAAATACAACGGATGCCCTTCTCATACTTAAGCGGTTTGCAGCGCAGATTTCAGCTTTTCCTGCCGGTGATTGGTTTTTTGAAGCCCCTGGTATCACTGCAATTCAGGGAGACACAGTCGAAGTAACAGTACACGGACTGTGTTATGGCGACACTGACGGATCGTTTTCTCCTGCTTCATGTCCTGCCTATCTGGATTATGGCGGACAGACCTATCATACCGTTCAGATCGGAACACAATGCTGGATGAAGGAAAACCTGAATATCGGGGTCATGATAGACAGCTTGTCGGATCAGACGAATAACAGTTTGACAGAAAAATACTGCTACAATGACAATCCGGCCAATTGCAGCATTTACGGCGGTTTATACCAGTGGAACGAAATGATGCAGTATGTTACCACACCCGGTGCCCGGGGGATTTGTCCGGAAGGCTGGCATATACCCGACAACAATGATTGGTGTACGCTGACAACCTTTCTCGATCCGGATGTCAACTGTAATTCCTTTTCCTGGACAGGCAGTGTGGCCGGAGGGAAATTAAAGGAGGGTGGTCTGGATCACTGGATAGCTCCTAATGTCGGAGCAACCAACGAAAGTGGATTTACAGCCCTGCCAGCAGGTAACAGGAGCAGTTCAGGTTTTTACAACAACCGGAATCAATGGGCTTTCTTTTGGATGTCAAATACATACACAGGTAATAAAGGACTTTACCTGATCCTGAATACCAGTCACGCCGATATTCAGCGGTATCATTATCCCCGGGCAGGAGGATATTCGGTACGTTGTGTGATGACGCCCTGAAATTATTCCTTTGGTTCAATTTGTAACAGTTCAAAGGCCTTTTCCGCAGCCAGTTGTTCCGCTCCCTTGATGGAGAAATCCGTACCCCTGGCAACAGGGTTTCCGTCTGTTCTGATCTCTACCACGTATTGCTTTTTATGGCTGGATCCGCTTTCACTGAGCAGTGCAAATTCCAGGTTGACTTTTTCCTTTTGCGACCATTCAAGGAGTTTGCTCTTGTAGTTGGTTTCTGTGTGCTCAATTTCATCGAGGTCGTAATGATGGGCAATGATCCTGTCAATAAGGATCTTACGGGTGAAATTGTATCCCTTGTCAAGGTAAATGGCTCCGATAAAAGCCTCGAAAGCGTCACCCATCATAGATTTATTGTATGAAAAACCATCCTGGGTGGATTCAATGAACTGGTCGAGTCCCAGCCGGATGGCCAGTTTGTTCAGGTAGGCCCGGCTGACCATTTTCGAGCGCATTTCCGTCAGAAAGCCTTCATCTTTCAGGGGAAATTTTTTGAACAGATAGTCGGCTACCACGGCACTGAGGATGGCATCGCCCAGATATTCAAGCCTTTCGTTGCTGATCCTGACGGAGGGGTTTACCTCAATGGCCGCAGAGCGGTGCCTGAAAGCCAGTTTATAGAGATAAAAATTGTCGGGAGTGAAACCAAATAAGTTACGAATAGAACCTACCAGGGATTTTTCCTGGTGATCCTCCGTAAGGTTAGCCCGTAATAATCTTAATTTCAATTATTTACCAGAAAACTTCTTAAAAAGAATGGATACGTTGTGTCCCCCGAATCCAAAGGTATTGCTGATTGCCGCGTGGATGGGCCGTTCTTTTGGCTGGTTAAAGGTGAAGTCGAGGCGGTTATCAATTTCGGGATCGTCGGTAAAGTGGTTGATGGTAGGAGGCACGATGCTGTGATGAATGGCCAGGACGGTAGCGATGGCTTCGATTGCTCCGGCGGCACCCAGCAGGTGACCTGTCATGGATTTGGTGGAGTTGATGCTGATGGTGTAGGCATGGTCTCCGAAAAGGCTGACAATGGCCTTTGCCTCAGCGATATCGCCAAGGGGTGTGGAGGTTCCGTGGGTATTGATATGGTCGATATCTTCCGGTTTGAGGCCTGCATCAAGGATGGCATCGCGCATGGATTTGATGGCACCCAGTCCGTCGGGATGGGGTGCCGTCATGTGGTAGGCGTCGGCCGAAAGGCCGCCGCCCGCCACTTCGGCGTAAATGGTGGCTCCTCTGGCTAAAGCGTGTTCCAGTTCTTCGAATATCAGGGCTCCGCCTCCTTCACCAAGCACGAATCCGTCGCGGTCCTTGTCAAAAGGTCTTGAGCCGGTTGCGGGATCATCATTCCTGGTAGAGATGGCATGCAGGGCGTTAAAACCGCCAATGCCGGCCTCTGTCAGGGCGGCCTCAGAACCTCCGGCAATGAAGACATTGGCCTTACCAAGGCGAATGTAGTTGAAGGCGTCGGCCAGTGCATTGGCCGAAGAAGCGCAGGCAGATACCGTGGCAAAATTCGGACCCCGGAAACCATAGCGTATGGAAATGTGGCCGGCAGTAATGTCTGCGATCATCTTGGGAATGAAAAAGGGACTGAAACGTGGTGTTCCGTCGCCTTTCACATAAGCGGCAACCTCCTCGTGAAAGGTGGAAAGTCCGCCAATTCCCGAAGCCCAGATCACCCCTGCCATATCCAGGTCGGTCTTTTCCAGGTCAAGGCCGGAATGTCTGACAGCCTCATCGGCAGCAACCATCCCGTAAATGGCATATAAATCATATTTGCGGGCCTCCTTGCGGTCGAAAAACGCAAGCGGATCGAAGTTTTTAACATCGCAGGCAAATTGTGACTTATACCTGGAGGCATCGAAGCGGGTGATCGGAGATGCCCCGCTTACTCCCTTGAGCAGGTTTTCCCAGTTTTCAGAAAGATTGTTCCCAATGGGGGTCAGCGCCCCCATGCCTGTTACTACAACACGCTTTAACTGCATCAAAAAAGCCGGATTACTTATTTTGTATTGGTTTCAATGTAGGAAATGGCATCTCCTACAGTGCCGATCTTTTCTGCCTGGTCATCGGGAATGGCAATGTTGAATTCCTTCTCGAATTCCATGATCAGCTCGACGGTGTCCAGTGAATCGGCTCCCAGGTCGTTGGTGAAACTGGCTTCCGGGGTTACCTCATTTTCATCTACACCAAGCTTATCAACTATGATAGCTTTGACTCTTGCGGCAATGTCTGACATGTTTTTAAGGTTTTTTGGTTTTGGCCTGCAAAGAAATAACATTTATTAACATTTTGCAAAAAAAAGTCAAATCCGGGTTTTTACAGAACTTAAGTGTCTGAATAATAATTGCATAGATTCAGACAGCCCGGATACACTTTTTTCGCATTCCTGTGTGCTTTCGGCTTACTTTTGTGTCTGGAATTCCCCGGGTATCGGTAAACCGTCTTTTTTATGATACAAATCGCCGTTTTTGCTTCCGGATCGGGTACCAATGCCCAAAACATCGCCGAAACCTTTCTTGCACATCCGGTCATCAGGATTTCATTAATAATAAGCAATAAAGCGGATGCATTGGTGCTGGAAAGAGCGGAACGGATGAAAATTCCTTCTGTCGTGATCACTGCCGCAGCATTCAGGGAGGGTTCACACGTTCTGGAGGTTTTAAAAGCATACAAAATCGACTTCATTGTCCTTGCCGGATTCCTGCTCTTATTGCCTCCCGCCCTGATCCGTGAATACCCCGGCCGTATCATCAACATTCACCCTGCCCTGCTGCCCGGATATGGCGGTAAAGGCATGTACGGAAGGCATGTTCACGAGGCAGTCCTGGCCGCCGGTGATAAAGAAAGCGGTATCAGCATCCACTTCGTAAATGAATCATACGATGAAGGCCGCTTGATCTTTCAGGCCAGATGCCCTGTTTATGAATCGGATACTCCGGATACGCTGGCCGAACGCGTTCACCGGCTTGAATATGCACATTACCCGCGGATCGTGGAGAAGTTGGTCATGAAAATGACCACTTAAAGCCAAATCTCCTTTAGTTTGCAGTGATCACTTTGAGGGCTCCGGAGGTTGCATTCAGCAAAGGCTGAATCGACAATGGCTCGCCCACTGCCTGCTGCATCCAGACTTCCGGTGTCAGCCTTCCCCTGGTGTACATCCGGGTCAGCTCGTCGGCAAGCACCTTTCCCCTGACCTGTCCTTCGATCTGGAAATCGATCAGGTGTCCGACAGGATATGCCGGCAGGTACAGGGGATTGTCGATCATATGGGAGTAAATGGCTAAAATCGGTTCGTCCCTGCTTCCGAAAACCGGAGCATAATACTGGTTCCATACGTCTTTTGCGGCGGCCGTTACGGCTTCTTTAAGCTGTGATTTGGTGGCATTCGGGTTGGCATACAACCACTTCCATACCCTGATATCCACCAGCGAAACTCCCATGATTTCATAGCTTGCCCAGAAATTGTCCAGGGCCAGCAGGTGTTCTTTCAGAGGATTCTCATCTTTTATGCCCAACAACTCAAGATCGCGCTTCTGGAACAAAAACGCGACAGCCTCGGTGAAGGCCGTGGTGGGCACCCCGTTCAGCATGTAGTAATCCACATCCTGCAAAGTAATGGTCTGTTCCACATTGTGCCCGAATTCATGAACGGCGATGTTGTATCCCTTGTAATTCATTCCGTCCTGTGCAATTCTGGTCCGCAGGTGAGCCACATCCGACTTCATGGAAGCTCCCCAGGCATGGCCGGAACCCCGGGCGGCATCCACCACGATGCGGGAAGCGATATCAGCGGCCTTTTCTCTGGTGAATCCGAGCATTTCCAGCATACGCGGCATGTCTGATTGGAGGGCATCGGCGTTTGGATAGCGCTGCCTGGTGATCGCATTCAGGTCTTCTTCGTTCATGCTTCCCCTGGCCTTGAATCCGTTGTACCATATGTCGAACGGCTGCAGAGGCCTGCCAAGACGTCCGGAAATCAGGGAAGCCACTTCTTTCACCTGAGCAGACGAACACAAACCGGTGAAGAGCGATTCAACTTCCTCCATCGAAATCTCCATCCCGGCATCAAATGCACGCTGCATGTAGGTTGTATAGTAAGGATTATAAGGATCCAGGGCTTTTAAAGCCTTGAAATTGTTCAGCAATTGCTGGTAGCGGGTGTCGGGTTCGGCCGTATTATCTGTGCCGGCCGGAAATACGCTGTTGGTCACCGGATCCCAGCCCACCTGCTTGTTGTTGATCACCGCCTGCGGGATGCTCTGGTCTATGATCCGCTTCATTACCTGGTAAATCAGCTGTTGCTTCTCCAGTCCCTTGTCCGTGTCGGCATACTGCGACTTCAACTCATCCCGCAGCCCCCAGTGCGATATAAGCTTCATGTCTTCCGGGAAAAAAGTCCTGCCAGCACTGTCGGTGAGCTTGCCCATGTAAATGTTGTATTCGCTGATGTAATTGTCGGAATTTGAATAGGCTTCTGCCACATTCTGAAGCAGTTCAGCCGGCTCACGGGAGGTGTACAGATCGCCCATCCGTGCAAAAGCCCATTCCTTGCGCGACCAGGTTTTCCCTAAGGTATTCTTTTCTTTCAGGTTGTAATAGGGGAAATTCAGCAACACGACAAAAGCTATCTTGTTTTTGAAGAAATCATCCTGCAGGTGAGCAGTCGGGGAATATGCCCCGAAAATCTCATCCACCGGCCTGATGGGCGGACCGTCAAGATGCAGGGGCTCCTTCAGGCTCAGACTCACCTTGTTGCCGTGCCCCCATAGAATTTCAAAATTCCGCGACAGGGTCATAAACAAACTGTCCTGTGAGCCTTCCGAACCGGCAAAATGCTGTATGCAAAAGTCGGTGAATGCTTCCTGGCTGCCGTCTTCCTTTACCCAGAATGCCGCAACCTGGTTCAAGCCCTTTTCTATACGGAATCTTGCAGATTCGCCAAACAGCCGGATCAGCGAATCGCTCGCTTTACCGATACTTTCCTGCCTGATAAAACGCACTTGTTTTCCCTGGTCCATGGACTTGAATTCATTGCAGGATAATAATCCAAACAGGACGGGGACAAGCACCAGCATTACTTTTTTCATAGGGGATAAATTGTGTAAATGGTATTGTTATTCGGAATATTCGGAGTTTTTGACTATCCATGGATGATCTGTGATCCGGAATCAGGCAAAGATAACAACAACGGAATTGTGCTTTCTGCTCTCTTTAAAAAAAACTCAGACCTGTTCCGCATGCACCGATTGTCATGCCCTAAGTTCGTACCTTCGCTTCTGCAATTCTGTCGCATGAACCCCTATCTGCATCGCCTCATCATCGAAGGAGAACATCAGTATCTTGATTTTAAGGTCGAGATTTCGGATTCCCGGAAGATAGCCCGCAGTATGGTTGCTTTTGCCAATGCCATGGGAGGAAGGTTGCTGATCGGGGTGAAGGATGGTGGCGGCATAGCGGGAGTCAGATCAGACGAGGAGATTTATATGTTGAAAGTTGCTGCCACAAAATTTTGTAAGCCGAAGATTCACTTTGAGGTGAGAAAATGGCAGAGCGGAAAAAAAATGGTGGTGGAAGTGATCATTCCCGAGGGTGTTCAGAAACCGTTTTATTGCCTTGAGGAGGATGAACGGTGGCAGGCCTGTATCCGTGTGGGGGATCAGAATATTCTTGTGGAAAAGATCGTGCTGAAGGTCTGGGAAAGGCAAAAACAAACGGCCGGTACCCTGGTCCGTTACAGCCATGTGGAAGAAATGCTGATTCAGTATCTCGAGGAAAATCCTTCCATTAACCGGGATGAATTCACCCGGCTGGCAGCGGTACCACCGTATATAGCCGAAAAAGTCCTGGTGAACCTCACCTGCATGAAGCTGCTGCGGATGAGCATCGGTGAACATGGAACCTTCTTTTCTCTTCAGAAGGAGGGTTTTCAGGAATAAGGGAACATTAGCCCGTCATTCAACAATGATTCCTTCCGGTTTTGGCGTTGATGTTCCGGCATCCAGCACAAACTTCCATTGCCCGTCTTCCAGCTTTTTCCAGATGGTAACGTAGTTCCCGTAATAGGTGGTGTCTGTTGAAGGAAGTACCCACCAGCCATAGGTATATCCAAGATCACCCGATTTGCTGATCTCTGCCTTTACCGGTTTCCACCGTAAGGGCAACCGGGGATCCAGGGTGTTAAGCCAATTTTCCAGTGCAGGCTTGCCTGCGATGGTTTTAGCCTTATGGTTCATCTTGATGACGCTGTCGCAGGCATAATGCATAAAAGCAGGTTTCATGCCGATGTCCTGTGCCATACGGTTAAAGGCTTTGTCCACAGCGATCAGTGTTCTCTCAGGTTGTTGGGCATTGACCTGACGGATCAGTCCCGGGATCAGGAAAAAACATAAGACAATAAGGCTGGTTTTCATAATGATGCGTTTTTATGGAAGCTTTCCCTCAGGGATTTCATTTGTTGTTCATCCAATCCGGCAGGTTCAATTCCCGCTGACCTGCACCTGAGATAAATATCGGCCGACTTGTCAAGCAGGTCTATCAGGTCGAAAGCGGCTCCCGGATCTTCAGCCACAGCCAGGCAACCGTGTTTTTCCCACACAACCACCCGGTGCGATTCCAATGCTTTCAGGGTGGCAGTTCCGAGCGCTGCACCGCCTGTTTGTTCATATGGAACAAGGCCCGCTCCTTCCGGAAGAAAAACAACGGCCTCCGGATGCATGCTCCAGATCATGCGGTTGAAAAGATCAGGATCACGAAACAGCGGCATATGGCTTAATGCGATGATGGCGTTCGGATGGGTATGTACCACCGCTTTCGTTTCTGAATGGTTTTTTATCAGATGCTGATGGATTGTTAAATGAGAAATCAATTCGGAACTTGGCCTGAGAGTGACAAGTGAGCCGGCAGCATGTGACAGGGCACACCAGGTTTGACCGCTTTCATGTATCCTGATGATCAGGGTATTCGACCGGATATCCCTGTGGATGTCCCGCATACGTTTCCCTGTACCGGTGATAAAAAAACATGTCCCGGCCAGGCTTGGAAACGAAGCGGGAAGGCTGAAGCAGGGATAATCCGTATCACTTTCAGGTATTCTGAGCGTGTCGAGCCTGACGGAAATATTACCGGCATTGCGTTCTGCCCATCCTTTATGCCAGAGATAACTGCAGACTTCTTCAGTTTCGGCAAGAAGCGCAGCCAGCCCGGGATTTGAACGGATCAGGGTATCATACATAAAAAAAGCGGTGTGTTTGCGGGTTGTACTCCGGTGATTTGTTGGTAAGTCACCGGAAGTTCCGCAAAAACACCGCGTTATACGCAGCTTTTAGCTTTAGGTTGCCCTGCTACTGCACCTGCAGTTTGCCGGTGGTCAGCAGTTCCCCGTTCACAAAGGCTTTCAGAACGTAAGAGCCTGCCTGCAGCGTGGCAATGTTCAGCTGTATCTGACGGCTTCCCGCATCCAGCTGGTAGTTTCTGTCGGCCACTTTACGTCCTGTCATGTCGAAGACCTGAAGATTTACCTCTGAAGTCTTTTTCAGGTCAATTTCCACGAAAACTTTTTCTCCGGCCGGATTGGGATAGATGCGGCCGGAACTTGCCGATTCGATTTCCACTACGCTGGTGTAACAGTTCATCGGCGTCAGCACCCCGGATGGAAAGGCTGCTTCTATAGCAGTAATGGAGGGGATCGGCCAGATGTCGTTGTTGACCATCCGGGTGTCGGGCCCCACCAGGATAATGGTAGGATATGCAGCCGGATTATACAGGTTGTCGATGGCATCTCCGCCCCCTTCCAGGCCGCTCCATTGCGGATAGGTGTCGGCTGTGTCGCCGCCTGCACCAAAGATAAATGTGAACAGCTGGGCATTCGTCCCGTCGCCCTCGTTGCCAAGGACGATCACATTCCCCTGGTTGCAACCGTATTTGTGGTAAAACTCATCGATTTTCGGAGCGGTAGCCTGACATGGACCGCACCAGTATGCAAAAAAGTCGATGAGCACATATTTGCCCTGGGCGCAGTAAGCGTAAAGATTATGGGTAACTCCGTGATAGTCGGTTACCGTAAAATCAGGACAGACCGACCCGACCGGAATGGGAACCTGTGCTTTCAATCCGAGGGTCATCATGGTAAGAATCAGAATAAAAGTAAACTTCTTCATAGATTAAGGTTTAAATTTTTGCAATGATACGACGATTTCCTGAAAAAATTACATGCCGGAAAAAGCATACCTTTGCATCTGCAGACGCAATAAAACAATGTGCTGATGGAGCTTTTTCCCGGAATTATTCAAAGCAAACTGCCACAGACCGGTACTTCCATATTCGCCATCATGACGAAACTGGCCGTGCAGCATAAAGCCATCAACCTTTCCCAGGGTTTTCCGGATTTCAGCGTGGCGCCGAAACTGATCTCCCTCGTGAACAAATACATGAACAAGGGATATAACCAGTATGCTCCCATGCAGGGGATACTCCCCCTTCGCAAAGCCATTTCGGAAAAGGTACAATTGTTGTACGGCGCAACATACGATCCCGAACAGGAAATCAATATCACGGCCGGCGGAACCCAGGCCCTGTCCTCGGTGATTGAAGCTTTTGTCAGGGACGATGACGAAGTGATCCTTTTTGAACCTGCCTATGATTCCTATGCACCCGTTGTAAAGCTTAACAACGGCATCGTGAAATATGCAGCCTTGAAGCTGCCCGACTACCATATCGACTGGGTTGAGGTCCGGAAACTGATCACGGCCAGAACCCGCATGATCATCATTAATTCACCCCATAACCCTACCGGGGCAGTCCTGTCTCCGGCGGATATGCAGCAATTGATCCACCTGACAGAAAATACCGATATCCTGATCCTGAGCGACGAGGTGTATGAACACCTTATTTTCGACAAACTGCAGCATGAAAGCGTGGCACGTTATCCGCAACTTGCCAGGCGTGCCTTCGTGGTCGGCTCCTTTGGAAAAACATTTCATGCCACCGGCTGGAAAATGGGTTTTGTCCTCGCACCCGAAAACCTCATGGCGGAATTCAGAAAAACCCACCAGTTCATTGTGTTTACCTGCAATACTCCCGTCCAGTATGCCATTACGGATTATCTCCGTGATAAGGATGCCTGGCAGTCACTCCCGGATTTTTACCAGCAAAAAAGGGATACCTTCACCTCCCTGCTCAGGGATTCACGTTTTGAAATTGTGCCTTCCCATGGTACGTATTTCCAGTTGCTGTCCTACCGGCAGATCACGGATATGAAAGATACCGAATATGCCACTTACCTGACCCGGAAGCACAAAATCGCTTCCATACCGGTATCTGTATTTTATAATAAAAAAGACGATCACAGGGTGTTGCGCTTCTGTTTTGCAAAACGGGAAGAAACCCTTGAAAAAGCAGCCAGCATATTATGCAAGATCTGACCGTATCACTCGTCCAGGTTGACCTGGTATGGGAAGACATCACCCAGAACCTGCTGCGCTTCGATGCCTGTCTCGATCCGCTGGCCGGAAAACAGGATCTGATCCTGCTGCCTGAGATGTTCAACACCGGTTTTGTTGTCAAACCGGAACAGGTCGCCGAAACTCCCGGTTCCCAAAGCATGCGCTGGCTCAGCAGGAAAGCCGCCGAGCTGGATTGTGTGATTGCAGCAACCATGATCATCAAGGAAAGCGGGTATTATTACAACCGCCTGATCTGGATGAGACCCGACGGCAGCTTCGACAGCTACGACAAACGGCACCTTTTCCGCATGGGTAACGAACATCTCCGCTTCCAGCCCGGTAAAAAGAAGATCATCATCGATTACCTGGGATGGAAGATCAGACCGTTCATCTGTTATGACCTCCGATTCCCCGTCTGGTCAAAAAATACATATAGTAATGGAATATATGAGTACGACCTGATGATTTACCTGGCCAACTGGCCTGAACCAAGGAGAGCGGTATGGCAGAACCTGCTCATGGCAAGGGCGTTGGAAAACCTGTCCTATGTGGCAGGTGTGAACAGAACAGGCCGGGATGGCATGGGGATCAGCTATGCAGGCGATACCTGCCTGGTGGATTTCAAGGGACAACTTGCCGCAGCCTGCCCTGCACATGAAGAACACATCGCAACGGTGCGTCTTTCGTATGACGAATTGCGGGATTTCCGTCAAACATTCAACGTGGGTCCCGACTGGGATTCGTTCGCCCTCAGGTAAACCGCAGGTTTGAAAGAATTGCCCTCATACCGGTCGATCTGGAAGATTGCCTGGCCGATCATCCTGACCTTGCTCGCACAGAACCTGATCAATGTGACAGATACGGCTTTCCTGGGCAGGGTCGGAGAAGTGGAACTCGGGGCCAGCGCCATCGCGGGAATCTTCTATATCGTCCTCTTCATGCTGGGATTTGGCTTTGCCATCGGCGGCCAGATCCTGATCGCCCGCCGCCTGGGCGAAAGAAACTACCGTGAAATAGGCCGCATCTTCGATCACAGCCTCCTCTTCCTCCTGGCACTCGCAGTCCTCCTGTTTTTTGTCATTAAATACCTTGCCCCCGTTGCCCTGAAAGCCATGATCAGCAGTCCCCAGGTCTATGATGCCACCCGGGAATACCTGCGCTACAGGATTTGGGGAATATTCTTCGCTTTTCCGGCAGTGCTCTTCAGGGCTTATTACACCGGGATTGCCAGGACCAAATACCTGAGCTGGACTGCCGCTCTGATGGCCGTTGTCAACATCCTGTTCGATTACCTGCTGATTTTCGGACACTGGTTCTTTCCTGCCATGGGTATTGCCGGCGCTGCCATTGCCTCGGTGATAGCCGAAACAGTTGCATTTCTTTTTTTCGTGCTGATCTCGCTTACCGCCACCAACCTGCACAAATACCAGATCTTCCGGTTTAAAACGCCGCAATGGGCCCTGCTTCAGAAAACCCTGGAAATCTCGGTCTTTATCATGATGCAGTATTTTGTATCCCTGGCCGGATGGTTCATGTTTTTTATGATCATCGAAAAAATGGGCGAACATCCCCTGGCCATATCCAATATCATCAGGTCGGCCTATATGGTGCTGATGCTTCCCATCTGGGCTTTCAGCTCTGCAACCAATACCCTGGTCAGCCGTTCGATAGGGGCCGGACAAAAACACCTGGTGATCCCGGTCATGAAACGGATCGCCGGAATGAGCTTCAGCCTTATCCTGCCTGTGGTCATCCTGTCGGTCGCCTTCCCCCGGCTCATCCTGTCGGTGTACACCTCCGATCCCGCATTGATCAGCAGCACCCTTCCCTCCCTCTACGTTATTTCGGGAGCCCTGCTGCTGTTTTCTGTGGTACAGATTATTTTCAGTGCGGTTTCCGGAACAGCCAACACCAATATTGCCATGATCATAGAAACCGGCACCATCCTGGTGTACCTGGTGTATGTTTACCTGGTGGCCCTGGTCTGGCTGCAACCCATCGAAGTGGTCTGGTCGGCCGAATACGTGTATTTCGTGTTGCTGGGTACACTCTCGGCGCTTTACCTCAAAACAGGCAGGTGGCGGAAGAAGGTGGTTTGAGTTGCAGCCTGCATCCCAAACTTCAATACCTTTGAGCCTTCATGCCATGATAAAGATCAGCGTCGTCATCATCACCTTCAACGAGGAAAGGAATATCGTCCGCTGCCTTGATTCTGTCAAAGAGGTTGCAGATGAGATCATTGTGGTGGATTCCTTTTCAACCGATAAAACGGCTGAGATCTGCATGGAGAAGGGAGCCCGTTTTGTAAGGAATCCCTGGCCGGGTTACGGTGCCCAGAAAAATTTCGGGAACTCCCTGGCCTCCAACGACTTGATTCTCTCACTCGATGCGGATGAAGCCCTTTCCCTCAAACTCGGGGAATCCATCCTCAGGGTGAAGGAAAACCCGGAATACCCCGCTTACCGCATGAACCGGCTGACGAATTACTGCGGCCACTGGATCCGGCATTGCGGCTGGTACCCCGATAGCAAGATCCGCCTCTTCGACCGCCGCTTCGCACGCTGGGATCTTGAACTGGTTCACGAAAACCTGATGACGGATGAAGGAATGGCTATTGGCTTCCTCCATGGCGACCTGTTGCATTATTCCTTCCTCAGCAGGGAAGACCATCTCAGGCAGGTGGAGCACTATTCCGGCCTGGTCGCCCGCCAGTTCTTCGAAAAAGGCCGGAAAGCCGGGCTCCTGAAAGCCTGGTTCAGCGGTCCGGCAAGGTTTATCAGGGATTATTGCTTCAGACTCGGCTTCCTCGACGGGATGGCCGGTTACAGGGTCTGTTCCCTCTCTGCCAGGGCAAGCGTGTTGAAATACCGGAAACTGAGACAATTGCATCATGAAGGGAAAAACCATCCTGATCAGCCGGACCGATAGCATCGGTGATGTCGTCCTCACCCTGCCGGTGGCTGCACTGATAAAAAAGCAGCTTCCCGGAAGCCGTGTCCTTTTTCTGGGGAAAAATTATACCCGGGCCGTCGTCGCAGCCTGCGAACATGTGGATGAATTCCTCGACTGGAATGAGGTGGAGAAACGCGGCCTCATGCATCAGACGGAATGGCTGAAAGCCTTTCAGGCTGATGCAATCCTGCATATTTTTCCAAGGAAAGACATTGCCGTGGCCGCCATGAAGACGGGGATCCCGGTACGCGCCGGAAGTACCGGCCGGATCTGGCACTATTATACCTGTAACAGACTGGTCAGATTATCAAGAAGAAGATCCGCACTCCACGAAGCCCAGCTCAACCTCAGGCTGCTGAAAGCCATCGGTATCAGGACGTTCCCCGATCTGAAGGAAATACAGGGATTGTTCGGGCTGAGGCCAGGCGCGGCGGCCGATCCCAGGATCACCGCCCTGCTTCAGCCCGGCCGCTTCAACCTTATCCTGCATCCCCTTTCAAAGGGAAGTGCCAGGGAATGGGGCATGGATCGCTATATGGAACTGGCGGCCATCCTGCCACCCGAACGCTACATGATCTTTGTGACCGGAACCAGGGAAGAAGGCCTCGAAATCAGAAGCAGCGGCATCTTTTCACTTCCTCATGTGTATGACCTGACAGGCAGGTTCAAACTTGACGAACTCATCAGTTTTATCGGCCTGGCCGACGGACTGGTAGCCGCAAGCACCGGCCCCCTGCACCTTGCCGCTGCCATGGGGAAGATGGCCATCGGCATCTATCCCCCCATAAAACCCATGCACCCCGGACGCTGGGCACCCCTCGGCAATCAGGCTTCTTACCTTGTGCTTAATAAGCATTGCAACGACTGCAGACACTCAGGCGATTGCCACTGTATGCACGAAATCCTGCCGGCCACGGTCATGGAACAACTGGAAAAATATGCGGAAAACAATGAAAAGCAATTCTAAGGCCTATGATGCCGCCCCCTGATCGTCCGATGCCCTGGATGTGTATCGTCAATCCCAATGCCGGACTGAAAAAGGCACGCCGCGACTGGCCCGCGGTTGAAGCGCTTTTCAGACAGTTTCAGATTGATTATCACCACCGTTTCACCACCGCAAGGATGCACGCCGTGACGCTTACCGGGAATGCCCTGGCTGCCGGATACCGGAAGTTCCTGGTGGTGGGAGGCGACGGCACCCTGAATGAAGTACTCAACGGCATCATGATGCAGGACCAGGTGCCGCCGGCTGACTGTACCCTGGCGATGATCCCCGTGGGCAGCGGAAATGACTGGTGCAGAACCCACGCTATCCCCTTCAGCTATCCGGATGCCGTCAGGATCGTGGCCGAAGAAGAAATCTTCCTCCATGATGTGGCCAGGGTGCAATACCGGGACCGGGACGCAGGCTGTACAAGATACCTGATCAATATGGCAGGCATGGGTTATGATGCCATGGTTGCTTCACGTACCAACGAAATGAAAGACAGGGGAAAAGGCGGCCCTTTTCTCTATCTGTACAATTTGCTGACCAGCCTGTTTAAATACCGCAATGTGAACACAAAGGTGGTGATCGACGGCCTGGAACAGGATTTCAAACTCTTCAGCATGAATGTCGGCATCTGCATGTACAACGGGGCAGGCATGAAACAACTGCCCGAAGCAGTTCCCGACGACGGCCTGCTCGACATCACCGTCATCCGGAAAATCAGCCGCCTGGCCGTCATCCGTCATACCCCCAAACTGTTCGACGGTTCTTTCACCAGACTTCCCCAGGTGGTGACATTCAGAGGGAAAACGGTGATTGTCAGTGCATCTCAGGACATTTCCCTGGAGGTCGACGGCGAGTCGCTCGGGCAGGCACCCTTTGTGTTTGAAATAATACCTGAAGCGGTGAAAATTATCACCGGACGCAGGAGAATTCAGTGAATTCATGCTAATTTAGCTGTCGAACATTATACTAAATCTTAGTGAAAATGCGAAGCAATTTTCGCTTAGATTCTTTATACCGATGACTTTGGAAACACTTTTTTCACAATCCTATGTTCTTTCGGTATAGATTCCTTACACCAGTGACTCGGTAAACACACACCGCATTCCTGTGTTCTTGCGGTATATTTTGATGGTGGCCGGTACAGGATTGACAACAACCTGATATCCCATACGAAGATTGTGTGGAATATGCATCAGGCCAGAGGGATATAAATTATAGTATTTGCCTGAGTATCCAAAAATTATCACGATCAATCCTTGACATTCCTTATATAATTCAATATATTTGTTACCCCCGTAGAGGGGTTGAATAGTATCACTTAATTTATTTATTATGAATTACTTATCTACCCCCCCCCATTTCAGGATTTCCCTACTGGTGATTGTTACCTTACTGTTCCTTTCCGGAATGTCTTTTAGTACTGCCAGTCCGGGTTTTTATCCTGATCATTCACTTTTCCACCCGACCCTACTTCCTTCACCTTTTACCGTTGCTGTAACTGCCAGTGGGGATGAGGATTGCTGGGCCACACTGGATGGTTGGTTCACTGTTACCATGACGGGAGGAACAAATCCCTTTACAATTTATGTTTATTTCAACACTGTGCTCCTGAAGTCCATCATTCTTTACCAGGGAAACTCATGGACGTTTTCCGGTCTGCAGGCAGGAGCTTACGTTATTATTGTTGTAGACGATGACGCTGACGCTGCTCAAACGAGTATTCAACTCGGCGATTCGAGGCCTCTGAGATGGCCTTACCAACCACAGAACGGAACCAACCGTGAAATGGGCATCAGTGTGACCAATAACGGGATGGGCGATGTATATGCGGCAGGAATTTTTAGCGGCGATGTGGACTTTGATAATACAAGCCTGAGTTGCACGGGGCTCCAGAACATTTTTCTGGCGGCTTTCGACCAGTGCGGCTACTGCCAGTGGGCCATACAGACCGGAGGATATACCAACGAAGTCAAAGCGATTAGCCTTGATCAGAACGGTAATATTATCATGGTGGGAAGATTCGACGATAATATTCAATTTCTTCCTTTTGGTCCGACACTTTACAGTATAGACGGAGATGCCTTCGTTGCAAAATTTTCATGTTCCTCCGGTGCCTGTTTGTGGGCAGACCAGATCGGCAGCAACAGGGAGGATATTGCCACCGGAGTTGCCGTGGATGCCTTTAACAACATCTTTGTGTTTGGAAACTATGGCGGGGTTCCTCTTAATTTCTACGATCCATTGGGAAATCCGCAATTCCCGATCACCGGCATCAATGGATTGAGCGACAATTTTATTGCACTGGCAGATAATACCGGTAAATGGATGGATTCAAACCATGACCTGGTAACTGATATGATTACGCCAAGGACAGAGTTTTCCGGAGGTATGTGCTGGCACCCGGTTTCGCCTACACCAACCGGAAGTGTCGTGATTGTTACCGGTGCCCAGGATAATTTTTTCTTTGGACAAAAAATATTTGTTGAGTATAATATTGGATATCCATTCTTTACAAGTAATCAATATAATAATTCGTATCAGTTAAGTAATTCCAATCTAAATTATACTTATAAAGGAACAGATGTTGCCACCAACATGGATCAATATGGCGATGAGATGGTCTGGTTCTGCGGGGATATTACCGATCCGTCCGACTTTAACAGTTTTATCGCCATGGATTATATAGCGGGCATCGCCGTGCCCTACTATGAAATCGGTTTGTTATCCTATCCACCTTCACCTCCACCCCAGTATGTGAATGCCACCTCGCTTGCTGCAAATGACCGGTATGGTACCTTTGTCGCAGGACAGTTCCAGACCCATACTGCCCTATTCCCTACCTCGCAGGTTGCCGGATGCCAGAACCCGGGTTCGTTGGCATACAACAGTACGCCACTGGCGCCCAACAACGATTTCTATGTGATGAACTTTGACAACGTAAGCTGTCCCAACCAGCTGTTTCCGCTATGTTCCTATTCGACAGATGATGAATTCATCAGCGACATCAGCCTGGGCAGGAAAGGGGAAGCCTATGTTACGGGGTGTTTTGATAATACGGCTCTGTGTTTTGTTAACATGAACCTGAATGCATTTCAGAATAGCAGGGATGCGTTTATCGGAAGGATCCTCATAGACGATGCCATCATGAACCAGCCCATCATGGCCAAACCGGCATCGGTCATCTCCCTTAAAGAGAACCCGGCAGGGAGCATAATTGCATTGTCGGTCTTACCGAACCCGGTCAGGGACAACTACATCAACATCAAACTCTGTTCTGAGAAAAACATAAACGCTCATCTTCAACTACTGAACCTTCACGGCCAGGTTGTCATGGATTTCGGCGGGCTTGACCTGCAATCAGGGCAGGCTGTGAGAAAAGAGTTAGGGCATATCCCAGCGGGTTGTTATTTCCTGCGATGCGACACACAGGATGCTGTGAGTTGTTCGAAATTTCTCATTCAATAAAACGCTGATCATGAAATCAATACAAAAAACCTTCCGGATTATCGTTCCTGTGTTGTTATTTCTCATTATTCAGCTTACTATCAACAATCGGATAAAGGCACAGGCCAACATCCAGGACTCACTGGCACTGCTGGAAATGTTTGAAACCATGAACGGACCAAACTGGAACAATCATAACGGTTGGGGTACCGGTCCCCTTTTTAGTTGGCCAGGTTGGTATGGTGTTTCAGTTTATCAGGGCAGGGTGAGGCAGTTAAACTTAAACTTTAATAATCTGACTGGCAATATTCCTCCTTCATTTTGTAATTTGTCAGAGTTAAGTTACGCAGCCCTTGGAGGCAATAGTATAACCTCAATACCCGAAGATATAGGTCAACTTCAAACATTGTATTTTTTAAGCTTAGGTTTTAATCTCCTTACTGATGTACCATTGTCTATTGGAAACTTTGGTATTGTAATGAATGCAATCAGTTTGAATAATAATATGTTAAGCGGAATCATTCCTGATACTTTACTGAGGCTTAACCCGGGTGTATCTTCGTTGGATCTCAACAATAATCAATTCGATTCCTTACCACCTCCGGTACCTGGGATCACTCCTATTGGTCATTTAAGGATTTACGGTAACCGCCTCCACTTCGACGACATTGAAGCCTGGATGAGTTATCCTTTTTACCCGGCATCAGATTTTGAATATTCTCCTCAGGACAGTGTCTGCGAGGCAATTGATACGATCATCATGCCCGGCTCATCCATTACCTTTTCATCCAAAGTGGGTGGTTCGGCCAATACCTATAAGTGGTACCGCAACGGAACCCTGCTTTCGGTTGGCCCCGATCCCATGCTGACATTGAACAATGTTAACGCTTCCCATTCCGGCAACTACTGCTGCGTGATCACTAATTCCCTGGTACCCGGCCTGACGCTATACCGTCGGCATATCTTTCTTACAGTAGACCCGGCAGCCGGTAGTCCGGAAATTGGAGATCCGGCCGGTGGTGAAGCTGTACTTAGCTGGAACAGCACCTCCCGGACACTGATAATCCAATTTTCAAAAGCGCAGGCGGAACAAAACCTTCTCCAGATATTCGACCTTCAGGGGAGGTTATTGCGCACTATCATGCCGGAATGCCACGTTGTTCAAAACACCACGACCATTGATTGCAGCGGCTTCCCTACAGGTATTTACCTTGTAAGGCTGGTAACTTCAGCGGAATCCTGGTCGGGGAAGATCTGCATTTTCTGAAGATCAACCGATTGTGCTACCGGACAAGTGAATGTGGCTTTCCCGTATGCCTCCGGCCTGATTCAAATCCCCCCCTCAAAACACTCATTCCTGACTTGTCCCCTCTCCAGTTAGTTCGGTCGTAAGTGATAGATAACCAATGATTATATTTTAAAAAACACTAAATTTACCGCACTAAGGTGGATTTATACCGACACGGAATGGATTTGCGAAAAAAACGCCTGAATTATTTGGTAGTTGTCAGTCATTATGCCATCAGAGACATAATAATGTGAAAAACTCTTGAGATCGGCAACAAAAATTGTTTACTTTTGAACAGCAATAAGTTAATTTCTCACAATATCATTCAGCCTTGGTATAGTATGAAAATCAAAGTTGTTAAAACCGCCTCCAAGGCCATGGCTGTACAAGTTGTTCTTTACCAGAGCAATAAAAGGATTGTTTTGCAGCACATCGGTTCCGCACATACAGAGGAAGCGCTTAACGATTTGATGATATCGGCGGAAGAGTGGATATAGGATAACACCAGCCAACGCTCCATTTTCCCCGATGAGAATTCAGGCAAATTTTTACACATCAACCATGGCACCATTATTGGCGCAAAATACCGTTTCTTTCACACACAAATGAGTGTAATTATGAATATGTGTATGTTAATCTTTAAAGTAATATTAATCAATATGAAAACAAGTTTCCGCCTTCCTGCCTGTGTATCCGCTATCATGCTGTTTATCTGCAATTGTTTAACGGGATATGCCCAGCAAAACGCCCTGGATTTCGATAATGTGAATGATTATGTCAGCGTATCCGGGGCATCGGCGCTGATCGCGGGTTCCACAAGCATTTCCATGACCCTGTGGGTTTACCCCGACAACGACACCATCGTTTTTCCGGATTATGACGGGTTTTGCGGGTTCAGGAACAATACCAATGCCGATTTTTACCTGATAAGGCACGGAAACCATGCCGTGGAGGCAAGGTTCAGGGAAAGCGGCGGCATGGCCTCAGATGTGGTGATGACAGGCCTGCAGCTATATCAGTGGCATCACTTCGCCATGGTATATGACGGTAATTTCCTGAGGCTTTACCACAACGGGATCGATGCCGGGAATGTTCTGGCATCGGGAACGATCAGCAGTACGGCCGAAACATTCTATATCGGCGATCTGCTGTATCAGACCTTCCATTTTTATCACAAAGGAAAAATGGATGAGGTCAGTCTCTGGAATGTTGCTCTCACACCCGATGAAGTCTGGGAAATATATAGCTGCGCCATCGACCCGGCCTCGGCCGGATTGCTGTTGTACTACAAGTTCGACCAGGGAGTTGCCAACGGAAACAATACAGGGATCACCACCCTGCTGCCGACAACCGGAAGCCTCAACGGAACCCTGCACAATTTTGCCCTTACGGGGACCTCCTCCAACTTTGTGGACGGGGTAAGTACACCGGTGCACTACATTGAAGATACCATCTGTAGCGGACAATCATATGTGTTTGGTTCACAAACACTTACCCAGTCCGGTGTCTGTACCCAGACCTTTCCCATGCCTGGCGGCTGCGATTCGGTGGTGGAACTTACCCTGCATGTGATCCCGGTTAATACTTCTGTATCATTGCTCGGAATCACCCTGATCTCGCAGCAAACCGGCGCACAGTACCAGTGGGTCGACTGCGGCAATGGCTTCGCCATTGTCCCGGGAGCCGTCAACCAGACCTATACGGCAACGGCCAACGGCAACTATGCGGTTATCGTAACCATTAACGGTTGCAGTGATACATCCAGTTGTGTGGCCGTGACAACAGTAGGGGTTAACGGACAAAACGAAAGGAAGCCTTTGATAATACAGCCCAACCCGGCGTCGGGAGAAGTCGTCTTACAATGCCATCAATGGGTGGAACAGGCAGACCTGAGGTTGTACGGTATCGACGGAGTGGAAAGGATCAGGCGCGATCATCTGTCCGGAGACAGGATCAGGCTTGATATTTCCATGCTTGAGCCCGGCTGTTATTTCATCAGCCTCAGCACCGGGGGGATCACAGAAAAGGCGAAACTGATGGTGCGCTAAGGTACAGACAGTCAGTCAGTTTACTTCCCCGTCTCCGGCTGTTTCCTGCCAGTCGCCCCTGGCTTTGATGAGCCTGATGAGTTCTTCCACAGCGTCCTGCTCCGCAATGCGCGACTTTTCAAGCGTGCTGCCTTTATAAAGGTTCACTTTTCCTTTTCCCGCTCCCACATAACCATAATGGGCGTCGGCCATTTCGCCGGGACCGTTTACGATACAACCCATCACGGCAATCTTCAGCCCTTTCAGATGCCCGGTTCTTTCCTTGATGGTGGCCAGCACTTTTTCAATGTCGAATTGTGTCCGGCCGCAGGAAGGGCAGGCAATATATTCAGTACGGATGAGCCTGTCGCCGGTTGCCTGGAGGATGTCAAACGCCGCCATGGTCGGCAGTTTGCAACTGGCTTCCGGTTTCCATTCAAGCCACAGGGCGTCTGCAAGACCGTCAGTGAGCAGGAAAGCGGCATCGGTGGCGGCACGGATGTGAAACTGGTCAATGTCATGATCCGGGTAAGACAGGCGCAGGATAAGGGCCTGCCGGCAATGATGCTTTTCGAGCATTCCAATGAACTGCCTGATCTGGTGAATGTTATCTTCAGGCCTCTTGTGGATGACCAGGGCTGTTTCGGGCTTGCCGGCAAGCACCCGCGCCGTTTCCTCCCGCCACTGCGTGGGGCCCAGGTTGATCCAGGGATTGGGCAGATCCAGGGATTCCAGGCTCGTAAAGGAAACGGCATCCACAAGGGGATGGATGGCTTTGTGTTTGAGATCGTAATCGTAGATATGCCGCACCAGCCTGGTGTCAGGGGGATGTTCGTACCGCATGATGCCGGGGGGTTCATAGAGGTAGTCGGGCTTGTAATCTGTATGATGAAAGAAATAGCAGCGGTAACCGGCTTTCCCCAGGCAGGTGGTGACAACGGCGGGTGTCTGCTCCGATCCCATCCTGCCCATCCACCGGCTGGGCCTCCTGTGATAAACGTCCGGTTGTATATATGCTGGAAGGTGGTATGCATTGCCGTAAGGTCCGTTTCTTTGATTGTAAGGGGCGGCGATCATCCTGGCAACGGGAAGCTCCCGTTCGGGTTCGCCCGTCAGCGATACCCGGATGGTGTCACCCAGTCCTTCCTCCAAAAGGGATCCTATGCCGCAGGCCGATTTGATCCTGCCGTCCGCTTCATCCCCTGCCTCCGTGATACCGAGATGCAAGGGGTAATGATAACCTTCTTCCTGCATTTTTAATACCAGCAGCCGGGTGGCAAAGGTGCTGATCCTGACGCTGCTTGCTTTCATGGAGATCACCAGGGAATGAAACCCCTCCCCGGCGATGATCCGGATGTATTCCATTGCCGATTCCGCCATGCCCTGCGGGGTATCGCCGTAAAGGTTCATGATACGCTCCGACAGGCTGCCGTGGTTAATGCCGATACGGATAGCCGTGCCGTATTGCCTGCATATCGCCAGCAGGGGAAGCAAACGGGCGTGAATCCGCTCTCGGGCTTCCCTGTTTGCCTTGTCAGTGAAATCACCGGGAAGCCCCTGCTTTTCTTCGCAGTAGTTTCCGGGATTGATCCTGATTTTTTCAACCCTGCGGGCTGCTTCGGCTGCAATCGCAGGATTGAAATGAACATCCGCGATCAGGGGGGTGGTGTAACCCTGATGTACCAGCCCGTTTTTGATGGCACTCAGGTTTTTTGCTTCCTGCATGCCTGGCACGGCTACCCTGACGAATTCACAGCCCGCGTGAATCAGCCTGATGGCCTGGTTTACCGTGGCTTTTGTATCCAGGGTGGGCGTATTGGTCATGGATTGTATGCGGATGGGATGCTGCCCGCCGATAACCAGGTTCCCGATCGTTACTTCCCTTGTCAGCCAACGCCTGTATGCCGCAACTGCTTCCAAAAAACCGGATTGTTATTTGATCAGGCTGATGCCTTCCAGCGCTGATTTATCGTTCGGACTGATCAACAACACCTTGTTAAAGAGCACCTTGGCTTCACGCAGTTTTCCCTGCCTGAAGTGAGTCCAGGCGAACATCAGTACCGAATCGTAATCAAAGGGAAACAGGTTGACCACCTTCTCAAAGTACTTCAGCGCATTGGCGTAATCTTCCCGCTGATAATACAACAGGCCGAGTTTATAATTGACCAGGGTGTATTCCGGGGCGATCTTCAGTATTTCAAGATATTGATTCTTAACCAGTTCGGTTTGTCCCAGCGAAGTTGCTGGATAACTCAGCCCGAGCCTTGCCTCGATGGCATATGGCTTCAGGTTGATGGCCCGCTGATAATATGACGAGGATTCGGTGAATTGCCCGGCCTTGTACAACACCCAGCCCAACCTGAGGTTGATCTCGTACGACGACTCATCATAATGCTTCCTGATGGCCTCTGCCGCCCGGGTGTAATCTCCGTTGTTCTCGTAAGTGTAACTGTCTTTAAAGGCCTGCTGCAGTACCTTGTAATCCTGGGCAGTGACGCTGCCTGCAATGAATAACAGGGAAACTGAAATGAATACTGCAGCACTCCTGATCCCTTTTTTTAAATTTTCCATTGAATACCTCCTGTAATGCTGTGGGTTGAATAATGATATGTCTCGTCTTTGATCCTGCCTTCATTGGAATAGTACCAGAAAGTACCCCGGCGTGCAATGAAACGGTAGTGTAAAGATAATTGCATTTTTTCTGAGAGCAGGAAATATGTGCTTAGTCCGGTCTTAAAACGTGTTGGTTCAGGGCTGTTGTATACGATGGTTCCGTTGTACTCATTCGTCAGGCTTTGGTCACCCAGCGTAAAATGGGCTTCCAGCCAGGTATTCCGGCTGAATTGCCTGCCCGCATACCCGCCTGCAATCCACCTGGATTCACTTGCTGAAAAATCCAGGGCTTTCCCGGGATCCACCTCCCTGATAAAGCGGGATGACCAGATACTGAGGTAGGTACGTGGATTGCCTGAAGGAAACCATGTGACCTGGCCTGTCAGTTGGGCCTGCTGCTCCGAAAGGAGATCGGAGTAACTCCCGCTTAACCCGAATTGCCACTTCTTGTGATTTTTGGAGATATGCAGGCCGAAAACCTTGTTGTGCTGAGCAAGTGATTGTTGCGGGAATGTATAGGAATACAGGTAACGGATGCTTTGAATGGTGTCCCATCCGGGATTTGCCCAATAGTGGATGCTGTCCCATGCATAATGCCAGGTGAAGCTGTTCCCCTCCAGAACAATCAGGTGAAAGGAGGGACTCACACTCCATCCCCTGCCGGCATAAAATGAAGGATTAATGTAATACTGGTGCTGGTTTATGGTGAATCGTCCCGTGGTGTCTGCATGGCCCGAGTCCGGCATGTGGAAATACCTGATCCGTTTGGCCATCTCAAGGCTCAGGAATCCATATTGCTGGAAGACCGACAGCCTGGCGGCCGGCTCATGTCTGAATCCCTGCTGCAGGAACAGGCTGTTGCCATAAAGTGTCACTTCGCCATAGATGTCCGGTTTGCCGCTGATATTCACGTTTAATGCTTTTTCCTCACTTCCCGAAAACAGCACCGTTAGCTGGGAAGTGCTCTGTGACAGGTAATCGGGCGATCTGATCCCGTTTATTTTCCGGGCATAAGGGCTTAAGCCAAACGCAGCTTTTTGTTTTTCGGGAAGCAGGTTGGCAAGCAGGCAGGAGTAGTACAGGTATTCCCTGGTAATGCTGTCGGGCGGTTGAAAGCGGGCAGCCCTTTCATAATGCCACACAGCCGTCCGGTAATCGGCCAGGCTGTATGAGGCATAGGCCATTCTCAGGCGGAGATAGTAAAAGTCAACCCCATCATTCAGGGCCTTATTCCCGGTAATCAGCAGCGAATCCCATTGTCCTGTCAGGTAATGGCGGTAGGTGGCCACATCGGCCTGAAAACCGGCGGCACCTGGCTGGGCCGTGGCACTGCCCGTAAAACACAGGACGGGAAACAGAGCCAAGGACAAATTAAAAAAGAAATATTGCCGGAAAGGGTGTTTCCGGCGATCAGCCCGGTGTTTCATCAGTCGCTGCTTTCTGTCGTTTGGATCTCCCTTGTTTCAATCACTTTGTCCTTTTGCCGGATGTTGAACTGCTGAAAACGGTTCCCGGCAATCACGATCCCGAAATGCATGTCACGAATACCGTACCTGCCGGCCGACAGGCGTACGGTGCTGTTCATGGTCAGGGTGCTGCCGTCAAGATCTGATTCTGATTTAGTGTATTCCAGTTCATAGCTTGATTTCAGGAACAGGAAGAAGGGAGAAATGAAATCCTGCAGCCACAGCAGGGGTCCCCATGCAAGCTGGTCCGACGGAAAGCGGTCATGAATTACCATGGATTTGTAAAAACCCTTCATTACATGGTAATTACCAAGGAAAAAAGCATACAGCAGCGATTTCCTGTTCCCTTCGAAATGGGTGAAATAATGGTTGGGGCCCTGGTCCCTGAAGTATGCCTTGCTACCGGTGGCCTGACAATAAATATAGGTGTAATTGTACGGGTCTGTCATCACTTCCCATTCAAAGACTTTCCCTGCCATGGCCGGCGGATGGTTCACTTCAAACCGGATACGTTGCCCGGGTATGAAATGATAGGCTTTTTCCAGGGTTTTATCTACCTGAATATTCGAAATAATCTCATTTTCAACTGGTTTGCTCCATGATATCAGCCGGTTGGACCCTGATTGGTGCCGGATGTAATGGCTAAAAGGATAATCAAGGGTTTTGGAACCGATATGAGGGGTAGCCTGTACCTGAAAATGCAGGTGAGGTCTTGGCGAACGTCCTGAATTGCCGCATGCTCCGATCAGCTCCCCCTTTCTGACATAATCTCCCTTGTTCACCTTGATACTGCCCTGCTTCAGGTGGCACATCTTGGTGTACAGGTTTTCGGCATGCCTGATGATGACGGTGTTTCCCCAGTTCTGGACAAGATTCATCTCTCCTGCTTCATTATCGTCAATATAGCCGATGGCCTCCGTGACCCATCCGTCAGCAGCTGCCACCACAGGCTTGCCGTAACAGTAATAATCCTCTTTCCTGCTTCCGTCACCCGTGTGAAAGGATTTGTTTTCATCGCTGATCTCAAAATCCCAGGCATGCTGCCATTGGTCCCTGTGCGTGTGTTTTCCCCGGTGACCCTGGCTTACCACCCACTCTCCGAAAAAGGGAAGACTGAGCGACAGATAATGATCGTAGGCAAAACGGTCTTTGTTGTTGAGCTGGGTATAAAGATTCTTTTCCGGTGAATATAATTGGTGCAGGACGAGCTGCGGCTTGCTGAAGAACCGCTCCCGGTATTTCAGGAAGTAAAGGAACAACAGCACGATGATGTTGAAAGGCAGGCTGAAAATGGAAAGCTGGTAAATCCCCAGTACGGATGATGTACTGGTAATGATGAACGAGATCAGCGGTGTGAGCAGCGGGATCCAGAGCAGGGAATGCCAGGAGGGGATCAGAAAGAAACCCCCGATGGCAATGGCCGTGAGGATGAAGTTAAACCCGATGTACCCGTAGGAGAGTTCATCGAAATTCGCTCCGATCAGTCCGTAATACCAGTAAGCTGCATAAAAACCAAGCAGCGACAATAAAAATGATGTTCTGGACCAGATCAGCAACCCGATGGCGATCAGCAGGCCCGGAACCAGGTGATACTGGAACAGGATCGCCCCGAGAGAGCGGAAATAGATCACCAGGGAAGGATGCAGGTCGATATTATTGACCCACTCGTAAAGGTTTACCATGTTTCTTCCGCCCAGGGCGTACATTTCATTCAGGCTGAAAATGCCCCTTTCGGAAAGATAGAGGTGTTCGAATTGCCTTGAAGCCAGCAGCACCATCCAGATCCCGGCCAGGAAGGGAAGGCTGAGGAAGGGAAGGTGGTATTTTCCGATGATGCCTTCCAGGGCAATGGTTACCAGCAGGGTAAGGAGGGAGGCGAAAAACAGTACGATGAAAAACTCAGTATTCGGCTGGTAGAACAATCCCAGGCCCAGACCGGTGAGCAGGCTGTTGAATCCGTAGTTACCTGCGTTGATATTCCTGGTGTTCAGTCCCGTCAGGTAAGCCACCAGGTTGGTTGCCATCACTGCCAGCAGGCCGCTCAGTCCTGCCACAAGGTCGAAAAAGGTGACAACGACCAGGATCAGTGCAAACAGCTTGTGATTGCTGAAAAAGATCAGTGAATAGCTGTTCAGGGTACTGTCGATGAAGCGGGGGAACAAGGTCCGGAGCGATTGCATGCCGCTTAAAGTTCAAAGGATGACAGGTGTCCCGGTGTATGCTCCAGGCCTGTAAGGGTCTGCATTTGCTCGTTGTCTCTGATCACGTGGGTTTTCCCTTCCTGGTCGATCAGCACAACTTTGGGGCGCAGCGTAATGAACTGCATCCATTGTGTGAGGTTATAAGCCCCCGTGTGATGGATCACCAGTTGGTCTCCCTTGTTCAGCAGCGGAAGGTTCGCACTGTCGCGGATCACGTCAATGTTCATGCATAGCGGACCGTAAAGGGTCGTTTCCTCCGTGTACTGGGTAAATGACTGGGCAGGACTGATCTTGTGATCGTACCAGAATGCGGTGAACAGCAGGTTAACCCCGATGTCGATGATGGTGGTCCTTTTCCCCTGTGAGGTCCGCTTGTTGGCAATCACCGTTCCCAACAGGTAACCGGCCTCATCCACCAGGGCCCTGCCGGTCTCCAGGATGAGCAGCGGAAGTTCGTTATTCACGAAATTGGCATTCAGTAAGGTGGAGGTGATGGCTTCCGCAAAATCATCGAATCCGGGATTCACATCCTGCCCCGGAAGATAGGACCCTTTCAGGGTGTTCTTCGAGGCAAACCCGCCGCCCATGTCGATGTATTTCACGGTATGATTATACCGCTGCTGAAGCCCGATGGCCAGATCGGCCAGTTTGTAGGCGGCCATGGCATAAGCGGAAGGCGCCAGCATGAAAGTCCCGATGTGGGTGTGCAAACCCACCAGTTCCAGCTTCCCGCTGCGCATGATCTTGTTGAGCGCATCCCAGGCCTGCCCGTTCTCATAATTAAACCCGAACCTGTCCCACATCGGGTAAACACCTGTATCCATATTCACCCGGATGGCTACTTTCGGCCTGATCCCGAGATTCTCGGCAAGCCCGGTCAGCATATACAACTCGTCGAGGTGATCAATGTGGATGAGGCTGTCATTGCGTATGGCCAGACTCAGATCGTCCATCGTTTTGTCAGGGCCGTTGAAAATGATCTTCTTACCGGGAACACCATTGCGCAGGGCCTTTTCATATTCAAAACCGCTGACAACTTCTGCCCAGGAACCTTCCTGATGATAAATCTTACAGATCGCATCCAGGTAGTTGGTCTTATACGACCAGGCGAACTGAACGCGCGGATAACGCGTGGTGAATGCCTTGTGGGCTTTCTGATAAGTCGACCGGATGCTGCGCTCCGAAAGAACAAAGAGCGGTGAACCAAATTTCTCTATAAGGTCCTTTACGCTTATACCATCGATATGGGTAAGCGGTGTCATTGCTGCGCGTGCCCCGAACTTTCCGGGAACCCCTCCTTCCAGCTTCTTGATCACCGGCCGCTCATATCGTTTCTTTTCATTGACTTCTGTTGTACTCATTCTTTATTGGTATTTATAGTTGTTAAAGTTGACAGGTCTGCTGCTTAAAGTTCTCCCCTGATCGAGATTTCCTGGAATTCGGAGTGATCCACGATCATATCCCAGGAATACCGGATGAACATTTTGCCACTCGTATAAGAAAGAAAGGGTTTCACGCTTTCTCCCAACGCAAGGCGTGTCAAGGCTTCCGGGATGTTCTGACCCACCCCGGCCGTAAGGTAAATCCAGGCCGGGATACGGGGATTGATCTCCATGATGTACAATTGCTGGTCCTCTCCCTTCATCAGCTCCAGTTCGAAAGCACCCCGCCATTTCGTTTCCCCGGTGAAGCGGTCGGTCAGATCCAGCAGGCGCCGGTCTTCCACAACGATACCCCCCCAGGCCTTGCCCTTATCCGTGATGTACTGTTTTCGCATGGGAACGGCTGCGATCCTGTTGCCGCTTCCGTCGCCCAGTCCGGCCACATTGAACTCTGTTCCTTTAATGTATTTCTGGATGATGATGGGCAAACCCCACTTCCCGCTGATCTTGTGAAAGTAAGTCAACGCCTGTTCCCGGTTGTGCGCAATGCCTGCATCGTAGAACTTTCCCTTCACTACAAAGGGAAAATCAAAGGTGTCTTCTGCTTCTATCAGTTCGCCGGTATGAAACAATGTCTTGCTGTCCGGTACGAGTAAACCGTATTTGTCCCCGAAATCTGCCAGATTGAACTTGTGCCTCTCTTCAAATTGTTCACGCGTCGGAAGAAAGGTGTGAATACCCATTTCGAGCAGTCGTTTTTCCAGGAGAATGAAAGAAAACAGTTCCGCATCAAAATTCGGGATCACCACATCCAGCTTCTCCCTGGAATGAATGTAGGAAAGCCGCTCTGCAAGGGCTTCTGTCCCGGCCGACGGATAAGGTATCTGGTAGGTCTTGTCGACCAGATCATGCATGTAAATGCCCGGTTCCAGGGTTTCATAGGATAAACCGGTAATCCTGCAGTCGAATGACTCCGCCTCCCGCAGGCAACGGATCACCGGTACACCGGGCCCGGGTGAATCGATCGCATTCAGTCCGGTGACTGCAATGTTAAACCGTGGTTTCATCACTCAGATCAAGTAAAAGATGCTGTTTCAGCAACTGGATGAAATCGTGGTAGTCCTTATCAAATGTGCTTTCATCTGTCTGATATTGTGCAAGGAAATAGTCCCGGATCTCAGTTTCTGTCCTGTTTTCCCTGATCATCCGGATGATCTCGGCACCCGTCGGGTTCACCGAATAAGACTCCCCGCTGCCGGGATTGAACAACAGACCCGAATCGCTGATGGCGATGTTGGTTTTAATCTTCATCTTAATATATTTATATGTGTTAAACGGTTAAAGTTGATAATTGTTGAATGACGCATTATAATATATATATGTCGCCGGTGTGCTTTGTTTTGAACGAATGATTACTTTAGATGCAAAATTAGGGCGAAAGGTTTATTATGAGAAAAATTTTACCCGATCTGTTAAAGGGATGGGCGGTGGTATGGATGATACAGGTGCACCTGATGGAACTGTTTATGCCGGAAGCAGTGTACCAAAGCCTTTGGGGCCGGATCAGCCTTTTTCTCGGGGGCCCGCCGGCGGCTCCCGTCTTTATGGCAGTGATGGGATACTTCCTCGCCAGACCGGCTGTGAAACCGGCCGGCCTTACAGTCAGGGGTATGAAACTGCTGCTGTGGGGACTCTTGCTGAACCTGGGCCTGAACCTGCATTTGTTGTTCCGGTATTTTTTCAAAGAGTTGCAGGTAGATCCCCTTGGATATCTGTTCGGTGTGGACATTCTTTTCCTGGCCGGCTTCAGCCTGTTGTTCATCGCTGTAATGAAACCGTTGCTGGGGGAGCGCCCGTGGTTATGGTTGCTGCTCGCGGGATGCATCGCGTTTTTCGGCGACCGGATTCCGGCGCTTGCCGGTTCGGAGAGCCCGTTACAATATCTGGCCGCTTTTCTCGGAGGACCTTACCAATGGAGTTATTTTCCGCTCATTCCGTGGGTGGCATATCCATTGACCGGCTATGCGGCATGGATACTTGAAAAGAAATACGCCCGGCAAATCGACTCCGGTAAATATTTCAGTGTCCTGCCGGCACTGATGGCAGTGCCCCTGCTGATGACACTTCCCTGGGCCGGCGGTATCAGCCACAACCTTCCTTCTTATTACCACCATGGGATTCTCTTTTTTGGCTGGACGCTGCTGTTTCTCTGCTGCTATATCCTGCTGATCAATCAAATGAACCGCTTGCAGTTCCTCCGTCCGCTGCATCGCTACCTGGGATGGCTCGGAAGGAATGTAACTTCGGTCTATGTCTTTCAGTGGCTGCTGATCGGAAACCTGTCCACGCAGGTGTATAAAAGTCAGCCGGGCTGGACTTTCCTGCCCTGGTTCATCCTGATCACTGCCGTGGTTACGGTTTTAACCCGTGGTTGGGAAAAACGGAAAGTCAATAATAACGTGTTGTAAATCAGTTTATTTCAACAGCAAATTGGGTTCCGGCCAGGCGGGTCATGGAAGGAGGTATGATTTTCCTGCAGCTTTCTTCCAGTACCCTGACCAGCTTCTGTTTGATAAATCCATAGCGGGTCACCAGGCTGATCTCCCGCACCGGAACAGGTTCATGTATCTTTTTGACGTTCTTTTTCTGGGATGCATTCAGGGTCATCACCGCCAGCTCGGGAATAAAAGTCATGCCGCTGTGTCGGTCCACCAGCCTGATCAGCGTTTCGATGCTCCCGGCTTCATAAGTGAAATGGGCCGTCCGGTCTTTCGTCAGGTCGCAGAAATTTACGATCTGTGAACGGAAACAGTGACCCTCTTCCAGAAGCCATATCCTGTCGGGATCAACGGTCGCCGGAATAATTTGCGGAAGACTGTATCCCGTTTCGGCCGGAGAGACATAAGCAAAGAACTTTTCATAATACAGCACTTTTTCTTTTAAAAGCTTATTATGAAGGGGTGTGGCCAGGATGGCACAGTCGATCCTTGCCTTGATCAATGCTTCGGTTGCTTCCTCTGTGATCATTTCCATTATACGGAACTCCACCTGCGGGTACTGTTTTATGAATTCCGGGATCAGCGCCGGAAGCAGGTAAGGCGCAATGGTAGGAATGATCCCCAGGGTGAGCGAACCGCCGATGGTACTTCTTTCCTCCAGGGCAAGATCTGTCAGTTTCGCGACTTCAAACAATACCTGCCTGGCCTGGTCTATCAGCCGCCGGCCGATTTCAGTGGGAACTACAGGCTGTGCGCTCCGGTCAAAAATCCGGCATTCCAGCTCGTCTTCCAGTTTCTGGATCATCATGCTCAGGGTAGGCTGGGTTACATGGCAGGCTGAAGCGGCATTTACAAAATGGCGGTGGTTGTCAACCGCAACAATGTATTCGAGTTGTTGTATGTTCATAATATAGACAATATCTATGCAAATATAAAAAATATCAGTTTGACAGATAATTAATCCTGATGTAATTTTGCAGCATTAAATACATTGTCTGATCAAAAAAATTTAAACCATGAAAAACATGAATCTTATCGGGCTTGACAAGAAAAAGTCCGAAATCCTTGCCGCCAGACTGAATGAACTGCTGGCCAACTACCAGGTATTTTACACCAATGTCCGCGGTTTCCACTGGAACATTAAAGGAGAGAAGTTTTTCGAGCTGCATCTGAAGTTTGAAGAACTCTACAACGACCTGGTGGTGAAGATCGATGACATTGCAGAACGCATCCTTACCCTGGGGAAAACTCCGGCCAATACCTTTACCGATTATCTTTCCGTTTCCCAGATAAAGGAAGTAAGCGGACTGACCGACGGCAGAAAGGCCGTGGAGAACCTGCTTGAGAGCTTCCGTATCCTGCTGATCAGGCAGCGGGAGTTGCTTGAACTTTCGGGTGATGCCGGAGACGAGGGGACCAATGCCCTGATGAGCGATTATATCAGGGAACAGGAGAAACTGGTATGGATGATGCCGCATTTCTAAGTAAATAATGTTTAACCACCTAAATACAACACACTATGGAACAGGAAACAATGATCAGCATGCCCCGCATCGGAGATGTGGCGCCTGACTTCAAAGCGATGACAACAAAGGGAATGGTGCAGTTCTCTGAATTTGCAAAGGACAAATGGATCGTCTTTTTCAGCCATCCAGCCGATTTCACTCCGGTATGCACTACCGAAATGAGCGGTTTTGCCCTGCGTAAAAGCGAGTTTGATGCGCTGAACACGGAATTGATCGGGTTGAGCATCGACAGCATCCATGCACACCTGGGATGGGTCAGCAACGTGAAAGAAAAAACCGGGGTATATTTCAACTTCCCCATCATTGCCGATCTTGACATGAAGGTGTCCAAAGCATACGGCATGCTTCAGCCCAATGAAAGCGAAACTGCTGCAGTCAGGGCAGTCTTTTTCATCGATCCTTCCAAGAAGATAAGGCTCATCATGTACTATCCCCTGAATGTAGGAAGGAACATGGATGAGATTCTCAGGGCGCTGAAAGCTTTACAGACGGCAGATAAGTTCAAGGTGGCCATGCCCCTCGACTGGAAGCCCGGCGATAAGGTGATCGTACCTCCGCCAAAGACCCTGGAGGAAATGGAAGCCAGGATGGCCGACAAGAACATAGAACTGATTGATTTTTACCTGGCCAAAAAAAGCATCTGATTGAAGGTCAGGTAGTGTAGTCGGGGCGGCCCTGAAAAGGGTCGCCCCGTTTTTTTGAAGGCCGGTTTACAGGATGGCCGCTACCAGGTTGCGGGTGTAGGCTTCAACCGGATTTGCACAGATCTGATCGGCATCACCCGATTCCACGATCCTGCCGTCTTTCATTACGATGATCCTGTCCGACATATACCTGACCACACTCAGATCGTGCGAAATGAAGACGTAAGTGAACCCGAAGGCTGTTTTCAGGTCATTCAACAGGTTCAGGATCTGTGCCTGGATCGAAATATCAAGGGCGGAAACGGATTCGTCGCAGACGATGAACCTGGGTTGCAGCGACAAAGCGCGTGCGATACAGATCCGCTGACGCTGACCCCCTGAAAATTCATGGGGATAACGGTAAAAGTGTTCATGAGAAAGCCCAACTTTTTCAAGTAATTCATAAGCCTTCAGGCGGGCCTGCCTGGAAGTCTGAACCACTTTGTGAAACAGCAGCGGCTCCGTCAGGCAGGAACCGATGCTGATCCTCGGATTCAGCGATGAATACGGGTCCTGGAATATGATCTGGAATTGTTTACGTAACGATCGCAGTTGTTGTCTCCCGCTCTTGTCAAGTTGCTGACCGGCCGCCGTAATGGTTCCTCCGCCCGGTGCAATCAGTGCCAGCATCGCCCTTCCGAGGGTGGTCTTGCCGCATCCGGATTCACCCACCAGTCCGAGAGTCTCCCCGGGATAAACGGATAAACTGACCGAGTCCACTGCCTTCAGGGTCTGAAGGGTATGTCCCAGCCAGTTTTTTTTAACAGGGAAAGCAACACTGACATCTTCCAGGCTCATCAGCGGAGGCTGGCTGTATAAGGTTTCAATCCGTTTGTTTCTTGCTTCTGCGGATTCAGGGGGATGGATACTACCACTGCTTCCTTCCATAAAATCACCGACGGTAGGCAGGCGTCCGGGTCTTATACCCATTCCCGGCCGGCAGGCAAGCAAGCCCCTGGTGTACGGATGGGAAGCTTCCCTGAATACGGTGTCGCAGCTTCCCGATTCCACGATCCTGCCCTGGTACATCACCAGGATGTCATCTGCAATGTGTCTGACCACCGCAAGATCATGCGTGATGAACAGCACACTCATATTGTATTGTTGCTGCAATTCCCTGAGTAACTCCAGTACCGCTTTCTGTACCGTTACGTCAAGTGCGGTGGTGGGCTCGTCGGCGATCAGGAGGGCCGGACGGCAGGCCATGGCCATGGCGATTATCACCCTTTGTTTCTGTCCTCCGGATAACTGATGCGGCCAGGATTTAAAAATGTCGTGTACCCGTGGCAGGCGAACCTCTTCGAAAAGCCGGATGGTCCTGTCGGCCGCTGCCTTTGGACTGAGCCTTTCGTGTAGCTGTAACACCTCCATCACCTGTTTGCCGCAACGCATCACCGGATTCAGCGATGTCATCGGTTCCTGGAAGATCATGGACATGTGCCTGCCGCGATATTGTTTTTTTCCTTCCTGATGCATGTGCAGGAGGTCGAGACGGCTTCCTTCCGGTTTGAACAGCATCGTGCCGGCTTCTGTCTTTGCATGCGACTCAGGCAGTAAACCCATCAGGGCCAGGGCGGTCACGGATTTGCCCGAACCGGACTCTCCGACAACCCCTGTTACCTTTCCGCTTTCCAAACGGAAAGAAATCCCGTCTACTGCCTTGATCCACCTGTGGTTGGTGTAAAAAGACACATGGAGATCTTCAATATTCAATAAAAAATCTTCTGCTTTTTTTTCCATTTTGAGCATCAGGATGCATACAAATGTATAAAAAGCTCACAATGTTGAATTATCTGAATGATTTGGCCGGATTGATCTATCCGAGGATTTGCCTGGCCTGTGGAAGGAGCCTTTACAGGCATGAGGAGATGGTTTGCAATCTGTGCTGGCTGGCCTTGCCCCGCACATACTTCCACCGGGATCCCGTGAATCCTGTCAGCAGGGTGTTCTGGGGAAGGGCCCGCCTTGAAGAGGCTGCAGCCTGTTACTATTATCTGCGCGGCAACAGGGTGCAACGCCTGATCCATCACCTGAAATACCGCGGTGAGCAGGAACTGGGAGCTTTCCTGGGAGAGAAGTACGGGATGGAGATTGCCGAAGCCGGTGCCTTTAACGGGATCGACCTGATTGTGCCCGTACCCCTTCACCCGGCAAAACTGAAAAAGCGCGGCTATAACCAGAGCGAGGCCATTGCCCGCGGACTGGGCAGGGCCCTGGGCAGGGAGACCATCCCCGACCTGCTTTACCGGTGCAGGGCAAACGAAACGCAAACCCGGAAAACCAGGTACAATCGTTGGGAGAATGTGAACAACCTCTTTGCCGTGAAGGATAGCCCCGGCATCAGTGGAAAACACCTGCTGCTGGTGGATGATGTGGTGACTACCGGTGCCACCGCTGAAGCCTGCTTTCATGCCCTGGAAACATCCGGAAACGTGCGTGTAAGTTTGCTGGCACTTGCTTTCTCAAGCAGGTAACCTCCTGTAAATGAAATGATCCTGGTTTTAGCGCACCTCCCCAGGCTGATCCAGCAGGGGGTAATCCATATAACCCTTTTCACCGCCGGTATAGAAGGTGTCCTTGTCGGCTGTGTTCAGGGGGGCGCCCCTTCGAAAACGTTCCACCAGATCGGGATTTGCAATGTAAAGGGTTCCGAACGCTACCAGGTCGGCAATACCTTCTTCCACAACCCGCCTGGCAGTCTCAGGCGTGTAACCGCCGCAACTCATCAGTGTACCCTGGTAAATTTTCCGGTAGTACGGCGCCACTTTCTTCAGGTAATGCGGCAGGTGATCCACAGGCAGGACCGGCTCTGTGAGATGCAGGTATGCAAGCTTGTAATCATTCAGCCTGTCGATCACATAGGAATACAGTTTCACCGGCTCACTGTCAGACATATTATTCTTGATGTAACTCGGGCTTAGCCTGATGGCAGTCCGGTGCGCCCCTGCCTTTGCGGCAACGGCCTCCACCACCTCGAACAGGAAACGGGAACGGTTTTCGATACTTCCTCCGTAAGCATCTGTTCTCCGGTTAATCCCGTCCTCCAGAAACTGGTGTATCAGGTAGCTGTTAGCGCCATGGAGCTCAACCCCGTCGAAGCCTGCCTGAATGGCATTGGCGGCAGCACATGCATACCAGTTCACCACCTCCGGTATTTCTGAAGTTTCCAGCGCCCTGGGTGTTACATGGGGTTGGTAACCCAACGGCGTATTGATCACTCCTTCGATTGGCACGGAAGAAGCTGAGATGGGAAGTTCCCCGTTTTCCTGCATCAGTGGATGGGAATACCTTCCCACATGCCATATCTGGAGAAAAATTCTCCCGTTTTCGCGGTGTACGGCATCGGTAACGCTTCTCCAGGCATGTATCTGTTCCTCATTCCAGATACCTGGTGAATCAGGGTAACCAAGTGATGTCCGGTGCACCATGGTGGCTTCGGCTATGATCAGTCCGGCACTGGCCCGGAGTGCATAATGGGCAGCCATCATGGGAGTGGCCGTAAAGCCGGCTCCCGCTCTCCTTCGGGTGAGTGGCGCCATCACAATCCTGTTGGGCAGTGTAAGCGCTCCCAAACGGTAAGTTGAAAACATTATCAGTAATTTTTGGGAATGGTCTCTCCTGTCAGTATTCTTAATCCGCTCATCGCCAGCGCCCACATTTCATCCTCACCCGGAAAGACCTGTACCGGCGCGATCCATTGCACCCTTTCGGTGATCAGGCCCGTAAATAATTTGGAATGGGCAATGCCTCCCGTGATCAGGATGGCCTGGACCTCCCCCTTCAGGACGGTGGCCATGGATCCGACCCACTTGGCCACCTGGTAAGCCATGGCTTCAAAAATCAGGCGGGCTTTTTCATCTCCGGCCAGCATCTTTTTTTCTACTTCCACACAGTCGTTGGTACCCAGATGTGCCAGCATGCCTCCCTCGCCCTTCACCATTTTTTTAACTTCCGGAAGGGTGTATTGACCAGAAAAACAAAGTTTTACAAGATCCCCGGTGGGGAGTGTACCGGAGCGTTCCGGAGTCAGGGGTCCTTCACCGTCGAGTCCCTGGTTTACATCGATCACCCGCCCTTTCCGGTGTGCGCCTATGGTAATACCTCCTCCCAGGTGCACTACGATCAGGTTGAGATTTTCATATTTCTGTTTGACTGAACCGGCATAATTGCGGGCCACCGCTTTCTGGTTGAGGGCGTGGAAAATGGAAATCCTTTGAAAGGCAGGATGTCCGCTGACCCTGGCAAGGTCATGCAATTCGTCCACCACGATGGGGTCGGTGATGTAAGCCCTGGCATCGGGCAGCGTTTTTGCCAGGTCGGCGGCGATCAGGCCGCCCAGGTTGCTGGCGTGTTCGCCCAGCGGACTGTTCATCAGGTCATTCTTCATCTTCTCATTCACCTCGTAAACACCCGATTCTATCGGACGCAACAGTCCGCCCCTGCCCATCACTACCCTGATCTTATTCAGATCGATGGCCGCGTCCTCCAGTTCCCTGAGGATGATGTCTTTTCGGAAGGAGAACTGGTCGGTGATCCGCTGAAACCCTTCCAGGTCGTGAGTCTGATGACGGATGGTCTTCACAAAAACCGGGTCATAGTCTTTATAAACTGCGATTTTGGTGGAGGTGGAACCCGGGTTGATGGCCAGTATCCTTACGCCTTTCATGACGGATGATTCCTGAGGTTATTTGCTGACCAGGGCTGCAAGCGCAATGGAATACAATTTGGTCAGCATGGAATCGCCGCGGGAAGAAAGCACCGCAGGGACCCTTGCACCGAAAACCAGGGCGCCCAGCTCTGAACTGGCAAGTTTGGTGGAGGTTTTGTAAAATACATTCCCTGCTTCAATGTTCGGGAAGAGCAGGCAGTCGGCATCTCCAGCAACCGGACTTACAAGTTTTTTGATTTCAACCGATTCCTTGTCAACAGCCACATCTACCGCAAGCGGGCCATCCACCAGGCCTCCCTTGATCTGACCCCTGTCGTTCATCTTGGCCAGAATGGCTGCATCCACGCATGCGGGCATGCCGGCGAGCATCTGTTCGGTGGCGGCAATCACTGCAACTTTTGGCTGCTCAATACCAAGGGCGTGGGCAGTCTGGATCATGAAATTGCACAATGCGATCTTTTGCTTCAGGTCGGGTGCCGGAATAATGGCCACATCCCCGCAGATGATCAGCTTATGGTAGGAAGGATTTTCAATCACGGTCACATGCGTCAGGATGGCACCCGGATCCATCAGTCCTTTTTCCTTATCGAGAATGGCTCTCATATAACGGTCGGTGCTTACCAACCCCTTCATCAGGATTTCACCTTCCCCCTGGTTGATCAGGGATACGGCTAACTGCGTTGCTTTCACTTCCTGAGGCTCATGGACAATCCGGAATAAATTCACGTCAATGGAATGTTCCCCGCATACTTTGTGGATGGTGTCGGTGTCACCCACCAGCGTCCCGTCTATCAGTCCGTGCTTTACAGCTTCATAAACGGCTTCGATGGTATGCGAGTCGTTGGCAAAAGCAGCAATGAGCCTTTTCCTGGGTTTGGCTTTCAGAGCCTCAAACATCTGGCTTAGTCTTGTAATCGGCATAGATAATAAATATTAAATATATTCATGTAATAAATAGTTCTGCTAAGGTGAAAGCGCTGCAAAATTAGAAATTTCTGCTGAAAAACAGTGAAAAAGACTTTAACCCGGTTTAATATATATTCAGTCTTGACAGCTTCGCGTAAGCAAAGCTGTACCATGACAGTGTGCCACTTTCATGAGTAGATAGTTTCAGCGGCAGCCTTGTTTAGCGGGTATAATATTCTATCATGGCTGAGATAGCCCTTTTACACACGGGACAGAAAGCATTGTAGCGCGCTGATTTCATGGTACAGTCTGTTGCAGGCCTGTAAATGCCCCTGGCAACATAGCCGCCGCCCTCAAAAGCGCCGGTTTCATTTTCGTAATTGCTGTCGTTGGGAGTCGGGATGGGAATCCCCGGTTTTACCATGTCTTTCCATTTCTTGTGAAATGCTTTCAGGGTGGTCAGGTTTGGTTCCCAAGGCTCCACTTCCAGGGAGTAGAAGCTGTTGAAGGTAGTTTCGGATGAATAATATTCATCGCCCAGGCCGGCAAGGGCATGACCAAATTCATGCACCGCCACAAAATTTGAAACAGGGTCGTCGGAAGTGCACATGGAATAGAAGTTATAGAACCCGCTGCCTCCGTATTTTTTGCTGTTCACCAGGATGAAAATCTGGTCGTATGGGGCGTTGGAAGCCAGATGCCGGATGGTCTTATGGTCGTATGAAGTCAGATACCGTTCGGATAAGAAAGTGTAAAAGTGGCTGTTCAGAGCCGTCTGTCGCCAGATATTCTGACCGGGGATGTCAGTGCCGCTTTCCTTGCTGTGAGCCTCCACAGTCCAGAAATTAAAACTTTCACGGTATTGAGAAAACGGCTCACAATCAAGGATATAACCCATAAACCGTTTGGCATCCCTCCTGAACTGTGACATTTGACGGGCCGTATAGCCTTCGGCAATGATCACCACATCCAGTTTGTATGACGGATCCCCGTGGTAGGCAAGCCGGCGGGTTTTGCACTGAAAGGCATTTTCTCTGGAGATCCGGATATCAGCGGGATTGATAATGATTCCCCATTTATCTTCCCATTTGTTCATCCGGTTACGCGAAGAAAACAACACCCTGACCGTACTCTGCGGAAAGGGCATCAGTACCGTCTCGTTAAATGAACGGTAAACAACTGCAGCCTCTTCAGTGGTCTGCCATTCGTAAAACAGGGATGACCAGCAGGTCTGGTAGATCAGTTCCCCGCTCGCCGAGTCAAATGCCATCAACCGGTAATTCCCGTAATCAAAAGGATTGATCAGCCTTTCCTTTTTCCTGTCCCAGGTCGGCTCCTGTATCAGTTCATCGAGAAAGAAATATTCACTGCCGGCATCTCCCGCATGGATAAAATCGATCCGCAGGGTCTTGTTCAGGAACCAATCATCGAAGGAAGCAAATGACTGAAATACAGGAAATAACAATAACAATAAGCCCAGCAAACGCATAGGATGCAAAATTTGGTCGTAAATGTATGAAATTCATCATTCTTTTTTTACATTTGCAGAAACTGGCAAGCATGAAAGATGGTGCAGCCTGCTATCCGGCACCCCGTTATGTTTTTCTGAACATCAAAGAAAGGGATCGCTTTTAATCCTGCCCTTTCTCTTCTGATTTTTCCATTTATTGTACAATTAACCAATCGCAGCGTATGAAATTACCTTTTGCAGAGTCATATAAGATAAAAATGGTGGAACCACTCGGGAGGAGCAGCCGGGAAGAAAGGGAGCTTTGGATGAAAGAAGCTTCTTACAATCTGTTCAACCTGAGCAGCGATAAGGTCTTTGTTGACCTTCTGACTGATTCGGGTACAGGAGCCATGAGCGACAGGCAATGGTCCGCCCTCATGATGGGGGATGAAAGCTATGCCGGAGCCGCTTCCTACTATAAAATGAAACATGCCATATCGGAGATACTGGGATTTGAATATTTCCTGCCGACCCACCAGGGAAGGGCTGCGGAGAATGTGCTTTTCTCAGTGCTCATCAAGGAAGGCGATATGATACCGGGCAACGCCCATTTCGATACCACCAAAGGCCATATCGAGTTCAGAAAAGCCATGGCTGTCGACTGTACCATTGCCGAAGCGTTTGAACCCGGGCGCTACCATCCCTTTAAAGGGAACATCGATCCCGGAAAACTGGAAGATTTCCTGAGCCGGAATCCTGTCGAGAGGATCCCTTTTATCATCATTACCCTTACCTGTAATACTTCGGGAGGGCAGCCCGTTTCCATGCAAAACATCCGCGAAGTGAAAAGCATTGCGGATAAATACGGCATCCCGCTTATTTTCGATGCCGCCCGTTTTGCCGAAAATGCATATTTCATCCGTGAAAGGGAAGCCGCTTACGCCGGCAGACCGGTCAGGGAGATTGTCAGGGAAATGTTCTCTTATGCGGATGCCATGACCATGTCGAGTAAGAAGGATGCAATTGTGAACATGGGCGGGTTCATCGCCATGCGGAGTCATGAGCTTTTCCGTCAGGCCAGCGTCTTCAACATCATGTTTGAAGGATATATCACCTACGGAGGCATGTCGGGCAGGGATATGAACGCCCTTGCCCAGGGATTGTACGAAGGAACCGAATACGATTACCTCGATACCCGCATCCGGCAGGTCGCCTACCTGGGCGAGCGCCTGAAGCATTTCGGAATCCAGTGCCAGGAACCTTCCGGCGGTCATGCCATCTTCGTGGACGCCAGGCATTTCTTACCCCACGTACCGCGGGAAGAATACGTAGCTCAGACCCTGGCAGTGGAATTATACATTGAAGGAGGCGTCAGGGGAGTGGAGATCGGCACCCTGCTTGCCGACCGCGATCCGGTTACCCGCCAGAACCGTTACCCTGCCCTGGAATTTCTCAGGCTTGCCATCCCGAGAAGGGTATATACGAACAATCATATGGAATACACTGCGATTGCCCTGGCCAATGTGTTTGAAAGAAGGGATCAGATCAGGAAGGGATTCCGGATTGTAAGGGAGGCGCCCATCATGCGGCATTTTACCGTGGAACTCGAAAGGGCCTGATGCATATGAGTACGGTTCGGATTACCAAGGAATTCGGCTTTGAAATGGCGCATGCCCTGACCGGGCACGACGGACCCTGCCGCTTTATCCACGGACATTCCTATGTGCTGAGCATCACCATTGCCGGAAAACCTTCACAGGATCAGAATGATCCAAAACTCGGTATGGTGATGGATTTCAGCGACCTGAAAAGAATCGTGAAAGAACAGATCATCGATCATTTCGATCATGCCCTGGTGCTGCATGCCGCTGCCCGCGACAGCATTCCTGACACCGCCGCAGATGCCTTCAGCCGGGTGATGTGGATGCCGTATCAGCCGACCAGCGAAAACCTGCTGATCGATTTCACCGGCAGAATACAAACCAGCTTACCGGCCAATGTGCGCCTGGTTTCGGCCAGGCTCCGCGAAACGGCTACTTCCTATGCTGAATGGCTGGCCGATGATAACTGATAACAGTTCGTCGCGAAATTCCTCAGGAACAGATAACAGCTTTCGGAAGCTTCCAGATAACCCATATGGGCTACGTTGCTGAGTATGAGTAATTCAGCATGCTGAACCAGCGAGGCTTGTTCCGTTACTTTCCCGATCGGGATACGTTCGTCGAGCTTACCCGCTATAAACAATACCGGCACCCTGGCACCGCTGAGTACATCAAGCCGTGATGCCCTGCGTTTCATCCCCTCCAGGCAGGCGATCAGGCAGGAAGGCCTGATACGGTCGGCAGCCGCCTGAAGTGCCGCGATCTGTGAACCGTATTTTTCCCTGTTGTGAGGAGCGAAAAGATCGGGAATGAACTGGTTCAGCCAGTTGGAATGGTTTGCACGGATAATGCCAATGGTCCGGTCACGTCCTTCCTTTGCCTCTTCCGAATCAGCATCCGCCTGGCTGTGGAACAGGCCGAAACCACGCAACATGGCAGGATATCTGGCCGCAAAGCTCAGGGTGACATATCCCCCCATGGAATGACCGATCATTACGCATTTCCTGATCCTTAGATTGGAAAGTACCGTCCTCACTTCATCGGCCATCATTTCCATGCTGTAAATACGACCCATGGAAGGACTTAACCCGTGCCCGGGCAGGTCGATACGGATAACCCTGAACATCGTCCTGAGTTTTCTGGCATATTCATCCCAGATACCCGAATGTTCAGTAAAACCATGCAACAAAACCAGTGTTTGGCCGCTTCCTTCATCCGTGTGATGAAGCATGGCCTTTTTTCTGCCTGTTACCATCAGGGATTATGTTTTAATGAGTGATTCAATTTCTTCCGTTTCAAGGGGAACCCCTTCCATTAAATCCACCGGCCCCGCTCCGGTGATCAGGATGTCGTTTTCAAGGCGTATCCCGATTCCTTCTTCTTTTATGTAAATTCCCGGTTCACAGGTAAGGATCATTCCCGCTTCGAATGTTTGCTGTTTGGTACCCACGTCATGTACATCCAACCCCAGGAAATGCGTTGTCCCATGTGGGAAATACTTCAGGTAGCATGGTTTTTCCGGGTCCTGATGCCTGATCTCTTCGCTGCGGAGCAGGCCGAGGCCCAGCAGTTCCTGCTCCATGATACCGCATACCTCACGGTGAAGGCCGTCGATGGTGTTACCCTGGACAAACAGTCGTGTGGCCTGCTTCATCACCCTGAGTACCGCTTCATACACTTCTTTCTGTCTTGCCGTGAAACGGCCGCTCACCGGGATGGTCCGGGTCATGTCGCTGCAGTAACGGGCATATTCTGCACCGAAATCCATCAGCAGCAGTTCACCATCCCTGCAGCTTGCGTGGTTTTCTTCGTAATGCAGCACACAGGCGGAGGCTCCTGAGGCTATGATGGGCGGAAAGGCATGCCCGCTGCATCCGTTGCGGATAAACTCATGAATGATCTCCGCTTCTACTTCATATTCCATCACCCCGGGCCTGATAAACTGCAAAACCCTGCGAAAAGCTTTTTCTGTGACCCCGACGGCATGCCTGATCAGCCCTGTTTCGACCGGATGCTTGATCGACCGGATGCTCCGCATGACCGGAGCCGAACGCTGGTAACTGTGGAAGGGAAAACGTTCCTTTAATTGTTTGCCAAGACGAATGTCCCTGTAATTCAGATCAGTAGTGTATCTGGGAGCTTCATTCGAATTCAGGTAAACATGCCCGGCTGCTGCCATCAGTTCCCGCATGACTGCATCATACTGATCGAGCCACAATACCGTGCGGATACCTGATAATGCCGTGGCCTCGGCCCGGGTGTATTTATGGCCTTCCCATACGGCTATGGTTTCATTTGTTTCCCTCAGGAACAGGATCTCGCGGTACTTTTCCAGCGGACTGTCCGGAAACAGCACCAGAACCGTCTGTTCCTGATCTATCCCACTCAGATAAAACAGGTCGGCATTCTGGTGGAACACATAATTCTGATCCCCGCTCCGGTACATTTCGTCGTTCGAATGAAATACCGCCAGGGAATTGGGCTGAAGATGGCTGACAAAATTGGTGCGGTTATGGATAAATAACTGTGGATCAATAGGATGATATCTCATGGAAAAGTAATTTGTTATTTGTACTGAATATAAATATTGTTTGTTTTTGCGGAAAAAACGGTAAAAAGTTACATTTGCTAACAGATTTCACTGGGTTCGTACCCTTCGGCTGGTAATAAATGCAATTCCATCATGGCTAAATGGTATCATCTTTCTTCCAT
>CAZSQJ010000006.1:0-45297 GCA_964608665.1 uncultured Bacteroidales bacterium | reverse complement strand
CGGCTGGTAATAAATGCAATTCCATCATGGCTAAATGGTATCATCTTTCTTCCATCAGCAAAAAGATCTACATGGCGGTGGCAGGCTTGTTCCTCATCGTTTTTTTGCTGGTTCACCTGGGTATCAACCTGTGCCTTCTCCGCGATGACGGGGGAGACTGGTTCAATGCTGCGGCGCACTTCATGGCAAATAACTATGTGGTGAAGGTATTTGAGATTTTTCTCTTCCTGGGTTTTATTGTCCATATTATTATTGGTATTATCGTGCAGATACAAAACTGGTTGGCCAGGCCGGTCAGGTACAGGATCGAAGGCTTCTCACACACCTCATTTTTTTCCAAGTACATGATTCACACCGGGGTGGTTATCCTGCTTTTCCTGATCATCCACCTTTCCAATTTTTATTTTGTCAAGCTTGGCTGGGTGGCAGTACCTGACGGGATCACCGACAGGCATGATTTTTACAGTATGGCGGCCCTGTTATTCACCGACAGGAATTATGCCGTCATGTACATCATTTTTATGGTAATCCTGGGCTTCCATCTGAACCATGCTTTCCAGTCGGCTTTTCAGACTCTTGGCCTGAATCACAGCAAATACACCCCTGTCATCAAAATTGCCGGTAACATTTACTCGGTGGTCGTGCCGCTCGGGTTTACCGTCATTCCTGTTTATTACATGCTTTTTTAAGTTTTTCCGATGCGCTGTCCGAGTGTTCCTCAACCAGGCCGCCAAGTAACAGCTTACCTGGTAATGAACCGCAGCATCCTTCGTTCCGGCAGTACCCGTTGGATGTTGTTCCTGTTATTGCTGGCACTGCTAAGCGGGTGCAGCAGAAAAAGCAGCATGGTCATCACCGATCCGAAATCACAGAAGCCCATGCTGGTTGGTGAATGCGACCGCCGCGATCTGGAAAAGCCTCCTTTCAAAGACTGGTTTGACAAAGAATACAATGCCTACCAGCCAGATACTTTCAGCCTCCGGCAACTGAAAAACCAGTGGAGAGACATCAGCATTACCCTGGTGCTGGCTACATGGTGCGGAGACAGCCGAAGGGAGGTGCCGCGCTTTTATAAAATCCTTGATTACGTGCAATTTGACACGCATAAACTAAAGGTTTACAGTGTGGACAGAAGCAAGAAGGCAGGCCAGATAGATTTGTCTGCTCTGGAAATCAGCCATGTTCCAACCATCATTATTTACCGTAAGGCGTCGGAGATGGGCAGGATCATCGAAAAACCGGAATCCACCATAGAAAAAGACCTGTTCAGGTATATCGGGCTTACCGATTAACACCCAAAACCGTCATGTTCGTTGCTGAAACAAAAACGGCTTTGGCCGCTTGTCTCGAAGGACCATACAGCGGTAACACCATAGGCTTTGTTCCCACCATGGGGGCATTGCATGAGGGGCATCTTGACCTGGTGAGCAAAGCGGTTCATGAGAATGAAACCGTAGTATGCAGCATCTTTGTCAACCCGGTTCAGTTCAACAATCCGGATGATCTTGAGAAATATCCGCGCACCCTTGAGGAGGATAAGCGGATGCTGGAACAGGCCGGGTGTCATGTCTTGTTTCACCCGGGGGTTTCTGAAATGTATCCCGGACCGCCTGCAGAAAAATATGATTTCGGGCTGTTGGAACAGGTGATGGAAGGCAGATTCAGGCCCGGGCATTTCAACGGGGTTGCCATCGTGGTCAAAAGGCTCTTCGACCTGGTAAAACCGGACAGGGCGTACTTCGGAGAGAAGGACTACCAGCAACTCCTCATCATCAAAGCACTGGTGAGGATGTGTCACATACCGGTTAAAATTGTTCCGTGTCCGACAGTGCGGGAAGCCGACGGTCTGGCCATGAGTTCCAGGAACCGGAGACTCAGCCCGGAACACCGCCGTCTGGCACCGGAGATCCGCCAAAGCCTGCTTTCCCTGAAAGCCTCAGGAAATGCTGTCCCGCTTGAACAGGCCATTCAGCTGGCAATAAAAAGAATAGAGGCAAATACCCCTTTCAGGGTCGAATACCTCGAAGTATCGGATGCCGTCAGTCTGATGCCCGCCACACACTGGCAGGCTTTTCCCTCCCTGGTCTGTTGTACGGCCGTTTGGGCCGGCGATGTGCGGTTGATTGATAATATCCTGATTCTTTAGTACTTTTGCAGCGCCATGATGATAGAAATTCTCAAATCGAAAATTCACAGGGCCACCCTTACCGACGCCAACCTGCATTATGTGGGAAGCCTGGGCCTTGATGAAGACCTGATGGACGCTGCCAGGCTGGTGGAAAATGAAAAGATACATGTCCTGAATATCAATAACGGGGAAAGACTGGAAACATACGTGATCAAAGCTCCCAGGGGTTCAGGCATCGTCTCGCTCAACGGGGCCGCTGCCCGCAAAGCCGCCGTTGGCGACCTGGTCATTATCGTCTCCTACGGATTGGTGGATATCAAGGAAGCCAGGAACTACAAACCCTTCATTGTCCTGCCCGACGGGCAGAACAAACTCCCCTGATCCTTGAAAAAGCGGGTGATTTCCATATTTCAGTACCTGTTATTCCTGATACTCGGTTTAGGCCTGCTCTGGCTGGCTTTCAGAAAAACTGATCTCAGGCTGGTGTTCAGGGAGATGGGAACCATCAACTACTACTGGATCACCCTTGCCTTTCTTTCCGGTATCGTCAGCCATGTGTCACGTGCGGTAAGGTGGAACCTGCTGATCGCTTCGATGAATTACCGTACCAGTCACCTCCGCACCTTTTATGCCGTGATGGTCGGATACCTGGCAAACCTTGCCATTCCACGTATCGGGGAAGTGACACGTTGCGGCGTGCTCTCACGTACGGAGAAAATCCCGGTAAACAACCTGATCGGTACCGTGATCTCGGAACGCATCTTCGACATGATCGTCCTGCTGTTGATGACCCTGATGATCATCTTGCTGCAGTTAAAACAGGTGGGAGGTTTTGTAAACAAATATCTTTTCACCCCTTTAAGCGATATCCTGCATGCAAAACATGTGTCACTTCTGTTCCTGGCATGTGCCACATTGGTGTTGCTTGCGGGGTTCGTATTGCTTATCAGGTACTTAAAGCCATGGATGAAACAGTTTTCCTTTTATCAGAAGATACGGGGACTGATTTTCGGGTTTCTCGACGGCATCCTGACCATCACACGGATGAAGCAGAAATGGGCGTTTCTTTTCTGGACTGTGATGATCTGGGGGAATTATTTCCTGATGACATACCTGTGTTTCTTTGCCATGCCGGCAACCAGGCATCTTGGTGTAATGGACGGGCTTACGGTACTGACCCTCGGGAGTTTCGGATTTGTGGCACCGGTTCCGGGAGGGATCGGAGCCTATCATTTCATCGTAAAAGCCATCCTGTTTGAACTTTACGGCATTGCCGCCACTTCAGCCGCCTCTTATGCCACCGTCACGCATTTTGCACAAACCATTCTGCTGCTGGCCGGCGGCGCGGTATCCTACCTGATGATCATGCTTTATCTGAAGCGTAATAACCACCGCCAAACCAATGCCTGATGAATGATACGGATCTGATTACCAATAAGGTGTTTGAACCGGGCCGGATAGAACAGATGCTTGCCGTCTGGCGCTTTCATGAACGGAAGATCGTGTTCACCAACGGTTGTTTCGATCTGATCCACCCGGGCCATATCGATTATCTTTCACGGGCTGCCGCCCTGGGCGACGTACTGATCATCGGACTCAACAGCGATGCATCCGTCCGCAGGCTCAAAGGCAGCCACCGTCCAATCATGCCTGAACAGGCCAGGGCCATGGTACTCGCTGCCCTGCGTTTTGTCGATGCAGTGATCCTCTTTGATGAAGATACCCCTTACCGGCTGATTGCAGATGTTAAACCGGATATTCTTGTAAAAGGAGGGGATTACCGGAAGGAAGCCGTTGTGGGGGCCGACCTGCTTGCTTCCTATGGAGGTGAAGTGATCATCCTTCCGTTCCTGGAAGGGTATTCCACGTCCTCCATCGAGGAAAAAATACGCCGTGCCGGTCTGCCGGAGCATGAAAAACCCTAATTTTATAGCTGAAATATAACTCAGGAAATGACAGGTTTCCGTTTTCGGGCTGCCCGCATCCTTATTGCTCCCTTGTTGCTGGCCCTGACCCTTTTGGCTTGCAGCAAGGCCCAGACCCTGGTTAAAATACTGGGAACCTGGCAAATGGTGAATGTTACGGATGTAGATTCGGAGATTACAACGGAGTGGTTGTTCGGGGTTGATGATGTGATGGCTGTGACGGAATATAATATGTTTGAACCGGATTCCATCCTGGCCCGGTATGAAGGGAGATATGAAGTCAAAGTGAGATTCTACAAAAAGTATGTGGAAATCAAAGAGTTTACCGGTGGCATGGATTATATGAACGATGACTGGGAGATCGTCAAGTCGAATAAGGATATCCTGATCCTTGTGAGCGACAAGGAAGGAGGCTTGCTGATCAAAGAATTCACCAAGAAGCATTTTGACTAACCGTTTTAAAAAGCGGTTTTTTACCGGGAAGAAAGATGGCTAAAGCAAAAACCGTTTATTACTGTCAGAACTGTGGCACCCAGTCTTCCCAGTGGCTTGGGAAGTGTCCTTCATGCAACCAGTGGAATACTTTTGTCGAGGAGGTGATCGCCAGATCCGACAGCAATGACCCGGTACCTGCAGCCAAACCGGTTTCGAAACCCGTGCCCGTTCAGGAGATCCGGCTTAGCACCGACAATCGCAGCAATACAGGCAGCCAGGAACTTGACCGTGTTTTGGGTGGCGGACTTGTTGCCGGATCACTGGTTCTGGTTGGAGGGGAACCCGGGATCGGGAAATCCACCCTGATGCTGCAGGCTGCCCTGAACATGAACGACCGAAGGGTATTGTACGTATCCGGAGAGGAAAGCGACCAGCAGATCAGGATGCGGGCAGAAAGGCTCGGTATCGGGAACCCGGAATGTTACATTCTGAACGAAACTGCCACAAGGAACATTTTCCAGCACATAGAGGCGCTGTCACCCGCACTGGTGATCATCGATTCCATTCAGACGCTGACCACCGACATCATCGATGCTTCGGCTGGCAGCATATCGCAGATCAGGGAGTGCGCATCCGAGATGCAGCGGTTCGCCAAATCATCGGGAGTTCCGGTATTTTTGGTGGGGCATATCACTAAAGACGGCCTGCTTGCCGGGCCCAAAGTTCTGGAACATATGGTGGATACGGTATTGCATTTCGAAGGCGACCGGCATTACGGTTACCGTATTCTCAGATCGGTGAAAAACCGCTTCGGGTCCACGGCAGAACTTGGAATCTTTGAGATGCAGAGTAACGGACTGCGTGAGATCAGCAATCCGAGTGAGATACTGCTGAGTCACAGTACAGAACAGCTCAGTGGCATTGCCATCGGAAGCACCATGGAAGGCCTCAGGCCGATGCTCATAGAGGTTCAGGCCCTGGTCAGCACTTCGGCTTACGGAACTCCCCAGCGTTCCTCAACCGGTTTCGACCTTCGCAGGTTGGGCATGTTGCTGGCAGTGCTTGAGAAAAGAGGTGGTTTCAGGCTGGGGAACAAGGATGTCTTTTTGAATATCGCCGGCGGAATCCGTGTCGACGATCCGTCCCTCGACCTGGCGGTGGTTGCAGCCATCGTTTCCTCCGCTGAAGATATTCCGTTGAGTACGAAGACCTGTCTGGCTGCGGAGGTTGGACTGAGCGGCGAGATCCGTGCCGTAAGCCGGATCGACCAGCGGCTCTCAGAAGCAGCCAAGCTGGGGTTTGAACGTATGATCATCTCGGCCAGTCATCAGAAAAACAACCAGTTTTCTGCCCCGGGATTTACCATCCCGTTTGTCAGACGGCTCGATGAATTGTTTTCCCTGCTTTTCGGGTAAGCTGTTGAAAAAAGTTGAAAAAATTTTCATTAACCAAAATTATCTCTACCTTTGCCCTCCCTTAAAAACCCTTTCAATTTCACGGTTTTAAGGGGTTTTGGAGAGATGGCCGAGTGGTCTAAGGCGCACGCCTGGAGAGCGTGTATACGCCAAAAGCGTATCATGGGTTCGAATCCCATTCTCTCCGCAATAAACTGTATAGGAATGTCGTTTATAGTTCCTTGTCATTAGTTTGATAATGAGGAATATAAACGCGGCTTTTCAACAAGCATTATGGGCTTAGGCGGTAGTTGGACGGAAAAGATCATGATCATCTTCGGATTCGTGATGGTGGCCCTGTACCTGATCATTGGGGCAGTTCTCATGTTTTTCAGGGTGTTCGATTACGTACCCAAGGAAATCCGGGTCATCTTCGGTTTTTTCTTTTTTATTTACGGTGTTTTCAGACTCGTCAGGCTGATTCAGAAAGTCAATGAACTAAACGATTGAATGCCATGAAAATACGAGTTCTTTTAAGCAGCCTTGCGATTGTATCAGTCTTATTGTTGATAACTTCCTGTCAGCAGAACAGGGATAATCTGAATGAAACACCCACAAGGGGAAATATCAGGATCGCGGCCGATGAGTCTTTCAAACTCCTGGTTGATACACAGGTTCAGACTTTTATGAGTCTTTATGCCTATGCTGTCATTGCCCCCAGATACCTTCCGGAAGCGGACGTAATCGCCGATCTGCTCAATGATTCGGTCAGGGCAATCGTGGTTACACGGGATCTGACACAGCAGGAGCGGGACCGGTTGCTTGCCGGACAGGTTGTGGCACGAACGACCAAAATTGCATATGATGCCGTCGCCCTCATCCTTCATAAGGATAATCCGGATGAAAAAATCCGGTACGACCAGGTGGCTGGCATCATGGACGGGTCACTCACAAACTGGAAACAACTGAATCCCAAAAGCAGTCTCGGTGATATCGTGGTGGTTTTCGACAATAAGAAATCAGGGAATTTCAGGTTTCTGCAGGAACGTTTCCTGAAGGACAAAGCGCTGCCTTCCAACCTGTATGCCGTGAACAGCAATCCGGAGGTTCTTGAATATGTCAGAAACAATCCTGATGCCATCGGTGTGATCGGCGTGAACTGGATCAGCGACAGGGATGATACAACTTCAAACAACTTCCTGAAAGACATCCGTATTGCAGCCATCGGACGGGAAGGCGATACAGAGGGCGAGGGTGATTTCATACAGCCATACCAGTGGTATATTGCAGATGCTTCCTACCCTTTCAAAAGAGAGGTTTATGCCATCTGCAGGGAATCATTCACGGGTCTTGGCACCGGTTTTGTTCAGTTTGTGGCAGGTGATGCCGGCCAGCGGATCGTGCTGAAAAGCGGACTGGTGCCGGCTACCATGCCAGTGAGATTAGTACAGTTTAAACAATAGCAAACAGCGATAAAGAAAAGGAGAAAACAAAATGGCCACTACAAGAGCAAATATCGTGTTGTACAGCTTGTTGCTTGTCGGCATCCTGATGACTTCCCCTGTGTTTTCCCAGGATTTGAAATCGGCGATCCGGCTTACGGAGAATGAGCAGTTCAATGATGCCATGCAGGAATATGAAGCCGTCATCGCCAAAGAACCCGGCAATGGAGACAATTATTATTATTACGGGGAAAGTTTCCTGAAATCTTATTTTTCAGATAGTTCCAATGTGAGCCTGAAAGAAATGTCGGACAAGGCGCTCGTCCAGTTCCGGAAAGGGATTGCCGTAGATTCGCTGAACCCCCTTAATTACATCGGACTCGGGAAACTGGCCCTTTACAAGGGAGACCTGGGATCCGCCAGGGGGCATTTCTCCAAGGCTGAGTCTTTTCTTCCATCCAGGGGAAAGAAGATTGTTATGCCGGTCGAAAGACAGGTTGTGATATTGCAAAAAATCGCAGAAGCATACCTGAAAAGTCCTGCCGGTGATACGGCCGATGTATTCTCTTACCTGAGAAAAGCAGAAAAACTCGATAAAAAGAACCCTGAGACATACCTGCTCAAGGGAGATGCATATTTATTCCTGATCAACGATGGTTCCAACGCCATCTTTAACTACAAGAAGGCACAGGATTACGATCCCGGTTCAGCCAGGGCAAAACTCAGACTGGGACAGCTCTGGGTCAGGGCAAAGCGGCCGATGGATGCCCTGGACTATTACAAAGAGGCCCTGGATATTGATTCCACTTATGCCCCAGCCTACAGGGAGCTTGCCGAGTTGTACAGATTGGCCAGCCAGTTTGACAACGCCCAGAAAATGTATAAAAAGTTCCTGGACCTCAACCAGCAAAACCTGTCCGCCAGGGTCAGATATGCATCCTTCCTCTTTCTGAGTAAAAATTATAACGAAACCATCCTGCAATGCAGGGAAATTCTTGCGCAGGACGATTCCTACAATTTTCTGAACCGGATTGCCGGTTACGCCTGTTTTGAAACCGGACAGTATGATGACGGTCTGAAGTTCATGAAGGAATTCTTCCTGAAGACCCAGGCTGAGAAAATACTGCCTTCCGATTACAGCTACCTTGGAAGAATACTGTCGAAATCAGGTCAGGATTCTCTGGCGATCATTGAATTTGAAAAAGCTGCAAGACTGGAACCTGCCAATGTGGATCATCTGAGCGACATGATCACCTCATGGAACAAGATGAAAAAATATGATAAGGCAGCCCTTGTACAGGAACGCAAGATCAAGCTGATTGAAAATCCTACATATGCCGATTATCTGAATCTGGGAAAGACATATTATCAGGCACAGAACTGGGATATGGCTGATTCAGCTTTTGTCAGGGTAAACACTATGAAACCGGACCTGGTACAGGCATATATCTGGAGAGCAAGGGTTTATGCGAATAAGGATCCAGAAACCAAGGATGGTCTGGCAAAGCCCTTTTACGAGAAGGTGATCGAGGTGGCTGTGGTGGACTCGGTGAAAAACTCCAAAGATCTGATCGAATCATACAAATACCTGGCGTACTTCTTCTTCAAGAATAAAAAGTGGTGTGAGTCACTGGATTACTGGCTGAAGGCCGAAGCGATCGATCCCAACGACGAACAGGCCAAAAGCGCCATCAAGGATCTGAAGGTACGTTGCCCCCGCAAGTAGTTCGGTCTGCCGGTCAAATTTAACATAGCGGGTAGAAGCCGGGAAATGAATTAAATTATACCTTTGTTACCCGTTTCACAAAAATGAAAAATTCAGAGTATATTAAATAAAACGATCAAATTCAATCACTTAAACGTTTACATTATGAGCAAGAAACAGCAAAAAAATGATGGTCAATCTCTTATGGCAACCCTTCAGAGTGTGTTTGCCACCAGTACCATCCTCATTTCACTGATCATTGCCTATGTGATTTTCAGGTATGTCATGGGTAGCCCATATAACTTCGAGGGAGGCAATAATGCCGGTCACCCCCTGCCTGGCAATTACCTTGGCATGATGTACAAGGGCGGATACGTGGTACCCATCCTGATCACCAATGTGCTGGTATGTATCATCTTTTCGATCGAGCGTGCCATCACCCTGAGAAGGGCCCGCGGCAAAGGCAGGATCAATGTGTTCGTGAAGAAACTTCAGAATCTCCTGCTGGCCAACCAGATCAACGAGGCCATTGCAGAATGCGACAGGCAGAAAGGTTCGCTGGCCAATGTGATGAAAGCCGGTCTGGAAAGGTATAAAGAACTCGAAAACGATCCTAACCTGGAGAAAGACCAGAAGATCATCGCGCTTCAGCAGACCTTTGAGGAGGCCACTGCTCTCGAGCTCCCGATGCTTTCGAAAAACCTGGTCATCTTGTCCACCATTGCCTCCATTGCCGTGTTGTTCGGTCTGTTGGGTACGGTTATTGGTATGATCAGGGCCTTCGGCGCTCTGGCACAGGCCGGTGCACCCGATGCCCTGGCTCTTGCAACGGGTATTTCCGAAGCACTTATCAATACCGCTTTCGGTATCGGCGGTTCAACCCTCGCCATCATCATGTACAATTATTTCTCGACCAAGATCGATAAAATGACCTTTAAGATTGATGAGTCGGGTTTCTCCCTTGTTCAGACCTTCAACGCCAACGTGAAGCGATAGAGATCCCTTCCGGATGTAAGGAAATATAACAGCCGACTGGCTATATAAAAAAGAAAAGCTATGCCAAAAATTAAAATGCCGGTGAAATCTCCGCACATAGACATGACGCCTATGGTGGATTTGTTTTCCTTACTGTTGACCTTTTTCATGCTTACCACTTCGTTCCGCCCGCAGGAAGCCACGGTGATTGATTCACCTTCTTCCATATCAGAAAAGCAGGCCCCGGATAATAACCTGATCACGCTCATCATCGACTCTACGAACAGGATCTTTTTCAATATGGACAATGGGCCCGACAGCTCGACCAAGTACCGTATTGACCTGCTGAAGCAAATGGGCGAACGTTACAGTATCAAGTTCAGTGATAAGGAATTGGATAAGTTCTCCAAACTTAATTCATACGGGATGCCGGTGAAAGATATTCAAAGCTGGCTCAAAACCGATGATCCCAAGGTAAAGGAGGAACTGCAAAGTGGTATTCCAATGGATACTGTGGATAATGAACTTGCCATGTGGGTGCGATATGCCCGTCTGGTTAACCCCAGGGCCGAAGTGGCCATTAAGGGAGACGGAAATGCCGACTACAAGGTGGTCAAACAGGTGATGGATCTGCTGCAGGAAAACAAGGTCAATAAGTTCAACCTGGTTACCAACCTCATGAAAGAGGAAGCCAAACTGGAAGACTAAGCCCTTTCAAACATGATTAATACCAAAAAACATGGGTGAAATAATTCAAGAAGAAAAAAACGAAAAAGGCGGTAAAAGAAGGCCAAAAAAGCATTCCACAGCCATCGACATGACCCCCATGGTCGATTTGATGTGTCTGCTGATCACCTTCTTCATGCTTACCACCGCTTTCAGCAAGCCCAAAGTGATGGAGATCACCATGCCCGAGAAAACAGAGGATACGACAAAACCCAAGGACGCTCCCAGAGTTGCTGCCGACCGTACGGTCAATATCCTGATTACGGGTAATGATGAATTGTATTACTATATCGGACTCGCCAATCCCAACAAGCCGCCACTGCCAACAATGGTAAAATCGAATTACGGGCCCGACGGCCTCAGAAAGTTCCTGCTTGACAGAAATGCCAATGTCTTTAAGCAGGTTACAGACCTGAAGGAGAAAGTTATCAAAGGAGAACTCGTGATAGCAGATTCTACCCTGAACAGGATGATCCGCGAGATCAAGAAATCGGATAAAAAATCACCGATTGTCCTGATCAAAGCCGATGAAAAGGCCAAATACAAGCATGTGGTGGATGTCATTGATGAAATGGCCATCTGTAACATTGCCCAGTATGCCGTTGTGGATATTGCTCCCATCGAAATGAAAATGCTTGAATCCGTAAAGCAGTAGTACTGTCAGGTGTAACCCCAAAAAACGACGAAAATGGCAAAAGACAAGCAATATGCAGAAAGCCTCGACGAGATCGTGTTCGCCAACAGGAACAAGGAGTATGGAGCATACCAGATCCGTAAGATGTATCCCAAATATGTGAACAGGTCTGCCACGGTTTCCATCCTTGCAGTGCTGATCGCCGTCACTGTTCCCCTCATTGCGAGTTACTACAATCAGAACCGCTTTGTGAGGGAAGACAAAACAGTGGGCGTGGAGTTTGCAGATATGAACAAACCTCCCGAGGAAGCTCCTCCTCCCCCTCCTCCTCCTCCTCCCGCAGAACTGGAACAGAAAGTGAAGTTTACTGCCCCTGTTGTCGTGGAAGATACGGTGGTGGAAACGGATGTGCTCAACCAGGACGACCTCAAGACCACAGTGACCAATGTGGCACTTACCGAAGACGATTTCAAGGTGGAAGAAGTTGAGGAAGTGAAAGTGATCGATGAGGAAGACAGAACCCCGATTTTTACGGTGGTGGAAGAAATGCCTTCTTTTCCGGGTGGTGATGAAGCCCGTCTGAAATTCCTCCAGGACAATATCGTGTATCCCCAGGTAGCCAAGGAAAGTGGTATCTCGGGTACAGTGTATGTATCATTTGTGGTGGATTCCAGGGGAAAGGTCGCTGATGTGAAAATCATGAGGGGAATCGGCGGCGGTTGCGACGAAGAAGCCATCCGCGTGATCAAACTCATGCCTGCCTGGCATCCCGGCAAACAGGCCGGGAAACCGGTGCGCGTGCAGTTTACCATGCCGATCAAGTTTACCCTTAATTAGGGGGCTCAATGAAAGGGAGTTTCAGTCGTGAAGCTCCCTTTTTTTTGCTCTTTCCGCCAGGAAGTGTTTGAAAATGACCCATAACAACACGCCGGTGAGCAGGACGCTGAGCAGGATTTCCCACAGCAGGGCTGTGTTTCCGGATTGATTGAGATCATAATCACTCCAGCCTTTTGCAAATAAAAAAGCCGCAATCACCGCAGTGATGTTGTTTACGAAATGAGCCCAGATGGCCACCCACAGCCTGGCCGACCATACAAATAAATACCCCAGGATCAGTCCCAGCACAAGCCGTGGGATGAAACCATAGAACTGCAGGTGCATGCTGCTGAACAAAATGGCGGAAATGATCACAGCCCAGTGGATGTTGCGGGTCCACTCCCGGAACAGCCTTACAAGGATCCCCCGGAAAAGCAACTCTTCCCCGATAGCGGGGATGACTGCAATCATCAGGATATTAACAGCAAAACCGCCCCAGGAGGAGGTTTTGAGAAAGGCTTCGGTAAGCAGCCCTGCCTGGGCTTCACTTTCCTTCATCCAGGCTTCTGTCTTTTTAAGGAAGGCAGGCAAATGCATGGATTCGTTGATCTCAATCAGCCAGCTGATCAGGGGCATGGAAAAAAGTACGAGGCATGCCACCAGCAACAGGCTTAGGATGCCGGTCTTTCTTGTAAGGAAAAGGTATGCTGATGGCCTGCCTTCCATCAGGGTTGCAAACAGGAAAGCGGGTACAATAAAGAAACCCAGCTGGCTGATGATCTGGAAATACTTCAGCATGGCCACGGTGGAAGGATCATCGTAATTGATCTCCCCGCTCTGGGTCAGAAAGGAAGTGCCGAAAAACGGTATGCCGGCCATGAAACCGATCAGAAAAACAGTAAGAAAGCTGCTGAATACGATCATGATCAGGAAGAGGAGCTTGCTGAAAGGAGACATGTGGAGGAAGAAGAAGGGGCTTCTGGTCATCACCTGAAGGATTTTGCTTATTTTGCGTGAAGGTATGCAAATTGGAAATATCACATTCAAAGATTACCCGGTAATCCTCGCCCCCATGGAGGATATCACCGATGCTCCCTTCCGCTTTTTCTGCAAACGCTACGGGGCAGACCTGATGTATACAGAATTCGTATCGTCTGAAGCCCTGGTCAGGTTTGCAGGGAAAAGCATGCTGAAAATGGACTTCGACGAATCGGAACGGCCGATAGGTGTACAGGTCTTCGGGCATGATATCCGTTCGATGGAGCGAGCCGTGGAGATTGCATCTGCCATGAACCCCGACCTGATCGACATTAATTACGGCTGTCCGGTGAAAAAGGTGGTGAACCGGGGTGCCGGTGCCGGATTGCTCAGGGATGTACCCAGGATGATCGCCATGACAAAGGCAGTGGTGAATGCCACCGCATTGCCGGTTACTGTAAAAACCCGGCTGGGCTGGGATGAGCAAAGCAAAAACATCGAAACGGTGGCGGAAATGCTGCAGGATACAGGTATCCGTGCGCTGACCATACACGGCAGGACAAGAAGCCAGCTATATTCGGGCAAGGCCGACTGGACCCTCATCGGAAAGGTGAAAAACAACCCTCGGATCAGCATCCCTGTCATCGGGAACGGCGATATCGACAGTCCGCAGTCGGCAAAGCTGATGATAGACACCTACGGCGTCGACGGCATCATGATCGGCAGGGCCGCTGTAGGTAACCCGTATCTTTTCCATCGCATCAAACACTATCTTAAAACAGGAGAGAATCTGCCGCAGTTGAACCTGGAAGAACGGGCCATGCTCTGCCTCGAACACCTCGAAAAGTGTATCGCCCTGAGGGGAGAACGTGTGGCGGTAATCGAAATGCGGAAACTGTATCCTGCTTATTTCAGAGGGATACACGGGTTCAAGCCCTGGCGTATGAAACTCATGCCGCTGACCACCGCGGAGGAGGTGTCCCGCAGCCTTGGTGAAATCCTGGAGCATTGCTCCGGCAGTGAATTGCCCGGATCAGCCGGGTAAAAAGTCCAGGGTATCAGGACAGAACAGCGCTGTAAGCGCTTCACCGGGGGCAAGGAACCTGGTTTGGAGTCCGCAGGCAGCCGCTCCCCTGATGTGCAGGATAGAATCATCAATGAACAGGGTGGTGGCGGGATCTAACGCGTTTTCAGCCAGTACCCGCTCAAAGATCTCCGCATCGGGTTTTTTCATGCCCATCTGAAAAGAGAAATACGCCCGTTCGAAGAGTTCATTAAAGTCGTTGAATCCGTGTATGATCCGTAGTTGTTCATGGTAGACTGCGTAGTGGATGGCATTGGTATTGCTCAGAAGAAAAGTCCTGTAACGGGATTTGAGTTTTAACAGCAGGGCGATACGGCTGGACGGTATATCGCCAAGCAGCGCGTTCCATGCATTTTCCAGATCCCTGTCGGGTATGGCGGTACCGCTTATCTGGCGAATGGTATCATAAAATGCCGTGGGAGCGATCAGGCCTTTCTCAAGCTTGTCGAAGAGGCTGACCTGCATGGCCTGTGAATAAAGTGCCACAAAGTTTTCAATCCCGAGGCGGGAAAAAGCTTCTTCGGTTCGTTTGTGGGCGATGTTGAGGATCACCCCGCCGAAGTCAAAGATGACGGCCTTCACATCCCGTGTGGCAGCTTGCATAAAAAAGCGTCTTCAGGTTGATATTTCCCTGCAAAAATGTAAATTTGCAGGCTCTTTTCCAAGCGATGTGTCACATGGGAAAGCGGGGCCCATAGCTCAGTGGTCAGAGCAGCGGACTCATAATCCGTCGGTCCCTGGTTCAAGTCCAGGTGGGCCCACAAAATCAAATGCAGGAATGCCAGAATTCGGAAGGCGCGAATGTTTACATGCATTTGATTTTGTGATTCTTGCATTTTCGCATTCTTGCATTCCTGCATTTGATTTTGTGCATTCTTGCATTTTGCCCCCGGGAACCACCAGCAATCGGAAGGCGCGAATGTTTACCTGCATTTGATTTTGTGATTCTTGCATTTTCGCATTCTTGCATTCCGGCATTTGCATTTTCGCATTCTTGCATTCCTGCATTTGATTTTGTGCATTCTTGCATTTTGCCCCCGGGAACCACCAGCAATCGGAAGGCGCGAATGTTTACCTGCATTTGATTTTGTGCATTCCTGCATTTTGCCCCCCGGTAAAAATGAAATATTACAACTGAATATCAGCTTGTTATGTTAGGATAGTGCCAATTTTTAATTTTTGTCGAACAATAGTGAAATATTATGTACATTTATGTTCTAGAATTCAAAGAGAATCACTTGAGGTTATTTATCTTAATTCCTTTCATGTGAAAGTCAGAAATTTATCTTTTGTCCTGTTGTTTATTTGCTTTTCATTGCATCTCAGTGCCCAATGGCTTCAGACCAACGGACCCGCAGGCGGTGAGATCAATTGCATGAAAAAGGCAGGAAGTGATATCTGGCTCGGAACACCTACGGGTATTTACAGGTCTGTCAACCAGGGCATTAGTTGGCAGAAATCGGGTTTTCTGAACGGTCTGCCGGTGGGGGATATCTATTGCTCAGGAGATACGGTCGTGGTTCAGTATGCCATACCGGGCGATTCGGCTTCAGCGCATTACAATGCCGCTGATCTTTATACAGTCACAAGTTTCAACGGAGGGGCAAGCTGGTCGTCTCCATCTTTCATATTTGACGATATTGACTTTTATCCAAATTATCAGGGCAAGCTTTACCGTAGCCAGTCTGCTCTTTACTATGTCATAAACCCTTATGCTACCTCCTACTTTGTCAGTTTCAACTGGGGCCAGACATGGGAAAAGCCGGTACTCCCATCCGGCTTATTGTTGAATAGTATCAGGGTGGACCCTCAAAGGCTTCTGATTCTTGCCTATAATTCCTCGAACGCTACCCGGATCTTTCTGATCAGCAATGATATGGGGCAGACCTGGATCACCCAATCGGTCGCAGGTCCCTTTTCCACCTGGGCCGTCCTTGATTCGGTTGTCGTTTATACCTTCATGCTGACTCCTCCTTCTTTTAACCAATATGGCATCATGAGGTCTGCCGACCTGGGTGTCTCCTGGGACACTGCGTTCCTATTTCCCACAGGGCATGCAAACTTTCATTTTTATCAAAGAGGGGATACTATTTTCGCTCCTGAATATGCAGGATTGGTATTTCTCAGTCCTGACAAGGGGCTTACCTGGCAGCCTGGTTCTTTTCCACCTGACTTTTTCAAAACCTCCATTTCCCTTCAAAACGGTGACCAGCTGTTTTACCGTGATACCATGATTTACAGGTACCTGGGTAATGCTGGCATCTCGGTTCCCAGCAGCAGCGGATTTAACGGCAGGACCATAGATGCAGTCAAGAGTTGCAACAACAAACTTTATTGTTCCTCTGGTCCGGAATTATTCAGATCTGCAGACGGAGGACAAACCTGGATAAACGTGTGCAGGCTGAAAAGTTACGGTTTGTATGACCCTGTCACCGATATTGTTTCGAGCCATGATACTATTGTAGCCGCAAATGCCAGGACTTTTGGCAGAAGTACCGATGACGGTCTTACCTGGGATACGCTTCCAATCCCGCAGTCGAATTTCAATGCGACACTCACCTCATTGCGTTTCAAGGGAAGCAGGCTTTATCTTTCTACCAACCGATTCTGGTACACCGATAACCTGGGCCAAACCTGGGATACCCTGCAAAACCTGCCTTATATCCCGTACTATATTCCCTGCGGATACCTTGAAGTTCATAACAACCAGCTTTTCACGGTTACAGAAAACCATAACATTTATAAATACGATGAGTTTGCCCAGCAATGGTACAACTGTCACTATTCCACACAGGGCAGCAGTTCCTATCAGCCGCCTTTGTTACATTCGATTGACACTTTTTTAATTATGACCGGAGACCACCAGTTTAAATATTCAACAGATGGAGGACAAACCTGGGTATCACCTTCAAACCACGGCCTTCCCACTCATGACCAATTCTACACTTATTTTCCGCTCTGGGTTGAGTCTTATCAGGGTCTTTGGTTAACATACACGTATAATGGGGAGGTTTATTACACCAACGACTACGGCAATTATTGGTATTTGATGCCTTCCGGCAACAGTGATGTAAAAGCTAAGAGTCTGACAATCTGTAACAACACCTTGTTTATTGGTACATACTTTCAAAGTGTGTGGAGACGTCTTGGCAGTTTCTACAATTTCAGTGGTACAGTTTACCTTGATGCAAACAACAACTGGCAGAAGGATACTGGGGAACCCGGAGTGCCATGGGTACCGATACAATCACAGCCAACCGGATGGGCCTGTTCTACAATCAACACAGGGGATTATACGCTTTTCACTGATGCGGCGTGTGATACCATCAAACCAGTCATCCCTGTCGGGTATTACACGGTAAATCCACCATACAGGATTTCGAGCGGCGCAGACTCGGCACAGAATTTCGGCATCTGGCCCATTCCCGGTGTAAAAGACCTCAGCATTGACCTTACCAATGTCAATGTTTTCCAAACCGGCTTTCCGACGCTGGTGAATCTCAATGTACTAAATAAGGGATCGGTGGTCCAGGCCCCTTTGGCAAAATTCATCCTGCCTCCGACCCTTGTATTTCAGTCGGCGGCGCCCTCACCTGGCTCCATTAGCGGCGATACCCTGAGCTGGCAGCTGGGACCTTTAAATTTTTTTGAGAGTACGAATATCCAAATATTGGTCACTACTACAACCTGGACTCTGCCCGGAGATACAATAGTCTGCGATGCATGGGTGTACCCTGTTTGGGGCGATACACTGCCTGCGGATAATTATTATTTACTGAAGAAAGAGGTACAAGGCGCTTACGATCCCAACGATAAGGGATGCGAACAGGGAGCCTTCTTCCCGCCAATAGCAATAAGCCAATCCAGGGAGATGGAATTTATTGTCCGTTTCCAGAATACAGGCACAATGCCCACTTCCTTTGTAAGAGTGATAGACACCCTGAGTCCTTTCCTCGACTGGAGCAGTTTCAGGGTAGTGGCTTCCACCCAGCCGCTTTCCTGGATCATGCACGGGCCGGGTGTCGTGCAATTCGATTTCAATCCTTTGGCACTTCAGCCGTCCTCTATAAATGAACCGGCCAGTATTGGTTTTGTGAAATACGCTGTAAAATGCAGACCCGGAACCCAGACAGGAGCAGCAATAACCAATACAGCCTATATTTATTTTGATTTTAATCCTGCAATAATTACCAATACCACTTCTACCCTGATTGCCGATACCGGGTTGATCACCTCGGCCGGCATTACCTTACAGGGGAATAAGTACAAAGATCTTTTCATTTATCCGAACCCGGCCTGTGATGAATTAAATCTGGTACTGGAGAAATATGCCGGGGAGCAATTATCATTAACAATCTATGAACTGTCCGGCCGGGATGTCATGCATGCCCGCATCGCAGCACGCGAAAGCAGGATCAGGGTCAGCTCCCTTCCTGCCGGTATCTATCTGGGAAGGATTCTCAGCAGGGATTCTCAATGGGCAGGGTATTTCAGGTTTGTTGTGGGGCGATAACGATACCCGCACTGAATCACGGACGGGCTCAGTATAAGATCACAGTGCCTGAATATTCCTGTCGGGTTTTCTGATCATGAATCTGAATGAAGTATAAGCCCCTTTTAAAAGCGCTGACATCGATTTTGACTGTGCTTTTTCCTTTCTGAACAGTGGAGAGAACGATATTTCCCAGCTCATCCATGATGCTAATCTCACAGGTTGTAAATGACTTATCAATAAACTCAATGGTAATTACTTTACTTCCGGGATTCGGATATAGTTTGACCGGCAGGGCCCCATCAGCCTGAAAACCCGGATCGTTTTCAGCATCTGAAACCGGCAATTGTTCGTAGTAACGGATATAATCGATTTCCAAGGTTGCAGGGAAGACTGTGCTGCTGTCAGGGGCATAGTCACCACGCTGTATGGCAACATTCACAATGATGGACATGGAATCTTCAGGAAAAGTTTTTTCCAGGATGTACAGGTGATTCGCCTGGACCCCGTCACAATCCAGATTTTGCCCAATGAGGTTATTATACCTTGTAAGACGTCTTTTTAAAGTATCATCAACATACCAGTCAATTTTATAATCGTCCCATTTGACTTTATATGTGTGAAAAGCCTGTGAAAAATCCGGCCCGTTATAGGCAGATGTGCACATGTAACCGGAGTAATGGGCAGTCATATGATGTTTGGAGGTATTGTGATCCCAGAACTCGAAAACATCGATCTCACTGTTGCCGGCAGTATCAGCTCCATAGGTCCAGAAGGCGGGCCAGAACCCATGGCCGGAAGGTATCCTGCAACGAATCTCATAGAGGCCGTGTCTGAATTTTTGCAGTGTCCATAGGTTTGCGGAAGTAAAATAAAATGTCCTCAGGTTGGGCAGGCTGTCGGAGAGGATGACACTGTCGGGCAGCCAGCTTACCGCCCTGCGTAAAACGGTATCCTGCCTGGCGATGATGGAACAAATCCCTGAGGAAACGTGCACATTGTCGAGAGAATAGTACTGCTGGTGATTGTCTGTCGTCAGCGACCCCTGTCCCCATCCCTGGATCTCCCATTTTGAGGTGTCGAGAGCGTCTCCGTTAAAATTATCCTCAAAAACCAGAAGATACGGATTGGTGTTGCAGATGCCGTCCTGACCGGCTGTGATCAGCTGGGGGTGGCAGATCTGGCCGCAGGCTATCATATTCACGGTGATAATAAGTAACAAAGATGTGATTATTTTTATCATCATGGATTATAACACCTTGTCTTCCAATTGATTTGAACTTTAAACACACTGTGCAGATATAATCTGTAGGGTAAAAGTAAGAAATTCTTGCCTAATATTGGAGTATTTCTTCCAGCACTTTACGGTATTGTTCAGCAAGCGCTTCCTCCCTTTTCCGGTTCTTTTTCTCTGCCAGGGTCTGTCCGTTGATTTTACCTCCCCTGTAAAAGCGGATCAGAGGGTAGAACCCGTAAATGGTGCCGCTAAGGTACATGCCTTCACGATACGATAAGTAGCAAATACCTGCACATCCGGCCTGGAGCAGCAGGCTGATGAGTGCCTTACCGGGATAACCCGCAAAGGCTTGTCCGAGTCCCGGGAAATAGCCCCCCAGACGAAAGGCTTTTGCGGGGGACAACTGCCGGTAAGTAGTTGGTAAGGCATTGACCCTTAGCGCCAAAGCACTGTCTTTCCCTGCATCTGCCAGCATGGCCGCCTTGCTTTCTTCGAACCGTCCCAGGGCGATCAGGGTCAGATGCCTGATCCGCAGCAGGGACACGGAGTTCCGGATCACGGAATCGGGAAGCTTTAACAGTGCAGCATAGGTGCCGTTATAGTCGGCATTCTGGAAACAAGCGGCTGCAGATTGCTCCGGGCCGGGCACCGCAGGTTCGGCCGGACTTGCAACCGTAATGGCGGATCCTTGTCCGGACAGACGGCCGGCCGGTTTCAAGCGCATGAAGCAGTGATCGTATTTTCTTTTCTTCGCGAGCAGGGCGGTACCCCAGATATTCCCGCCGTAGAATGCTGTAAACACTGCAGATCCGAATACAGGCAGCAGGCTGTGAGGCTGAAGCAACAACATTTCCGCAGCCGCTCCCCCCAACAGCAGGTTGGTGATCAGGGAGGATGTGGCCTGGTAGGGATATCCCAGGTAATACTTTCCCGTACCGGGTATCAGGGCTGAGAGCAGTACTGCAAGACCGGCCGATCGGTAGGGAAGTTTGCAGACTCCAGCTTCTGCCAGGTGCTCATATTGTTCCAGGTAATGTACATCGTAACAGTGAATGCTGTCCAACAGCTTCGCAGTAAGGGGGTTAGTGAAAAAAGCCGGGACTTCCCCATGCGCATTGCCATGACAGCGGGTGAGGCGGTCGGTACTCAGGAAAAAGCCTTTAACGGGTCCGTAATGCGACAGGGCCTGCCTGGAAAACACCGAACAACTCGGATCAAACTCGCAGGAGGAGGAAAGCTGGTCGGCGATCAGGCTTTTGTAAAGGCGGTTCAAAAAAAACAGGGGACCGCTGTGCTTTTTCAGCCGGGTGCTGTCTGCCGAATCCGCAGTGGCAGGCTGAGGTAAGGAAACAAAGCCACTGACAGCGGACTCAGCGGTAAACGAACATAAGCAAAAGAGAATCAGGAAGGTCCGCGGAAATGTTATTCTCAGGATCACACAAGGCCGGCTAAAAGGGTAACCCGATTGTCCACCCGAACAGGAAGGCGGGACTGTCTTTCTTTTTGTCGATCCAGCTTACCGAAAGGCCGTCATCGATCCTGGTTTTATACTGCTGGTAATTCATTCCGAATCCTACATAGGCTTCATAGGTAAGATCTGAGGCCAGTGCGAAGGATTGATAACCGATAATAAAAGCAAGTTCCTTCATACGGTACCCGATGGGCACATCGTAGGTTCCGGTGCTGCTGCCTATGCTGGTGTTGATATTGTACTTCCTGAACCTGAACACAGGGGAGATATAAATACCTTCCAGATCCCCTTCTTTGGGATAGAACCTCAGACTTCCGCTGTACATAATCCCCATGGATACTTCCATATCACTGATTTCCGGGAATTCGGATTCCTGGATATCCTGCATGACTTCAAAGATAAAGTCACGGTAGGTCGGCCCGAAACCCACCTCCCCTGACAGCCTGCGGGTGAACATATGCTCAGCGGAAAACGCGAACACTCCCCTGAGGGCCAGGGTATAATTCCATTTGATACAGGTTTTGTCAATATGGATGTTTTCCGGATCCAGGGTGTCCGTGGCTTCAAAGGGTTTATACACGATAATGTTCGCTTTTTCGGGCTGCTGGGCTCTCAGCAGGGTGACGGGGAGAAGGAATACAAAGATGATGAAGGTTTTCATAGGAAATATTGAAGTTTATTAAGATTGAATATAAATTGATCGGTTTTATACAATCAAAAGTAGATAATCTTACATTTATGGCCCTGTTTTATAGACATAATAAAAGTTTTTTCCGGTTCCTGGAAATCATATCGTTTTATTATTACAGATAATTCTCTTATTATGAAGAAGTTCATTTTCTTTCTAATTATTTTCTCAGGCATGTTAAATCTTTATGCCGATGACATTCAACTCTCCTTTAGCGGACTGCGTCCCGTGAACAAGTTCACCCAGATCATGAATGCACAAAGGATAGGCGACAGGATTTATGTGATACAGTCCAACCACCGGACCGCCAAAGTCATGTCGCTTGTGATCTATGATGCTGACAATCTGACGATGATCAGCGAGAAAATTTTTAAAAACACTTCATGTAAAGAGGGAGACTGCATCGATGACCATTTCGGATATGAGCGCACCCTGTTTTTCAGGAACAGCCTGATCATCTTTTTCAGTTCTTATGAAACCAAAAAGGATGAATTCATGCTCTTTGCCCAGCGGGTTGATCTGGACGGAAAATTCATCGGTAAACTGGTGAAGGTGGATCACATCAAGGCAAAGAAAAAGTCCAATGCAGGCTCCTTCATCCTTTTCCCGAACAGGGACAGCACCCGGTTTGCCGTCATCAGCAATCCTCCCTATGAAAAGTACGGAGGGGAGAAATTCGGGTTTAAACTTTACGACACAGATCTTACCAATACGTATAATGTTTCTCTGGCACTTCCGCATAAGGATAAAGACGTTTCCCTGATCGACCAGATCCTGGGCAACGACGGCAAAATTTACATCCTTACAAAAATAGACCTTGAGAAGCAGGACAGGGAAAGGGGTTCGGCACCTTATTATTATTCCGTATTCACCATGAACCCTGAGGATCAGTCCATCCTGGAGAACAAGATTGACCTTGCACGGAAGAACATCGAAGATTGTGCCGTACGCCTGAATTTTGACCGCAATGAACTGGTCTGTGCCGGTTTTTATTCCGATCTTAAACCATCGGCCTATACCGGCAACGACATCGACGGCTTTTTCTATCTGACCATAGATGTAAACACCTGGAAAACCCTGGTCAGCGGAGTGAAAAAGATCGACAAAAAGATGATTTCAGAGTTGATGAACAAGAAGAAAGTGAAGGAGGGCAGGGGCATTTCCACAAGTTTTGAAATTCTGAAAATCATCACAGGCCTTGACGGTTCTTCCACCATGATCGCGGAAAACCGTTTCTGGTATGTAACAACCACTACCACAAGTACATCCGGCGGAGGTACCAGCACCACATATACCTATCATTACCACAGGAACAGCATTTTTATCATCAACATCGGCAAAGACGGTGAGGTTACCTCCCTGATGGATATTCCCAAATTACAGCACACCGTTAATGATAACGGTATCTTTTCTTCCGTGATGATCATGGAGAAAGACGACAGGATTGTCCTGCTGTACAATGACCATCCGGATAACCTTAATTCGGCGGTAAAAACACTCAAACAGACCTCAGTGATGGTCAATGTGCGCAAAGCCGTGATGGTTGCCGTGGAAGTCTTCAGGGACGGAACCTATACCAAGCGGAAGCTGTCCGATAATGCCACTACCAGGATCGCCATGATGCCGGAAAGCGGATTCAGGATTTCAGGAAATGAATATTGCATGCCCAGCATGCTGGTTCCGGCAGGCTGCAGTTGTGCATGTATTGAAATTTTCAAAAAGAAGAAATTCGGCCTTGCCAAAGTGACGTTTTAAGGGCGGTGATACGCATATGATTAAGTAAGGAACACTTCATTACAGTATCAGGCATCATGCATTCCGGGAATGAGTTTGTGTTGACGCAGACAGGAATGCGAAAAATGAACTTCCCGGGTCACCGGTATAAAGAATCTTCCCGAAAACTGCTTCGCGTTTTCACTTAGATTCAGTATATTTGCAGGAAAGAAGAATCCCATGAAAAAGAATGTCGTATTTATCATACTGATAAGCTTTTCATTAATGCTTGCAGCACAGGATCAGGAGCCCGTAAAAAAAAGCGCAGGCAAATTCAGTACCGGTCTGATCCTCTATAATGACCTTTGGATGGGTGAGGCGGAAAACATGAACCCGAGATTCCTGAACCAGGGAGCAGCGCCTTTTGTCATGTATAATATCCCGGTGGAAAAGTCGGCGCTGGTTTTCTCGGTGGGAATGGGAATCGGCACACACAATCTGTACAGCGATGCCTTTCTGCAGCTCGACAGTGCCAACAATTACAGCTTTAATCAGATTGATAATTACAAAGACGCAGAGGGGAATGCGATTTCCTACAAGAAGAATAAGTTTTCTGTGTCATACTGGGATTTTCCTTTTCAGTTCAGGTATGAGTCGGCGTCAGGCTTTAAGGGTGGACTGGGCATGACTTTCGGATTTCAGCTCAACAGCCTGACCAAATTCAAGGGGGATGATCCGGCCGGCAGCGGCAATAATGTCAAAATCAAGACCAAGTATATCAAGAATCTGGAAAAGTGGCGCTATGGCTTTACGGCCAGCCTGGGATACAAATGGATTGAGTTATACGGTTATTACCAGCTTGTGAATGTTTTCAAGAAGGACAAAGGGCCTGAGATTTTTCCAGTTTCTGTTGGTATCAGCCTGAGACCCATGTTTTTAAATTAGAAGGAAGAGCAGGAGCATCACTCCGAATCCCATAATATATCCTGAGTAAACCTCGGCCTGCGTATGGGCGCGCAGCCTCAGCCGGCTGTACGCCAGCAGTCCGGAAAGGATAAATAATACCATGATCAGGGGAATGATTGCCAGTTCCCAGCGGATGGCAAGACCGAGAAAAGTCCCCGTCATTCCTCCAATCCCGATCATATGCACGCTGACTTTCGTATAAAAGGTCATGAAAAGGGCCATCAGGGGTAGCATGGTGGTTCCCAGGGCGAACAGGTAAAACACCGCGGGCAGTTCCAGTTGCTTCACCATCGTTGCTACCAGGTAAAAACAACCGGCCGTGACCAGGAACGGGAGGTAGCGTTCCTGCCGGTTTTCAAGTTTCATGGACCGGATCAGGCCACGTTTTAAAAATACGAAGTTGATCAGTGAAGGTAAAACGGCTGCCAGCAGGAAGACAAAAGCGATGACCATCCATTTGGTTTTAAGCGGGATGAGGGTTGGAACGATGCTTTCCATGTGCAGCATCAGGACAAAGGAATAGCCCGGAAGCAGCAGGGGATGCAACAGATAGGTCAGCAAAGCTGCAAATTTCTTTTCCATGACTTGACATTAAATGGCTTTGCGCAGCCGTGCAACGGGAATATTGAGTTGTTCACGGTATTTGGCCACGGTACGTCTGGCGATGTTGTATCCTTTCCCTTTCAGCACTTCCGTCAATTCCTCGTCTGTGAGCGGTTTATCCTTGGATTCGGCTTCTATGCAGTCTGAAAGGATTTTCTTGATCTCCCTGCTCGACACTTCTTCACCGCTTTCCGTTTGCAGCGACTCTGAGAAAAAAGTCTTCAGCAGGAAGGTACCGTAGGGAGTCTGAACATATTTGCTGTTGGCTACACGGCTTACTGTGGAAATGTCCATGTTTACGATCTCGGCGATATCTTTCAGGATCATTGGTCTGAGCCGGGTTTCATCCCCGCTGAGGAAGTACTCCTTCTGGTATTCCATGATGGCATTCATGGTGATATAGAGGGTGTTTTGCCTTTGTTTGATGGCCTCGATAAACCAGCGGGCCGAATCGATCTTTTGCCGGATAAACTGTATGGCCTCTTTCTGCTGGTGATTGTTGCCCCTGCCGCTGGCATAATCTTCCAGCATATGCATATATTTTTTGTTAACCCTCAATTCGGGAGTGTTCCTGCTGTTCAGGGTCAGTTCCAGTTGGGTATCGCGGGGTGTGATGATGAAATCGGGTTCGATATACTGGCTTGAGCGTGCTGTTTCATTGATGGAGGAACCGGGTTTGGGATTGAGTCTGAGGATGATCCCCATGGCGGCTTTGAGAGCTTCCTCAGAAGCTCTTGTCTTCTTCAGGATTTTATCGTAATGCTTGCGGGTGAATTCATTGAAATGATGTTCGATGATCTCGATGGCCAATCCGAGGGCAGGTTTTTTCTCTTCCATCCGCTGTAATTGCAATAGCAGACATTCCTGAAGGTTACGGGCACCTGTCCCGGGAGGATCCAGTTGCTGTATGAAATGCAGCACTTCCAGAATTTCATTTTCCGTTACCTGGATATTCTGGGAAAAAGCCAGGTCGTCGACCATGGCACTCACATCGCGCTGAAGATAACCGGCATCATCCAGGTTGCCGATGATGGTCATGGCAATGATCTCCTGGTTTTTCGAAAGCCTGTACATACCGAGCTGGTGCAGCAGGCTGTCCTGGAAAGTGTCGGCCGATGCAAATGGCAGACTGGGCCTGTCATCATCAGGTCCGGTATTCGAGGCATACAGCTTGTAGGCAGGGACTTCATCCTCGTCCATATAATCTTCCAGATCAAACTCATCATCCCCGGAAACTTCCTCACTTTCTTCCTGACTTTCCTCCTTCTGGCCTGTTTCGTTTTCATAGGCAGCCTCAGTGGGATCGGCAAGGTCCTCCAGCACCGGGTTTTCTTCTATTTCCTGTTTAATCCTTTGTTCAAGCATTACAGAGGGGATCTGCAGCAGTTTCATCAGCAGGATTTGCTGAGGAGAAAGCTTCTGAAGCAGTTTCTGTTGCAGTCTCTGGTTTAACATAGCCTTGCCGGAATTGAAGGTATCATCGGGATGCAAGTCCGCACACTAAGGTACATAAAAAACGCGGATCAGAACTCGGCATTTTGCGGAGTGCGCGGAAAAGGGATGACATCCCGGATGTTACCCATGCCGGTCACAAACAATACCATTCTCTCGAAACCCAGTCCGAAACCGCTGTGTGGGGCGGTACCGAAACGTCTTGTATCGAGATACCACCACACGTCTTTTTCAGGGATACCGAGCTGGTGGATGCGGTCCAGCAGTTTATCGTAATCTTCTTCACGCTGCGATCCGCCAATAATCTCGCCGATTTTCGGGAACAGGACATCCATGGCTCTGACGGTTTTCCCGTCTTCGTTCTGCTTCATGTAAAAAGCCTTGATTTCCATGGGATAGTCTGTAAGAATCACCGGCTTGCCGAAATGTTTTTCCACCAGGTAACGTTCGTGTTCAGCCTGCAGATCCAGCCCCCAGTCCACAGGAAATTCGAATTCCTCGCCCGATTCCTTCAGAATGTCAATGGCTTCAGTATAAGTCAGTCGCTCGAATACCACGTCAACAATCTGTCCGAGCCGCTCAATCAGGCCGTTATCATACATTTTGTTGAGAAATTGAAGGTCATCGCTGCAGTTTTCCAATGCATAGCGGATCAGGTATTTCAGGAAATCCTCCGCCAGATCCATATTGTCATGGATGTCATAAAACGCCATTTCAGGTTCTATCATCCAGAATTCGGCAAGGTGACGCGGGGTATTGGAGTTTTCGGCACGGAAAGTCGGACCGAAAGTATACACCCCTGAAAGTGCCAGTGCGCCAAGTTCTGCCTCAAGCTGGCCTGAGACGGTCAGATTGGTTTCTTTACCGAAAAAATCCCGGGTGAAGTCCACTTTGCCTTCGGGAGTCAGGGGAGGTTCCTTTGCATCCAGGGTGCTGACCCTGAACATGGCGCCTGCTCCTTCAGCATCGGATCCGGTGATAATGGGACTGTGAATGTAATAAAACCCCCGGTCGTTGAAGAATTTGTGAATTGCGAATGACAGGGCATGGCGGATGCGGAAGATGGCGCCGAAAGTATTCGTCCTTGGCCTCAGATGAGCAATCTCACGAAGAAATTCGAGGCTGTGTCCTTTTTTCTGAAGGGGATAGGTTTCCGGATCGGCAGGACCCAGAATTTCAATGTGTTGTGCCTGTACTTCCACCGGCTGTTCCTGGCCGGGTGATTCCACAAGGATGCCGGTAACGGCGATGCAGGCGCCGGTGGTGACTTTCTTCAACAAATCTTCATCAAATTCACTCACCTGGGCCACTACCTGGATATTATGAATGATAGTTCCATCATTGACTGCGATGAAAGCAATGTTCTTGTTTCCCCGTTTTGTCCTGACCCATCCTTTCAGATGTATCCTGCTGCCCAGGTCGCCGGGTCCGGTTTCTCTGAGTAATTTTCTGATTATCGATCTCTTGGGCGTTTCCATGGTTCCTTCTATGGTAAATCAAAAATAAGGCGGCAAAAATAACAAAAACTATCGAACCTTTATTTATCGTACTTTTGTGCACTCATTTCCTGAAGGTTTAGCACAGATGACCGGCGGGAGAGGTTCAGAACGGCACAAGCGGAAACCAGCTTTTCCGGAATCAGCCGGTGCCTGTAAATTGTTTTGGAGTATGACATTGAAGAGTATTCCCATCAGCCGGTGGCAAGGGCAGCTGAAAGAACCGTTGATCATAGGGGGGCCGTGCAGTGCCGAAACGGAAGCACAACTGCTTGCCACGGCAAGGGAAATCGCACAGATCCCGCAGGTCAGGGTGTTCAGGGCGGGGATATGGAAACCCAGGACACGCCCGGATGGCTTTGAAGGAGCCGGAGAGTCCGGCCTGAAGTGGATGCAGCGTGTCAGGAAGGAAACAGGCCTGCTTACCACAGTGGAGGTTGCCAATCCCCACCACATTGAACTCGCACTGAAATACGGCATCGATATTCTTTGGATCGGTGCCCGTACCGTAGTCAACCCATTCTCTGTCCAGGAGATCTGTGATGCCTTGACAGGGGTTGATATTCCCGTAATGGTTAAAAATCCGGTGAATCCGGATATTAAACTCTGGATTGGCGCCCTGGAAAGACTCAACCGCAGCGGTATTGAAAAGCTGCTTGCCATTCATCGCGGCTTCTTTTACTATCAGCGCGATCAGTACAGAAATTCACCCATGTGGGAAATCCCTATCGAGCTGAAAAGATTATATCCCTCTCTGCCGGTAATCTGCGACCCCAGCCATATCTGCGGAAAAACTGAAAACCTTTCAGAAATCGCTCAAAAGGCCCTGGATCTGGAAATGCAGGGACTCATGATAGAAACCCATATCAATCCGGCTGAAGCGCTGACCGATGCGCAGCAACAGCTTACTCCCTCCGGACTGAAACAACTGCTCGACGGACTCGTTTTCCGGAATCCAAATGGTTTCCAGGAATACCAGTCAAGGCTGGATGAACTCAGGAAGGAAATAGACAGGATCGACTGGACCCTGCTGGATATCCTTTCGCGTCGGATGAAACTCGTGGAGGAGATCGGTGAATACAAGAAAAAGAAAAATATTACCATCCTCCAGATCAGAAGATGGCGGAACATTATCCATGACAGACTTGAAAACGGAAGAAAACTGGGACTGGGCAAGGATTTCCTGATGCGCCTGCTCGAACTGGTTCACAGGGAATCCATCCAGCGCCAGATGGAGATCATGCACGGAAAGAAAAAAGACCTCAGCGAATAATCACCAGTTTGCCGGTATATGAAGGTTCACCTGACCTGATGGATTTGCAGTAATAAATGCCAGGCTGCCAGGAACTGACATCCAGTTCGAACCCGGGCCCTGTAACCTGGTATTGGTGTATGAGCCGGCCTTGTGCGGTATAAAAGGCAAGGCCTCCGGGTATAAGCCGTTGATTGTCAAATATTAATCTAAGCGTGTTTTTGGCGGGGTTTGGAATAAAATGCAGGGAGTGCGCTTCATGCAGCTGGCCGATGCCCGCAGGGAAAAGACTGGCGATTTCCACATCATCGAAATAAAAACCGTCTGCCTCGATACCGCCGTCGGAAACCAATGTAAACCGGATCTTTAGCTGTTGTCCGAGAAAAGCCTGCAGGCTGATCTGTTCCTGTACCCAGTCGCTCTGTACACCGTCATACAATGGTTCAAGCGCTGCCTGGTTGACGCTTCCGGGATTGGTGTAGAGTCCCTGCAGGGGGATCCAGCTGATCCCGTTATCGGTACTGGCTTTCACCTGCACATAATCGAATCCGTTCTCAAGATCCCACCTTGCGTAAAAGCGAAGGACCGCCATCACCGCATTGCCGAGATCCACCGGGTTGGCCAGGGTGACCGACAGGTCTGCAAAACCGGAATATGGGCCGAAAGGAGAATCGGTGATGGCGTAAGGGGATGTATGATAGGAAAGGGAAGTGGCTGCCCAGTCGCCGGTCCATTCCGCCGTATTGTTACATGAATCCTGGAAAACCACCAGGGGGCTGCCGGAATACTTTGTGACCGTATCGGAGAAAGTCCAGATCCCGTTGCTGATGCTGAGCAGGTACTGAATGGGCTGTCCGTACTGATAAGCAGGCGACAGCTGATATGGAACCGAATCAGTTAAAACCTGTAAATACCCTGGATTGTTGTGGAAATTTGCCGGGCCGGCAAACTGAAAGGCATTGCCCAGCGGCTGAATGCTGACGGTAAAGTTGCCGGTTTGCATACCAAGGTTCCGGAACTGGTATTTCAGGTAAGACTGGCTGCCGATGAAAAGGGGACTGGCATCTTTCACTTCGGCAAACTGAACGGTGAGAAGGGCTGCGGAAAGGTTTTGCCACATATTGTCCTGGCAGAGCGGGATGATCAGCTCCGGCGAAGGCCAGAATCCGGCACTGCCGTCTCCGACTTCGGGGGTAAAAGATAAAACAGCCGGCTTCGACTGTTGTTCCCCGTACATCCAATCGTCTGAACCGCCGTTGGTTTGATAAATGGTTGTGGCACAGGGCCCGTACACATAATTGTTCTGACTGGTCATCAGCGCGGCACAGGCCTGAAAAACATTATAATCTGCCGGAAGTATTTGATCGGAAAAGCCCCATGGAAACAGCAGCAGGTTGGAAAAGGAATGATAATTCAATGCAATCCTGAATTGTTTCTCAATACAGAAGTCCCTGATTATCTGTGTTTCAGGTTCAGAAAAGGGCGAAATTCCCCTGAATACTTCGGAATATGGGTCGGGTGAGGAACCGATATCATCGAGGCCCCACATATGGCCGTAATTCCGGTTCAGATCCACGCCAAATGATCCGTCTCCGTTGTCTTTCCTGTTCTTTCGCCAGTTCCCGCCCCCGGAAGGATTCATGGTTTCATTGTACACATAACCGTCAGGATTCAGCACCGGGACAAAGTACAGTTCCGTGTTGTTGACAATGTACTGGATAAGGGGATCAGTTGCATAATGCTCCAGCAGGTAATACATGTAAAAGATCAGCGCCTGCATACCAATGGGCTCCCTGGCATGGTGCATGCCGGTGTACAGGATGCGGCTTTCATTCTCGTTTTGGGTTGGATTGTCGGAGATCTTCACATAGTAAAGGGGCCTTCCTTCAACGGAACTGTCTCCTGAGGCCGGAACCTTCACCGTGATCAGGGAGGGATAATTCTGGGCCATGTCGTCGAGCCTTGAGATCATTTCATCCCAGGTGTAAAAACCACCCATGCTTCCCAGGCTGAAACCTGCAGGCACTGGCCAGTTTGCCGGGGATTCCTCCAGAAGTGGTTTGTAATCAGGGTGTTTCATCTTTTCAAGGACTGCTTCATTTCTAATCCTGTAAAATGTACCAAGATCATCCAGGATAATTTCTGTTTGGTAGCCCAGGGATTTAATTTCTTCAACTTCTGACTGGTAAAGATCTGCGATGAAGGAATTTCCGGAGCCGGGGAAAAAGTCTTCAACTGCAATGCCTGCCCTGAGCAGGGGAAGGATTTCTTTCCCATCCATATCAATTCTGATGCGTTGGACAACAGGGGTTTGGGCGAACAGTACCCCACAAAGGAGCAGGGCGGAGATGGATACGCTTAAAGTTTTCATCAAGTGGAGTTTCGGGTACAATGATGCTCAGACCATTATTCGCGCCTGCGGTTGTCCGGGATATTTTCCCAGTGAAATCCGGCAATGAGCGTATCGATATCCTGTTTGAGGAATTCGATTACCGGGTGAAGGGAATCATTATTGGGTCTCACCCAGAAATAGAGTGCCCCCCGGATAAAATGGTGAAGGCTGTCGGTCAGAAAAAATTGTATGGGTGAAGCGGCATCACTGCCCCTGATGTCGTATAACATTCCGAAAACCTTGTCACCGGGGCGGTTGATGATGGTCTCGCCGATGGCATCCGCTTTGGGAATGTGTTTCATAACCATTGCCCTTGCGTCTTCCAGGTAAGCCGGCAGGTTGTCTCTGATTGGTTTGTAGGAGAGGTGGACGGTTCCTTTGAATGCAGGAAAGTGAATGTTAATCCAATACGGCTCTGATAGGGAATCCGTTTTCGGTACGATACGGGCATAGGCCGGGTATGGGAAACGGTAAGGATAGCTGCTGTCAAATCCTGTATATTGCTTTTCCGGCAGGTCTATCCTGAAATAACCCCAGGGCTTGGGCATATCGGGGGAACTGCAGGCTGCCGGAAAGAGTACAGCCATGACAGCACAGAGCTTCAAACAAAGGAAGTGCTTAAGCTTCGCTGACATCAGTAAGTGTCACTTTAATCTCCAGAATACGTCTCTGGTCCACATTTTCTATCCTGAAGATAAAACGGTTGAAATTGACCTTTTCATGTGCTTCCGGAATGCTCCCTGTGATTTCCAGGATCAGACCGGCCAGTGTTCCCGATTCTCCCCTGGCATCTTCGAAGATTTCGGGATCCACTTTGATGACCCTGCAGAAGTCATTGATCGGTGTTTCGCCAGGGAAGATAAAGTTATGGTTATCAAGCTTTTTATACCACGATTCTTCTGAATCTGTATCAAATTCGTCATTGATTTCCCCTACGATTTCTTCCAGAACATCTTCCAGGGTAATCATCCCCGAAGTACCGCCGTATTCATCTGCCACGATGGCCAGATGAATTTTTTTCCGCTGGAATTCCTGCAGAAGGTCGATGATTTTTTTGTTTTCAGGAACAAAAAAAGCGGGTCTGATCATTTCCTGCCACCGGAAATCGTCATCGCGGTCGAGGTGCGGAAGCAGATCCTTGATATAGAGGAGCCCGCTGACATGGTCTAAGTTTTCCTCATAGACAGGGATGCGTGAGAATCCCGACTCGTGAACCGTTGCAAGCAGTTCCCTGAAAGTGGTGTTGTATTCCACAGCGGTAATGAAGATTCTGGGCTTCATAATATCCCTGACATCAGTTTCACCAAAACTCACGATGCCTTTCAGGATGGACTTTTCGTCTTCCGGAGTGTTTTCATTGGTGGTAATATCAATGGCCTCGTCCAGTTCACTCATGGAAATACCGGCATATTGGCGTGCAATCCGGCGGTCAACAAACTGGGTGGAGGAGATCAGAAGCTGGCTGAGCGGGTAACAAATCCTGATCAGCAGTTTCAGCGGACGTGCCATCAGGATGGCAAGTCTTTCAGGGTACTGGCTGGCATAAACTTTAGGGAGGATCTCTCCGAAAAAGAGGATCAGGATAGTTACCAGGATCACCTGGATCAGGAAGCCTGCTAGCGGGTATTGTTCAAGATCGAGGAACGACTGGCTGATCAATGCGGACAGGATGACGATGGTCACATTTAAAAAATTCACCATAATCAGGATGGTGGCCAGCAGACGTTTCGGATCGCGCAGCAGGATGGCCACAAGGTCGTCGGATTCCCGGTCGTTCAGCCGGATGTCCCTGATCTGTGATGGTTTAAGTGAGAAAAAAGCGACCTCTGCCGCGGAGATCATGGCCAGAGAACTCAACAGCAGCAGGATAAATAATGATATGGTGATAACTGCAAATACCGGTAATCCGGCGGCAAGTTGTTGCAGCAGGATCATCGGAAGCAGGTGTAAAAGAATGCTGTCCAAATCAATGGTCTTAAATGCACCGCAAAGTTATGAAAAGGATTGTAATGTGAAAGCATTGAAAAAGAAAGGGTTGGAACCAACCAACCCTTTCTTCATTCCATCACTTAAAACGGAAGGTCATTTCCCGCTTCAGGAATGTCCATGGTAACAGGATCGGATGTTTCCTGCTGGGAACCGTTATCCTCGGCGGGCGCTGCTCCTGACGGACGACCCAGCATCAGCATGTTGTCACCCAGTATTTCAGTGGTATACCGCTTGTTCCCGTCCTTGTCATCCCAGCTCCTGGTTCTGATCTTCCCTTCCAGATAAATCTGATGTCCCTTTTTAAGGTAGGATTCGGCCACCTCAGCCAGACCTCTCCAAAGCACGATGTTATGCCATTCCGTGATCTGAGCCTTCGACCCGTCCTTGTTCTTGTAACTCTCTGTCGTTGCCAGCGAAAAACTGGCCTTCTTTACGCCACTCTCCAGTGTCATGATGTCCGGATCCTTTCCCAGATTCCCGATCAGGATCACCCTGTTTACTCCTGTTGCCATCTCAGTGAAATTTTAATGATTAGTTGATTAACACAAATATATATGTTTTAAACAGGCCAAAGTGGAAAACCTCAGGCTAATTTTTCTAACAATTTTTACGGAATTTTTCTAATGCATTATGAATCAGTTTGATATGTAAAAGCCTTTCGGTAAGCCGGCTAAAGGGATATTTAAATAAATCATTTAATTCAATTAATTTAAACATCTGATCTATAATGTTTTCATTTTGAATCCTTCCTTCTCTCAGTTGTAAACTGGCATAAATGGTTTGATGTGTGAGGGGATGCCTGAGTACCGGGCTGATCAGCAATGTTTTACCGGAATCTATCCCTAAGATGGGGATCGATACCGGCGGGGAAGCAGCATGATCCTCACTGCTTTCCAGCAGGGGAAACTCCCACATCCCTTTCCAGATATCCCTGCCTGTCCGCTGTTTAATAATGGTATACGGAATTCCGTTCCGGCAGAAGACTATAAAAAAGTAGGTGAAATAACGCGATCCGGGTTTCTTCCTGTTTTGTTTTACCGGGTAGGCATCCTGTGTCTTGTGGTGGAAAGCTCCGCACTGTCCGCTAACCGGGCAGCGGTTGCAGGATGGTTGTTTTGGCGTGCAAACCAGAGCTCCCAGTTCCATCAGCGCCTGATTAAAACTGCCCGGATCGTCGCCGGGAATGATATCTTTCAGGTAGTTGAATATTATTTTTCTCCCTGTTGCAGAACCGGCCGGATGAGGGATTTCGAGCCAGCGGGACACCAGTCTGTATACGTTACCGTCAACCACCGGAACGGCCTGACGAAAGGCAATCGATGCGATCGCAGCAGCAGTGTACTCTCCTATACCCTTGATATTCAATAAGTCATGATACGTTGCAGGCAAAGTACCATCATACTGCTGCATCAACTGACGGGCTGCAATCTGAAGGTTCCTGGCCCGGCTGTAATATCCAAGACCCTGCCACAGTTTCATTACCTCATCAGGAGCTGCCTCTGCAAGGCTTCGGATATCCGGAAAGCGGGAACTGAAACGGAGATAGTACTCCAATCCCTGTTCAACCCGGGTTTGCTGAAGGATCACTTCCGACAGCCAGATCAGATAAGGATCGTCGGTCTCTCTCCACGGTAAGACCCTTGCATGTTGCCTATACCATATTAATATATTATCAGCAGGATACTGTTTCATGAAATTTACCTAAATTTGCGAAAATCAAGGAGAAAAAAAAGATTTTTAGTTTGAAAGTCAAAATTATTTTATATTTGCAACCCGATAAAAAATTTATTATCAAATCTTTAAAAGTATACAGACATGACAAAAGCAGAAATTGTAGCTGAAATTGCTAACAAAACCGGAATTGAAAAGGTAGCTGTACAAGCAACCGTGGAAGCCTTTATGGATACCGTAAAAGCTTCAATGATCGCTGGAGAGAATGTGTACCTCCGCGGCTTTGGAAGTTTCACCATCAAGAAGAGAGCCAAAAAGACGGGAAGGAATATTTCAAAGAACACAACTATCATCATCCCAGCTCACTACATTCCTGCTTTTAAACCTGCCAAGAGCTTCATGAATGAAGTGAAAACCAAAGTAAAATAACAATCTGACGGAAGGAATAGCATATGCCGAGCGGAAAAAAACGGAAAAGACATAAAATGTCAACCCATAAACGGAAAAAACGTTTACGGAAGAACAGACACAAGAAGAAATAAGCGACTACCCATACCTGTCCAAAGAACTGTCTTTTACCCTTGCGGCTGATTGCCAGGCAGATGTCACAAACCATACCCGGTTTGAGGGGAAAAGAAGCGGTTTATTGGACAGGTTCTTTTTTGCCTGGCCGGCTTCATGCCTCATGTGGCGCGCCTGGCTTAGTGATAAGAATATAACAACACTAAGTTGTGAATAAGGAACTGGTGATACATGCAGGTCCGGCCGGGGTTGAGATAGCCCTGCTGGAAGAGAAACTGCTCGTTGAACTTCACAAGGAAAAAACCAATAACAATTATGCCGTCGGGGATGTCTATCTGGGCCGGGTGAAGAAGATCATGCCCGGACTCAATGCGGCTTTTATTGATGTCGGTTACGAAAAGGATGCTTTTCTGCATTATCTCGACCTGGGACCCCAGGTCAAATCCCTGATCAAGTACATTAAAACCGCAGTCGCGGGAAAAGATATCCCGCACCTGATGGAAAACTTCAGCCTGGAGGAGGATATTGAGAAGACCAGCAAGATTTCCTCTGTTCTCAGTCCAAACCAGCATATCCTTGTACAGATCGCCAAGGAACCCATCTCAACCAAAGGGCCGAGGGTATCCTCAGAGATCTCTTTCGCAGGAAGATACCTGGTACTGGTTCCCTTTTCCAACAGGGTGAGCGTGTCTCAGAAAATAAAAAGCGCCGAAGAGAGAAACAGGCTTAAACGTCTGATTAACAGTATTAAACCCAAAAACTACGGAGTCATTATCCGTACTGTTGCTGAAAACAAACTGGTAGCCGACCTCGATACCGACCTGAAAAACCTGGTGGTGAAATGGGAGTCTGTCGCCAAAAAACTCGCCGTTGCCAAACCTCCGCAAAAGGTGGTCAGTGAGCTGGACCGTACTTCTGCACTGTTGCGCGACCTGCTCAATGAAAGTTTTAACAGCATCGTGGTCGACGATGCAGCCGTCTATGAGGATATCCTTCAGTATCTCAGGCAGATTGCTCCAAACAGACTGGATATCCTTAAACATTATAAGGGTAAGTCTCCCGTATTTGAGGCCTTTGGCGTTGATAAACAAATAAAAAGCTCTTTCGGCAAGGTGGTTACGATCAAAAGCGGGGTGTACCTGGTGATCGAACACACCGAAGCCCTCCATGTGATTGATGTGAACAGCGGCCACCGGATGAAAACCGAAAGCAGCCAGGAAATCAATGCCCTGGAGGTTAACCTGGAAGCCGCAGCAGAAGTGGCCAGGCAGTTGCGCCTTCGCGATATAGGCGGTATCATCGTCATTGACTTTATCGACATGTCGGAAGGCAGCCACCGCCGCATGCTGTTTGAAAAGCTCAGAACGGAAATGAGCCGCGACACTTCCAAACATACGATCCTGCCTCCAAGTAAGTTTGGCCTCGTACAACTCACCCGCCAGCGTGTCAGACCGGAAACGAGCGTTACAATCATCGAAAAATGCCCCGTTTGCGAGGGAACCGGTGAAGTCAGACCCAGCATTCTCTTTATTGATGAAGTGGAGAATAATATCCGCTATCTTATCCAGGAACAAAACGAAAGGAAATTCAGCATCGGATTCCATCCCTTTATCCATGCCTACCTGACCAAAGGTTTGTTTTCCGTCAGGCTGAAATGGTTCTTCCGCTTCAACCGCTGGATCAGGATCAAAGCCTTCAAATCGTACCACTTCCTGGAGTATAAGTTTTTCAACAGCAGGGGCGATGAGATTAAAATGTAAATCCATTTCCGCCTGATCATTCACTTTTCCCGAATCACATCCCATGCAAACTGTAGTCAGCGGCATACGACCCACCGGCAACCTTCACCTTGGAAATTATTTCGGAGCGATCCGGAATTTCGTCAGAATGCAGGAAAGCAACCATTGCTATTTCTTTATTGCTGACTATCACTCTCTTACAACACATCCCACCCCGGAGGACCTGCACGGTAACATCCGCATGGTACTGTCGGAGTTCCTTGCATCAGGCCTCGATCCGGAAAAGGCAACCCTCTACGTGCAGAGCGACCTCCCCGAGGTTGCCGAACTCTACCTCTTACTCAATATGAACGCCTACCTGGGCGAATTGCTCCGGTGTACATCCTTCAAGGAAAAAGCCAGGACCCAGCCTGAAAATGTGAATGCCGGCCTGCTGACCTATCCCAGCCTCATGGCAGCCGATATCATCATACACAAGGCGCACTTCGTACCCGTCGGCAAAGACCAGGAACAACACCTTGAAATGACCCGGACCTTCGCCAAACGTTTCAACCGGATGTATGGCGTTGAATTTTTCCCCGAACCGCAGGCCTATAACTTTGGAGATGCCCTGGTGAAAATCCCGGGGCTCGACGGGACCGGAAAAATGGGTAAATCAGAAGGGGAGGGGAATGCGATTTTCCTGGCCGATCCTCCTGAAGTGATCCGGAAAAAAGTGATGAGAGCTGTCACGGATGCCGGTCCACAACCCGGACAGGCAAAATCCCAGGCCGTGGAGAACCTCTTTACCCTTTTAAAGGTGATGTCGCAACAGGAAACCGTAGATTTCTTCGAAGACCAGTACATGCAGGGAAGCATCCGTTACGGAGATCTGAAAAAGCAACTGGCTGAGGATATCATTGCCTTTACCGCTCCGATCAGGGAAAAGATCCTTGCCATCGCCGGCGACAATGACTACCTTGCCAGAGTTACAAGAATGGGAGCCGACAGGGCCAGGGAAAGCGCTTCCCGCACTATCAGGGAAATCAGGGAGATCATCGGGTTCAAGGCATTCTGATCACCTTTTTACTTATTTTTGACACATCATCCTTAATCACCGAATGAATTATGGCCAGTCTTTCGACCACTTACATGGGCCTAACCCTGAAGAGCCCGCTGATTGCCGGTAGTTCCGGCTTGACCAACACCGTTGACGAAATCAGGGAGATTGCAGCCAAAGGCGCCGGCGCCGTGGTGCTGAAATCCATTTTTGAAGAACAGATTCGTTTCGAAACTGAAAAAATGATCCGCCAGCAGGAAGGGATCATGGAGTCGATGAACAAAGGCTACCAGGATATCCTTGCCAGCCGGCCTTATGATTTTGCCCAGGCACAGGACTATATCCACAATTTCGCAAAGGAACACACCCTTGCCGATTACCTGAAGTTTATCGAACAGGCTAAAAAAGCCGTCGATATTCCTGTCATCGCAAGTATCAACTGTGTAACCGCTTACGACTGGCATTATTTTGCCCGGCGCATCCAGGCTGCCGGTGCTGATGCCATCGAACTGAATATTTATGTGCTGCCTTCCAATCCTGATAAAGCCGGTCAGGAGAATGAAAATACGTTCTTTGAGATCGTGGATGCTGTCAGGCAACAAGTTACAATACCACTCTCGGTCAAGGTGAGCTATTATTTTTCCGGACTGTCCCGTACCCTGATCGATCTGTCAAAAACAGGAATCCGCGGGATGGTATTGTTCAACCGTCCGTTTCATCCTGATTTTAACATAGATACACTCGAAATTACTTCTTCCAACATCCTGAGCCAGCCTTCGGAATACTCCCATACCCTGCGCTGGATCGCCATCCTGGCCGGCCGCACCGGATGCGACCTGGTGGCTTCCTCCGGGATTCATGACTATGAATCAGTTGTGAAACAGATCCTGGCCGGCGCCACTGCCGTTCAGCTTGCCTCGGTACTTTACAAATACGGCTTCGACCATATCAGCCGCATCAATGCCGATCTTGAGAAATGGATGGACAGCAAGGCTTACGGCAGCCTCGGCGATTTCAGGGGAAAGCTGAGCCAGGCCAATGTGGAGAACCCTGCAGTGTTTGAACGGGTACAGTTTATGCGCCTGTACTCAAAGATCGTATAAACCGGATTACCGGGTTTTCACCGACATCCTGCCCTTTAATACCACAGTGGCCCGGACAGAATTCATACCGGGAGTGATCTCACCCAGGCTGATCCCGCTTAATGCTCCCGTCAGATAAATGTTTCCGGCAAGCGGGATTTCCCTGACCTGCTGCTGCATCATGTTTTGGGCCATGGCCAGGTGTGAATCGAGCGGAAACACCAGGTTTTTCTCGATCATGCTGAGTATCTTCGAGTGAAAGAGCCAGTTACCGGTCTTTACCAGGGCATTCCTGGTACGGATATCGAAATCCAGGTCCCTGATCCGGATGCTGTTGCCAATACTGTCGTAAACGGGTTTACCGCTGAAATAAAGATCCCCTTTCAGGCTGCCGGCAACCTTGGCATGAACGGTCAGTTTATCGCCTCCGGGGTATACATCCGCTTCTTTCAGGTATATGGTATATTTTTCGTGCCTGAATGTTTGTCCGGCAAGATGTTGCGCTGCCAGGCCGTTGATCCAGGAGTAAGGAAGGTCAACCGACAGATTGATCACGAAGTCTTCCCGGGGTATTTCGCCCAGTGTGAGTTTTGGAAGCGGCCGCGGAACAACGGCAGGCGGCTTTTGCCCCATGAAGGCTTCCACGATGGCACTGATCCCAATGGCATGGCGCAGCTTCCCGGCTTTTCCGCTCAGCTGGGTGCTGTATATTCCTTCCGGCTGTATCCTTAACCAGACTTGATATGCCTCGTTCACCATCACCGGCTCATGAACACCTTTCCATAAATCCTCCGCCATCTGCTTCACCATCAGATTGTCAGCAACGGCCTTGTCTATCTCACGGGAGATTTTTTTCCTGTTTGCAGCAAGGATCAGGTCAGCGATCCGGGTGATGGGGACACTGACCGGTCCTACCTTTACCACCGGGGCCGAAAGCCATTCATAGCCCCCGGAAGTGGTGGAGGTGGTGAATGTCCAGTCGGGGTTCATGCTGATGGCTGTCTGGAAGCTCAGGGCGATGGCGGCATTCATTTCCCGGTAATCCGACAGGCTCAGCCCGAAACGTTCGAACTTCCAGCCGGCTTTGATCCAGAGCTTCAAAGGAACACGGTAGGTGAGGACATTGCCGTTGAGCGAGATTTTAATGTCGTCCTGTTTCCATGCCTTCACCATCAGGTTATCCCCCTCATTGTCGTCCAGGCTGTTGTCTTCATAGATCAGTCCGCTGAGCTGCCGGTTCAGCAGTTTTTCCAGTTCGCCCACATCCATGTCGAGGGGAATATACAGCAGCGAAGGTTGCAGGCTGGATTCCCCGTTGCCGGCCACCGGAACCGGCCGTTCGGGACTGATGGTCCTGCAGGAGGACAAAACCGCCAGCAGCACCAGGCTGAAGAGGATACTGTTGGTGTGCATGTAAATATAATATGGTACAAAGGTATACTGAATCCACTGACAACCCGCTTGTTTTATCCTGCCAGGGCAGATTTGTGAAATCTCTGAAATAATCTTACCTTTGCCGCCCAATTTCCTCTCCGTAGCTCAGCTGGCAGAGCAAATGACTCTTAATCATTGGGTCGATGGTTCGAATCCATCCGGGGAGACACGCAAAAAAGCAGCCGCCGCTTCCATTCAAACCGGCTTACAACAGCCACCGGACTAATCCGACTTCTTAAAGAACATATACCATGCTAATTTATAGGTGCCAGGACTGCTTTCATCGCTTTCCTCCCCTGTTTCTGCTTCTGCTGTCTGGTGAGGGATCAGAACATCATCACCGGGATTCCAGTTGGCCGGTGTGAAGATGTTTTCCTTATCCGTTTGCTGAATGGCAATCACCAGGCGCTTAATCTCGTCCATGTTCCTTCCTACCGACATGGGGTAAAAACTTACTGAACGCACCTTGTTTTTTGGGTCAATTACATACACACCCCTCACATTTTTAGTCGTGTAGGAGTCGTCTGGAATCATACCGTAAAGTTTGGAAACAGCCCGGGATTCATCCCCGATAAGAGGAAACCTGATCTTCTGTGTGTCACGTTGCTTGTAGCGCAGCGACTCCATGGATTTGATCCAGTCTCTGTGCATTTCAACCGATTCGGTGGAGATAACAAACAGTTTCACGCCCAGTTTCTCAAATTCATCCTGCATCTGGCTAAGCTCCAGTATCTCTGAAGTGCAGACCGGGGTGAAGTCAGCTGGGTGGCTCAGCAGTATCTTCCACTTCCCGCTGAAATCGCCTGGAAAGTTGATAACGCCGTTAGTGGTGTTGGCCGTAAACGAAGGAGCAGCGTCCCCGATATGGGGTATCCCGCTTTTTTGCGTATCCTGGGCATAAACTGATGGTAACAGGGAAAATGCAGCAAGAAGAATGATGATGTAGTTTTTCATAGTTTTGTGTTTATAATGTGTATGAATAACACACGATATCCACACAAGTTAAGCGCTGATCAAGATTTATGAAATAATTAACATATAATATATATAATAGCTTAACTTAACTGAAGTATCTTTGGCAGAAACCCTCCGGGCGATCTGTTCTAAATACAGCCGGAGGGTACAGTCCCTGCTGTTTACGACGGAAATGAGCTCCACGGCCATGTTTTACGGGATTGACCGGTTTATACCGACACGGAAAGTCCCCGGCACCTTTGTTTGTTTAGGAAAAAGTATTACCTTTGTCGTCCTTTTCATGCCACTCATCCTGTGGGTTGCATAGAAGGCGCAGATTCGGGATGTAGCGCAGTTGGCTAGCGCGCTGCGTTCGGGACGCAGAGGTCGCTGGTTCGAGTCCAGTCATCCCGACCCCCCAAAGATCCCTCCCCACTTGGGGAGGGATTTCCAAAACCCACCCACCCACTCACAAACACACCCACACCCACACCCAAACACACCCACACCCACACCCAAACACACACCCATTTGCCTCTTTAGCTCAGTTGGTAGAGCAGCTGATTCGTAATTAGCAGGTCGCCGGTTCAAGTCCGGTGAGAGGCTCGAACTTGAATGCGAGAATTCGTGAAGGCCAGAAGGCGGGAATGGAATCTCGTTCTGGTGTTTCTTTCCGGAAGACTATCACACCCATTCTGTCACTCACAGTGCTTTCTAAATCGGGGGTTCATTCCGGTGATAAGTTTACAGAATATCAAGGACTTAGATCATAACTCAGGATTTGAGTCCTTTTTATTTGCACACTATTTTCGAGAAATCCAAAAAAACACCCCTCCCCGGGTGGGGAGGGGCTGGGGGAGGGGCGAAAAGCAGGTCGCCGGTTCATTCCGGTGAGAGGCTCGAACTTGAATGCGAGAATTCGTGAAGGCCAGAAGGCGGGAATGCCGGAATGAAAAAACACTCCCGCACTGCAGCACACTTTCCTTTCCCTGAGTTTCAAGGACGAATTTTCAGGAAAAATGATTTCCGGCCGGGGTCTTGCCAGAGCATTCTTAAGAACCAGATGATTCTATTTTGCCACACTGCGCGCTACATCTTTCACATATCTTTCATTGAGTAACATATAAGGTCCGTATTCTAAACAGTATCACAATAAGCTGTTTATATGCACTATAGGCCTTTTAATAGTAATCAGCCATAATATCTTTTATGTCGATGGCCGTTATCAAGTTCTCGATTTATTTGAAAACCGGCTGTCCGGAAAACTTTATTTCAGGATTTGCAGATTAAGCGTAGGCTTGAACCGGTATTCCCTGGTTTGCTATGCCGGAGGTGCATATTCTCCGTTTCTTTTTTCCCTTCATTGACTTACTTTTCTGATAATTTTCTTTTCAATGATGTTCTCTGTTATGGAATCGAAACTGTCTATCCGGTCTGTCAGCATTTAATTTCGATAAAGGCTCAAGCTTGGGTCAAACGCATCCTTTTTACCTTTTTATACCAACAGTTGTTACCCTGGCAACGGCTCTCACAGGTACTTCAGCCCCGTGGCCAACGGCTTCAGCGTGAGGTGTGCCAGGGAGGACTGAAAACAAGAACGCAGGCGTAAGATGGTAATATATTGATATTCAATCTTGTATCGCCAGTCAGTATCCACAGGCCGGAGGGATGTAACTTCCGTTGACATCGCCCGCCGATAAACCTTTGAAATTGCTGACTGTAACAGCAGGGATCTGGAACGACGCCCCGCTTTCTTCGAAGATCCAGTCGCCGGCAGGGAATGTTGGTATAAGCTGTAAAAACCTCTTTAGGATCAGGAATGCATCCAGGGAATTGATGTAGCCCGACTGATTTACGTCTGCCGTGACGAACCTGAGCCCTGTCAGTTCTATCAGCCCGGTAAAATGCTGCAGGGCCAGCAACGCATCAATGCTATTGACCCCTCCCGGCGGGTTTGAGGTGGAAACAGCAATCGAATAGGAGCCGGTATCTATGTTAAGGAAAAGGAAATTCCCGTTGGGATCGGTCAGGCAGCTATCGGAAACCAAGCCTGTATGATCAATAAGATACAATTTGCAGCAATGCAAAGGCGTGCTAAGCGCGTTGTCATATACCAGCCGTCCGTATACCGTGCTGGTTGACTGCCCGGAAGTCCCATAACATTGTTTGCTGCCCGAAGCGTATAAATAGACTCCTTCTCCCTCAGGATCAGGACCTTTCCATAGGTTCGCATAGCATATCGAACCTCCAAAGAGTTGTATTAATCCATTCTCATTATTCGTCACCTTGTTATCCACTTCAACCAATCCGTTGTAAAAGACCTGCAGCAGTCCTCCGTCCATCACTAAATTATTATGGATAATCAAAGACCCCCAGACCTCCATATGGCAGGCTGAAGTTATCCGGATCATGCAATTTGTGATCAGGCAGCCGGTATTTTCTATCCTGATAAAGCACACAGGAAAGACCTGGACACTCCCCGGGAGGAACACCGAATCCTGAATAAAAATAAAATTTGTCGAATCCGTCATATCCGGGATGGCCGGATTATTACCAGCAACCCATGTAGTGGAATCATAAAAGTCACCGTTCTGGGCGGTGAAATACACAGCTCCCCTTGTCCCGGTTACGGACAGCAGCAAAGCGGTTAAAAACAGGAATACCTTGTATTGCATTGTACCAGAATTGTTCTGTCGCAGATTAATGTTGAACCCGATCAAGGCAACAGATAGTTTTCTGTTGCATTGCAATAACAAAAATCCACGCAACTCACCACCTTTCATTCTTTTACTTATGGATGAATTACGTGATTTTCTGCTTCGGGCTTATCCAGGTTTATTCATCAGTTCATTTCTTTCCTGAT
>CAZSQJ010000005.1:130549-131941 GCA_964608665.1 uncultured Bacteroidales bacterium | reverse complement strand
TCTAAACCACTCACTACTTACAACTTACTCCTCACTTGCCACTTACCAGCTTCCTCCCGCGCCGCCGCCGCCGAAGCCGCCGCCGCCGAAACCGCCGAAGCCGCCTCCTCCGCCTCCGCCAAAGCCACCGCCTCCCCAGCCGCCTGAGCCGCGACCACCGCCCATGGAATTCAGCAGCATCATCCAGGTAAGGAAATCCAGGTTCCTGCCGATATGGTTATGCCTGTTGCGGCCTCCGCGGAAGATCAGGATGAGGATGATGATGATCGCCACCGGGATCAGGGCCACCCAGCCAGGAGCCTCCTCTTTCTTTCTGCCGTACTGTTTATGGCTGAACGCTCCGGTTGCCAGGGGCATCAGGATGTTGAGCGCAGCCACGATGCCGCCGTAATAATCATTGTTTTTGAAATACGGGATCATCTCATTATTCGTGATCTGGACTGCTGTGGCGTCGGGGATGGCACCTTCCAGACCGTAACCAACCGCGATGAAAACCTCACCGCGGCTGTTGCCGGTCTTCGGCCTGATCAGGATCACAATGCCGTTGTCGAAGCCTTTCTGTCCGACACCCCATCGTTCTCCTGCAGTATATGCAAATTCAGCTTTGTCATACCCTCCAAGGTCAGCAACGGTGAGCACCACAATCTGGTTGGATGTGGTATCATTGAAACGGACCAGCGTTGCTTCCAGAGCGGATTCCTGATCGTCGCTAAGCACCCCGGCCAGGTCGTTGACCAGCCGCGGAGGATCGGGTCGCGGCGGAATTTCCTGCGCCGTCAGCGCTGAACCTCCGGCAGCAATGACAAAACAAAGAAAGAGCATGAAGCTGCGAAGTCTGTTAGGTGTCGGCATGGATACAGGTTTTTTTATGTTTCAGTGAACCTGGTCGAAGGAGATGTCGTCTTTCAACTCATTGAGGTCGTCGCGCTTATACGGGAAATGTACCTTCAGCTGCTCCCCTGCAAGCCGGATGGCATTGCTGAGCCCCTCCGTAAACCTGCCTTCCCGGAACTGAAGCAGCATTTCCGAACGGAGGCTCTCCCAGAAATCATTTCCCACCTTGTCGTGTATCCCGGCATCCCCCACCACGGCAAACTTCCGGTTTTCCACTCCCAGGTAAAACAGGATGGCGTTGCGCTCCTGTGTCTTCTGCATCCCGAGCTTGTGAAAGAGCCATACTGCCCGCTCATAAGGCTCGCCCGTACAGGATTTTTCAATATGCACACGGATCTCACCCGAGGTGTCGAGCTCTGCGTCCATGATCGCCTGGCGGATGTCTTCCTGCTGCTGTTCGCTGAAGAATTTCCTGGCTGATGGCATAGGGGTGATGATTAAAGGGTTAGATAAAAAAATGATGCTTCGACTTCGCTCAGCATGACGGGTGTACGCCTG
>CAZSQJ010000005.1:65127-130449 GCA_964608665.1 uncultured Bacteroidales bacterium | reverse complement strand
GGTTAGATAAAAAAATGATGCTTCGACTTCGCTCAGCATGACGGGTGTACGCCTGTTGCATGCTTCGACTCCGCTCAGCATGACAGGTGTTTGAAAGGGTGCATGTCAGAACTTCACATCAGGTGCCTTTTCTGCTCCCTGCTCGGCCTCGAAGTAAGCCTTCTTTTCGAACCCGAACATCCCCGCAAAGATGTTCTTGGGGAATTTCCGGATATAGGTGTTGTAAGACTGCGCCGTTTCGTTGAATTTCTTCCGCTCCACACTGATCCTGTTCTCCGTTCCTTCGAGCTGTGCCTGCAGTTCGAGGAAGTTCTGGTTGGCCTTCAGGTCGGGATAGCGTTCAACAACAACCATCAGCCTGGCAAGGGCCGAGCTCAGCCCGTTCTGGCTTTCCTGGAATTGTTTCAGGCTTTCCGCGTTCAGGTTTTCAGGGTTGATGTTCACGGCGGTGGCCTTGGCGCGGGCTTCAATCACCTCGGTCAGGGTCTGTCTCTCGAAATTGGCGTAACCTTTCACGGTTTCAACCAGGTTGGGGATCAGGTCAGCACGCCTCTGGTACACATTTTCTACTTGTGCCCATTGTGCACTGACGCCTTCTTCTCTGGAAACCAGTCCGTTATATGTACTTACCCCGGAAAGTACCAGGATGACCAGGAGTACTAATATGACTCCAATCGTTACGATGGTGCTTCTCATGATGTTGGATGTTTAATTGCTGATTTGAATGTCTCTCTGTTAACAAATGTAATTTTATTTTAGAAGTTCGATACTGCGGCTGATGAATTTTGTCAGTTCTTCTCCCCTGAGCATATTTTGTGAAAGCAGCGCGAGATCTGACAGTTGCCTGATCCGGCCTGTCTTTTCTTCCTCGGATTCAAGCTGAAGCAGGTGTCCGATCGCAGGATGGTTGCTGTTCACCACCATGTTGAAACTTTCCGGCATCTCACCCCAGTAATTCATTCCCCCTCCAAGGGCTGCCATGTCTTTCATCCTTCTCATGAACTCGGGCTGGGTGATGATGACCGGCAGATCTGTTTCCGACAGGGGCTCGAAGGTGATATGGTATTTTTCTTTCCCAACCACCTCCTCGAACAGGGGTTTGAGCGTGTCCTGCTCCTCACCGCTGAGCTTTGAAGGCAGGGATTCCTCTTTTTGGATCAGTTTCTCCGTAACTTCGGAATCCACCCGCTTGAAGCGGATCTTTTCCAGTTTGGATTCCAGTGCATTCACGAAATGATTGTCCAGCGGCCCGTCCATCAGCAGGACATCATACCCCCTCTCCCGGGCTGCACCGATATAAGCATGCTGTTCTTCCTGCTGTGTGGTGTAGAGGTATATGACCTGCTTTTCTTTATCGGTCTGTACTGCCTCCACCTTGCTGTGGTATTCGTCCAGGGTGAAATAACTCCCTTCCGTGTTCTTCAGCAGGCAGAATTTCTTTGCCCTTTCGTAGAAGTCCTGCTCGGTAATGACCCCGTATTCGATGAAAACCCGGATGTCGTCCCATTTCTTTTCAAATGCTTCCCTGCCGTTTTTGAACAAATCCTCCAGCTTATCCGCCACCTTCTTGGTAATGTGGTTGGATATCTTTTTTACGTTCGCATCACCCTGCAGATAACTCCGCGAAACATTCAGCGGAATGTCAGGGGAATCGATCACCCCGTGAAGCAGGGTCAGAAAGTCGGGAACGATGCCCTCCACCGTGTCGGTTACATACACCTGGTTGCAGTAAAGCTGGATCTTGTTCTTCTGGATGTCCACATACTTTTTCACCTTCGGGAAGTACAGGATTCCGGTCAGGTTGAAAGGATAATCCACGTTCAGGTGGATCTGAAAGAGGGGCTCCTCGAAAGTGAAAGGATACAGCTCGCGGTAGAATGTTTTATAGTCCTCATCCTTCAGTTCGGCAGGTTTCTGCCTCCATAATGGATTGGTATTGTTGATAATACGGGGTATTTCCACCTCTTTGCTCACGGGTTTGCCGTCCTTGTCTGTTTCGCCTTCCGCTTCTTCCCAGCGTTTCTCATTGCCGAAACGGATGGGAACAGGCAGAAACTTACAATACTTCTTCAGGAGCTCCAGTATTTTGTGTTCGTCGTTGAATTCCAGGGAATCGTCAGCCAGGTGAAGGATCACATCCGTACCCCGTTCTTTGCGGTCGTGATCGTCCATGGAATATTCGGGACTTCCGTCGCATACCCATCTGACTGCCTTGCTTCCGGGCCCTTTTTTATATGATTTGCTGATGATCTCCACCTGTTTCGAAACCATGAAACTGGAATAAAAACCCAGTCCGAAATGTCCGATCAGGCTGTTCTGCTCATCGGCTGCCTTGCCTTTGTATTTTTTGATGAAGTCTTCAGCACTGGAAAAGGCGATCTGGTTGATGTACTTATCGATCTCCTCAGTGGTCATCCCGATACCCTTGTCGCTGATAGTCAGTGTTTTGTTCTTAGCATCGAGGGTAACTTCGATGGTGAGATCACCTGTTTCCCCCTTGAATTCTCCTAATGAGGCGAGGGTCTGCAGCTTGCGGGTTGCATCGACGGCATTGGATATCAGCTCCCTCAGGAAGATTTCATGTTCGGAGTAGAGGAACTTCTTGATGATGGGAAAGATGTTTTCTGTCTGTACGTTGATTTTTCCTTTTTGCATGGCATTCTGGTTTTAAAACAGCCCGTTGTTCAGCAAAGCATATGCCAGCGGACGGATGCTGACAAAATGGCTGTGAAGGCTCAGGGTTCCTGCCCGGAACACCGGGTCAGCGCACGACCATTACACTGTATGCCTGTGGATCGTGCTCCGTATCGGTCTGTATAAGGTAAAACCCTTCCGGAAGATCCAGCCGCAGTTCGCCTGTACCGGGCAGAACTGGGATGGTCCGGAAAATGCTGCCGTCGGATCTGTATATGTTTACCTGCCTGCAGGGAGTTGGCAGCGGCAGGATGATGGTGCCGGAGGACGGATTCGGGTATGGCAGCGGCTTCGTTTTATCGTGAGCCCGCACAGCGAGGGGGATGCCGTGATGCACATTGACCAGCAGGGCATCAAAGGAACCGGCGTTTTGCAGTTCCTGCGAACCGGCAGTCAGTTGGGGGCTGGAGTAACTTCCTGCCAGGTAAAGGTTACCATGAGTGTCAGTTTGAAGCGCATAGGGTATTTCAGTGCCGCTTCCGCCGGTTTCCATCACCCAGCGCAGGTTCCAGAGGCTGTCGAGGCAGATGGTAAACAGATCACCCATTCCTTTATGGATGAGGGTCTGGGTTCCGACTGTCCATCCGGGACTGTCGAAACCGCCTGCCAGAACGAGATGCTGCCCGGTGGTCATTGTCAGACAGTTCACTCCTTCATTTCCAACAGATCCCAGGCCGGTGGCACGGCTCAGGATACCGCCGGAACTGTATTTCAGCAGAAAAGCATCGTTGGTGCCGCTTCCGGCGTTCTGGACAGTCTGTAAAGGGGTAATCAGTTCCGGACTACTGAAATATCCGCCTGTAATGACCGATCCGTCCGGTTCCGGTGCGATCGCCACGCCTTCTTCTGTTCCGCTTCCTCCAATTCCTTGAGCCCAGAGGACGTTGCCATTTTCATCCAGTGACACGGTAAAGGCGTCTGAAGCGCCGGCATTTGAAAGCTGGTAACTGCCGAATGCAAGGGCGGGGCTGGTAAATGATCCGCAGAAGGCGATCCGGTTTCCATTGCCGGATTCAGCTGCATAGACGGCCTCGTTTCCGCTTCCGCCGAAAGAAACAGCCCAGGTGACATTTCCTGCAGGATTCAGCTTTGCCAGGAATATATCGCTGCTTCCAGGACTGTTGTTGGTAAGGGTGATATTGTCCAGTTGCAGTTCAGCACCGCTGAAATAGCCGCTGATGAATACATCAGTGCCGGATGTGCGGCAGATCGTGTATGCTTCTTCAATGCCGTTGCTTCCGATAGACTTTGCCCAGCTTGCCATTCCTGAAGGGGAGTAGCAGACGACAAAAACATCGGTTGCGCCGGTATTATAAATGATGTGACCGCCAAAAACCAGGCTGTCGCTTGTAAAGGCTCCGCATGCATAAATATTGCCGGCTCCGTCGGTAGCAAGGTCGTAAATGGTCTCCCAGCCCGTTCCTCCGGAACTGTCGGCCCAGAGTACACTGCCTAGGGAATCATATTTTACCAGGAAAATATCCGAGCTTCCGGGCATGGCATTGTGCAGGGTGGTGTTGCCGAAAGTGATGGAAGGACTGGTAAAGTAGCCCGCCGTCACAACATTGGCATTTCCGTCGGCAAGCATCGCAAGATTTTCATCCGCGCCACCGCCCATGCCGCGTATGGACCAATTTGCATTTCCGCCTGCATCCGTCCGCAGGACAAAGCATTCGTTGGTTCCGGGAGTGGGATTGAACAGTTGGGTTGTACCCGTGGAGAATACATCACCTGAGTAGTAACCGCAAAGCAGCATATTGCCGCCGGCATCCAGTGCAAGTCCGAAAACCTCTTCATAGCCTGTATCTCCGTATGATACAGCCCAGTCAAAACTTCCTGCACTGATCTTCATCAGGAATATATCACTGTTTCCTGCATTGTTCAGCGTGGTGTTTCCTGCAAGTAATGCATTGCTGTTGAAGGAACCGCTTACAAACAGATTGCCGGTGTTGTCGCAGCCGAGCGCATATGGTGATTCCCATTCCGTTCCGCCGGCCTTCAAAGCCCACTGGGCAATCCCGTTGCCGTTGTACTTCGCGATGAATACATCGCTCGTTCCGGATGCGCTGTTCATGAGGGTCGTGCTGCCGAAGGCTATGCTTGCACTGGTAAAATAGCCTGCCAGGTAGATGTTTCCGCCCTGGTCGGTACAGATCCTGTAAGCTTCGTCTACATTGTTTCCACCGGCGCTGCGGGCCCATGTAACTGCACCGGAAGCCGTATATTTCGCCAGAAAGAGGTTGGCCCATCCCTGGTTTATTAGAGTGGTGTTTCCGAAGGTGAGCGTGGTACTTCCAAAACCGCCGGTTACCAGGATGTTGCCCTGAGGATCATGCCTGACACTGTAACCGGCTTCTCCGTAATCGCTGCCGGTATGGGTGCTCCACGCTACATTGCCGTTGGGGCCGTAACTGACCAGGAAAAGGTCGCTGTAGCCCGGCGCCGCATTGGTATAGGTCTGCGAACCGAATTGTATGCTGTTGCTTGCGAAATATCCGGTAATCACCGTTTCCCCGGCAGCGTTCATGGAAATGCCGTAAGCTTCATCGTTCAGCGTACCCCCGGCTGATGAAGCCCAAAGCACGCTTCCCTGGTTATCGAAAACCGCGGTGAAGATATCGGTGTAGCCTGTCCCGGCATTGGTCAGGGTGCTGCCGCCCATGGAAATGGAAGCACTCGTATAATACCCGCAGATACTGACCTTCCCGTTGCCGTCGCCGCTGATGCTGTAAGCTTCCTCATTTCCTTCGGCGCCTGCACCGTAAAGCCATAAAATATCCCCCGAGGGATCGAAGGCCGCGATAAAAAGATCGGCTCCCCCGTTATTATATATCGTCATTTCGCCGAAACTGAGCGAAGGACTGGTATAAGCCCCGCAGATAAATCGCCTGCCGCTGTTGTCCACATACACGGAATAGGCGCACTCATTCCCGCTGCCACCCGCCCTTCTGGCCCAGGAGAGGGAAGGAATCTGTGTATGAACAACTTGTGATGCAATCAGGAGGATCAGAATAAATATGTTGCGTTTCAATGAGGGAAATGTTTGTTGTTTAATCTGAACATGCATTTTTGGCCGGCAAATGTAATGTAAAGTTTGTTCAGGCGGCGTTTCTGAAATACAGAAATGATTGAATGTTTTTTAATTCTGTTTGAACCAAGATGTTAATGAAGTGTTAGTTTTTGCGGGTGGAAAAGGATGCCGTTTTTTATAGCAAATGGCATTGTATGCAAATATGTGTATCTTTGCATAGGAAAAAACCGGTCATCTCCTGAAAGAACGTCAAAGAATTATCTGTAATTATTAAACAAGCATGGAAGGAAAAAAAATCAGCATGACAGCAGGCAGGCTTCAGGTGCCTGATTTTCCTGTTATTCCGTTTATTGAGGGAGACGGTACCGGGCCGGATATCTGGCGGGCGTCGGTAAAGGTTTTCGATGCCGCCGTGGAGAAAGCGTATACCGGCAAGCGAAGAATTATCTGGAAGGAAGTGCTGGCAGGGGAGAAGGCATTCGGGCAGACGGGCAGTTGGCTGCCGGAGGAAACCCTGCAGGCATTCCGCGATCATGTGGTGGGGATCAAAGGTCCACTGACCACGCCGATCGGCGGCGGCATCCGGTCTCTGAACGTAGCGCTTCGGCAGGAGCTGGATCTTTATGTTTGTCTGCGTCCGGTAAGATATTTCGACGGTGTTCCCTCACCGGTCAGACATCCGGAATGGGTTGATATGCATATTTTCAGGGAGAATACCGAGGATATTTATGCCGGTATCGAGTACATGCATGGCGATCCTCAGAACGAGAAACTCAAACAATTCCTCATTGAAGAGATGGGGGTGAAAAAGATCCGTTTTCCCCAGACGACCTCTCTCGGAATCAAGCCGGTATCACTTGAAGGGACGGAGCGGCTTGTCAGGGCTGCCATTGAATACGCATTGCGGAAGCATTTGCCTTCGGTAACACTGGTACATAAGGGGAACATCATGAAGTTTACCGAGGGAGCCTTTAAGAACTGGGGTTATGCGCTGGCAGAAAAGGAATTTCCCGGGCAGGTTTTTACCTGGGCAGCTTACGACAGCATTGCGGAAAAGGAGGGAAAAGAGAAGGCGGAACTTGTGATGAAACAGGCTGTGGATGAAGGCAAACTGATCATCAAAGATGTGATTGCCGATGCATTCCTGCAGCAAATCCTTACCAGGCCGAAGGAGTACAGTGTGATTGCCACGCTGAACCTGAACGGCGATTATATCAGCGATGCGTTGGCCGCCATGGTGGGAGGCATTGGGATTGCACCGGGGGCCAATATCAATTTCCGCAATGGGTATGCCATTTTCGAGGCCACCCATGGCACGGCACCCAAGTATGCCGGTCTCGACGTGGTCAATCCCGGTTCCGTCATCCTTTCCGGGGCGCTCATGTTTGAATACCTCGGATGGCAGGAAGCCGCGGATCTGGTATACCATGGGATGGAAGCCGCCATTCAGGCAAAAACCGTTACCTATGATTTCCACCGGCTGATGGAAGGAGCGGTGAAACTGAGCTGTTCCGGGTTCGGTGACGCAGTTGTTGAGAAAATCATGAATTATAACAAATAATATACGTATTGCTATGTCACGTCTGAAAGATAAACTGCATGAAAAGATCGAGGCACAACGGCCGCGCATCAACAAGCTGCTGAAGGAGTACGGTGATGTGATCGTCGATGAGGTCACCGTGAGCCAGGTGATCGGCGGAATGAGAGGAATCAAAAGCCTGATTTCCGATATTTCCTACCTTGATCCCTTTGAGGGCATCCGGTACCGGGGATTTACCCTGCCGGAGATATTTGAAAAGCTGCCAAAACCGCCGGGAGCCGATATGCCTTATGTGGAGGGGCTTGTTTACCTGTTGCTTACCGGGGATATCCCCACCGAGAAGGAAGTGGAAGAGGTACTCGACGAATTTCAGAAACGGCGCATCCTGCCACGCTATGTTTACGAGGTGATCGATGCCATGCCCTGCTGCAGCCATCCGATGACGATATTGTCATCTGCCATCATGGCCATGCAGCGGGAAAGCTTCTTCGCAAAGAAGTACAAGAGCGGGATCAATAAGCTGGAGTACTGGGATTCTACCTATGAAGATACAATGAACCTGCTGGCCAAACTCCCTGAAGTAGGTACTTATATTTATACCAAGCTTTACCGCGACGGAAAGCGTATTCAGCAGAATCCCAACCTGGATTTCGGAAGCAACTTCTCCCATATGCTGGGTTTTGAAAAACCGTTTGACGAGGTTTCAAGGTTGTATTTCATCATCCATGCCGATCATGAAGCCGGAAATGTGAGTGCCCACACGGGTCACCTTGTGGCAAGTTCCCTGGCGGATGTGTACCTGAGCATTGCCAGCATGATCAACGGACTGGCTGGTCCGCTGCACGGCCTTGCCAACCAGGAAGTGCTGCGATGGCTGATCGAACTGTATGATAAGATGGAAGGTAAAATCCCCACTGAGGATGAGATGCGGCAATATGTATGGGATACGCTCAATGCCGGACACGTTGTGCCGGGTTTCGGCCATGCGGTGCTTCGCAAGACCGATCCGCGCTATATGCTCCAGCGAGAATTCTCGCTCAAACACCTGCCTGAGGATCCCATCTTCAAGTATGTGGACCTGCTTTACAAGGTTGTTCCGCCCATTTTACTCGAACAGGGTAAGGCCAAAAATCCCTGGCCCAACGTGGATGCGCAGTCTGGCGCCGTTCTTTGGCATTACGGGCTGAGGGAATATGATTTCTATACCGTGATGTTTGGCATCGGACGTGCCATCGGGATTTGTGCCAATATCGTATGGGACCGTGCCCTCGGCTTCCCCCTCGAACGGCCCAAGAGCATTACCACTGATATGATTGAAAAGGTGGCATTCGATCCCAAAGCCAAACGCAGTAAGAAGAAAGGTTCCGCTGAATAATTCTTACACCGCTGTCTGGCAGCTGAAAATGTGTTCCGTCCCGGAACTCCGCCGGCGCAGCAGGAAAAATCCGTAATTTTCCTGCGGATTAACATTGTTTAACATGCCCACCCTGAAACAACAACAATACCTTCCGGTTTCACCCGAACAGGCCTGGGCCTTTTTCAGCAACCCGGCCAATCTCAATGCAGTGACGCCTCCCGGCCTCGACTTCCGGATCACTTCGGAAGTGCCTGATGTGATGTATGAGGGAATGATCATCACATACCGTCTGAAACCCATGCTTAGGATACCCGTTACCTGGTGGACTGAGATCACCCGTATCATTGATGGAAAATACTTTGTGGATGAGCAACGGAAGGGTCCGTACCGTATCTGGCATCATGAACATCATTTTGAACCACAGGGAAAGGGTGTGGTCATGACGGATATCCTGTATTACGATATCGGGAAATCATTCATTGGCCGGCTGGCAGGCCTGTTGTTCGTAAACCGCACGGTGAGGCAGATTTTTGAATACCGGCGGCAGGCCCTGGAAAAATATTTTCCGGTACCCGTGTAGAGACGCGATTAATCGCGTCTCTACGGGTGAAACGCGATTAATCGCGTCTCTGCGGGTGAAACGCGATTAATCGCGTTTCTGCATTGACAAACGGGAAATAATTTATTATATTTGTGCAAATTGATGGGAGGATTCCATGGTACCATCAGGCGCCCCATATGGGAACCGGCCGGGAATTGAAGGTGCGATGCCCGGCATTGCCATTTTATTGCTGGGTGTTTGCATGTGCATCACTGCCTGTAAAAAGGATGCGGATAATGATCCCCTTACCGGCGTGCCTGCCACGGTAACGGATATTGACGGGAATGTGTATCATACGCTCGTGATCGGATCACAGGTCTGGCTGGCCGAAAACCTGAAAACCGCTGCATACGCCAATGGTGATCCCATCCCGGTGGTGACGCTTTCTGCCGGCTGGGCAAGCCTGGTGAGCGGGGCTTGCTGCAATTACCTTAACAATGAAAGCAATTCGCTTACATACGGAAGACTGTATAATTTCTTCGCCGTCAGCGATCCCAGGGGTCTGGCGCCTGCAGGTTTCCGGGTAGCCACCGACGACGACTGGAAAACCCTGATCACTTATCTGGGTGGAGATAATGGTGCAGGAGGTATATTAAAGGAAAGCGGGATTGCGCACTGGCATACACCGAACACCGGGGCAGGCAATGCCTGTGGTTTTACGGCCCTGCCCGGCGGAACCTGCAACCTGCTGGGTGTGTTTTTCGGTCTGGGCGACTTCGGGTACTGGTGGACTGCAACCGAGAACTGTGCCTATTATGCCCGGAGTTACATGATGTATTACAACTCCTGCTGCATCACCCAATCCGCCAATGATAAAAAATTCGGCTTTTCAGTGCGTTGCGTCATGAAATGAAGGATGGTGCATTTAGAATCTTTCTAAATCAGCCGATTCCCTTGCACAGCTTCCCGGAAATCCTTAGGTTTGTTTCCGGGAGTTCCCTGTCATTAATACTATCTGAACGATGCAAAAGTTATTGTTACTGGGTGATGAAGCGATCGCCCAGGCTGCCATTGACGCCGGATTGTCTGCAATTTATGCGTATCCCGGCACCCCTTCCACCGAGATTAATGAATATGTTCATCATTCTGGAGAAGCGAAGGAAAAAGGAATCATATCATCATGGGTAGCCAATGAGAAGACGGCCATGGAAGCTGCGCTCGGGGTTTCCTATGCCGGCAAAAGGGCCATGACAGCCATGAAACATGTGGGTTTGAATGTGGCCGCAGACCCGTTTATGAATTCGGCCATTACCGGAGCAAACGGAGGCCTGCTGTTTGTGGCATGTGACGATCCGTCCATGCATTCTTCCCAAAACGAACAGGATTCGCGCTGTTACGGAAAGTTTGCCCTGCTTCCCATCCTTGAACCGGCCAACCAGCAGGAAGCTTACGACATGACACGCTTTGCATTTGATTTTTCAGAAAAGTACGGGGTACCTGTGCTGATGAGGCTTACCACCAGACTTGCCCATTCCCGGTCCGGCGTGGCAAGAAGTGAATCACGCGCACAAAATCCCCTGAAACTGCCGGACAATCACCGGCAATTTATCCTGCTTCCGGTAAATGCCAGGAGACAGTATAAAAAGCTGCTCGGACAATTTCCCGAATTCGAAAGGGAATCGGAAGTCAGCAGCTTCAATTCATACGAGGACGGTCACGATAAAAAACTCGGCATCATTGCATGCGGCATCGCCTATAACTACCTCAAGGAGAATTACCCCGGCGGCAAAGTCCCGCATCCCCTGGTGAAGGTGGGAATGTATCCCTGTCCGAAAAACCATATTACCCGGCTGTATGAGAGCTGTGATGAGATTCTGGTGCTGGAGGACGGGCATCCGCTGATAGAAGAATTGCTGAAGGGAATGCTGAGTAAAGGGAAAAAAATACATGGCCGGCTCGACGGATTTATTCCCAGAGACGGGGAACTTAACCCAAGCATCGTGGCAAAAGCTTTGGGCTTTGCCGAAGTGCCTTCCGTCCCTGTGCCCGGTGTGGTGGTGGGACGCCCCCCCTCACTCTGCGGGGGATGTCCGCATATTTATACTTATAATGCACTGAATGAAGCCCTGACTGAATATGCCAAAGGAAGGGTCTTCTCCGACATCGGATGTTATACGCTCGGTGCGCTTGAACCATTCGATGCCATCAATACCTGTGTCGACATGGGAGCCTCCATCACTATGGCCAAAGGAGCTGCGGATGTGGGACTGGCACCTTCTGTGGCAGTGATAGGCGATTCCACCTTCACCCATTCGGGGATCACCGGACTGCTGGATTGCGTGAACGACAGCAGCAATGTGAAGGTGCTGATCCTTGACAATGCGACCACGGCCATGACAGGGGGGCAGCCTTCTGCGGCAACGGGAAAGATTGAGGCCATTTGTAAAGGACTTGGCGTGGCGGAGGAGCACATCATCGTGCTGAATCCATCGCCCAAATACCACGGGGAGAACCTTGCCATCATGAAGAAAGAACTGGAATATCAGGGAGTTTCCGTGATTATTCCGCGAAGGGAGTGTATCCAGACTGTAACCAAACGTAAGAAAACAGAGATCAAGGCAAAAAAAGCCGGATTGTAATCAGCCAATTCAACCTTAAAGATATTTAGAAGATGAAGAAAGATATTATCCTGGCAGGTGTGGGAGGCCAGGGCATTCTGTCCATAGCGGCCACCATCGGCATGGCTGCCATCAAACGCGGAATGTTTCTCAAGCAATCAGAAGTCCATGGAATGAGCCAGCGGGGCGGGGATGTTTCTTCCAACCTGAGAATTTCAGATGAACCCGTATTTTCAGACCTGATCCCCAGGGGCAGGGCCGATATGATCATTGCAGTGGAACCCATGGAAAGCCTCAGACACCTTCCCATGCTGTCACCCGAAGGATGGCTGATCACTAATGTGAAACCCTATGTCAATATTAGTAATTATCCTGATATTGAAAAGGTTATGGCAGCAGTGGAGCAGATTCCCCATCATGTGGCCCTGGATGCGGACGGTATCGCCCGTGATCTTGGTTCCGCTAAATCTGCCAATATGGTGATCCTTGGAGCGGCCGCTCCCTTTTTGTGTTTTTCTTTTGAACAATTTGAAGATGCCATAAGCACCATCTTCAGCAGAAAAGGGGATGAGGTGATCCGGATCAACCTCGCGGCATTGAAGGCCGGCAGGGATTTTGCCCTCGGCAGTACCCGGATGCAGGCAGGTTAATGCTGATCCAGCCCGTGCAACATATGCTTCATGTGACGGAACATGGGGATGAGTTCTGCCATGTATTCCCTCACCGCTTTCTCACTCCCCGGAAGGCAAAACACCAGGCTCTGACCCATCACCCCTGCCAAAGATCTGGTTAATAAGGCATTCGGTTTCTCACTGCCGTACTTGAGACGAATAAAGTCCATCACCCCTGGTAAGGCTTTGTCCAGCATTGCTTGCACTACGTCGGGAGTGAAATCCCTGGGTCCGATACCGGTGCCTCCCGTGGTGAAAATGAAGTCGGTTTTATCCTCTCTGGCCATCAGCAGGATATTTTTCAGCAATTCGGAGTCGTCGGGGATCAGGTGTTTTTCCTGTACACACTGCCACGACTGTTGTTTGCAGAAGTCCGTAAACAATGCCGTGATGGCCGGACCGCTCCTGTCTTCATAATCTCCCGCACTGGCGCGGTCGCTCAGGGTGATGACCATAAAACGGTAGATTTTTGGCTGATATACCAGGCTCTGGCCGGTTTCCAGTCTTCCTTCGTGCAGCACCCGTGCAAATATCCCTTCCCTGGGCATCACGCATTTGCCGACCTCTCTGAAAATAGCACATTGCTCACCATGGCATTTTTTCCCGATCTGTGTCACTTCCAGTACCAGCGAACCGTGGACGAAACGGTCGAGCGGCGCACAGAGGTACAGGTCGATACCTTCGGTAGTGATATTCTCGGCAAATTCTCCGGCTTTAAATGTTCTGTCCGCTTCTTTGCCGAATTTGCGGATGCTTTCCAGTCCGAGCAGGCTAACCTGGCGGTTCCCTGTTCCCGCGTGCGCATCTCCCTCAGCACCCAAACGGGTAAAACTGAGTGAGGGAACAGGCGATTTGATGGTTCCTTTAGCGGAAGAAATATTGAGGGAATGGATATGTACCTCTCTGCTGTGTATGGTATTCATGGGTTCAATGGATAGGTTCTTTTTTCTTTTCCAGCAGTCTGATGTTTTCAATGACCATTTGTTTGTCAACAGCCTTGCACATGTCATAGATCGTAAGCAGGGCAATGCTGACGGCCGTCAGGGCCTCCATTTCCACTCCTGTTTGTCCGGTGCATCTGACCTCCGACCTGACAACAATGCCGTTTTCTGCCGGTTCGCAACTGACACTGACCCTGGTAAGCAGCAGCGGATGGCACAGGGGGATCAGGCCGGAAGTCTGTTTGGCGGCCTGTATGCCCGCAATTTCGGCAATGGCCAGGACATCACCTTTCTTATTCAGGTTTTCTGCGATCAGGTTCAGGGTTTCCGGTTTGAGCCGGATAAATCCGGCCGCCCCGGCAGTGCGGTTCAGCTGTTCTTTATCACCGACGTCCACCATCCTGGCTTTTCCTTGCGGATTTGTATGCGACAGTTCATTCATCTTTCTATCCTCCGATATTATAAAAATGCCCTGAACAATTGATGGTGCCGCAGGCGGGCTTATACGCCACAGCCTGCCGGATGGCTTCCCGGGCGCCGAGCGTCCGGGTATCGAATGCCAGGTCGTTGAAAAGACATGGTTTGATCAGTCCGTTGGCTGTCAGGCGCAAACGGTTACAGTGTTCACAGTCGCCGCCATCACCGCCTTCCACCACAGCAAAGTGGCCGTTCCTGAGGTTCATCTGGTGAATATACCTGACTTCAAGTCCCCGGACTGCCGCATATTGTCCGACTTCCTCGGCATCCTTCTCCTTACTGGAACCATTGACCACGCAGTTGATCTTGACCGGGCTGATCCCGGCATCCAGCGCCGCATCAATACCGTCGAACACATCCTGCAGGCTTCCGCCCCTGGTGATTTCCCGATACCGCAGGGGATTCACCGTATCGAGGCTTACATTGATCCGCATCAGCCCGGCTCCTTTCAGTGATGCGGCATACAAACGCAAAAGGGTACCGTTGGTGGTCATGGAAAGATCGCTGATGGTAAGTCCGGCAAGCATGCTGACCAGCCCGGCCACACCCTTTCTTACGAGTGGTTCTCCCCCGGTGAGCCTGATCTTGGTGAATCCCATGGATACCGCAGCTTCCGCAATATTGAAGATTTCTTCATACGACAGCACCTGTGCGTGGTCAATCAGCCTGATCCCTTCAGGCGGCATGCAATAGGTGCATCGCAGATTGCAACGGTCGGTCACCGAAATGCGCAGGTAATGGATATGCCTGTCAAAGGAATCGTACATCAGCAAATTCTCCCGCTTCTATGGTGGTTTTTCCAGTTTCGAGTGCCACAATGCCGCTCGCATGCGCGTAGGCATGGATATGTGCCGAACCGTGATATTCCACCGGCAGGGCTTTCCCTTCGCAGGTGGTGACAGGGATCAGGGCAGTTCTGCCTGCATTTCTCCGCTGAAATGTTTTCCCGAAGGGCATTGACACGATCAGGGGGGTAAAATGATGCCCCATGCTTGCATACAGCATCGGTTTTACCAGGTACTCGAACTGAACGAAAGCAGAAACTGGGTTTCCTGGCAGACCGAACACCCTTTTGTTATCCCTGCCGGCGAAAAGGGTGGGGTTTCCGGGTTGAACGGCGACCTTATGAAACAGGATACGGAATCCCATCCGCTGGAGGATGATGGGTACCAGGTCGTAGTCACCCGTCGATACACCACCTGTTAACAGCAGCAGGTCATGGTCGTCGAGTGCGCGCGTAATTTTTGTTTCCAGTTCCTGTGCTTCGTCCGCGGCGATCCCGGCATAGCGGGCATGCAGTCCCATTGCTGCAGCCTGGGCGATCAACTGTCCGGCATTGCTGTTTCTGATCTGGGCTAAGGACGGAAACACCTCTGGTTCCACGATCTCGTCGCCGGTGGAAAGCACGCAGATGCGCGGCTGTCTGTAAACCAGGGGCTTCACATGCCCTGTGGAAGCAAGCACGGCAATATGGGGAGCCTTCAGCAGGCTGCCCCTGGAGAGCACAAGGTCTCCCTTACGCACATCTTCTCCTTTCAAACAGATGTTATTGGCGGTATGCGGTGCAGTAAAGCGGATGCTGCCACAGGCAAGGGTAGTGGTGTCTTCCAGTTTGATCACGCAATCGGCGCCTGGAGGCAGCATGCTGCCGGTCATAATGCGGGCACACTGGTTTTCCCCGATGGTACCGGAAGGTATTTTTCCGGCCGGGATCTCTTCCGTCACTGTGAGACCGGAAGCCAGATCCTCCCTCCGGCAGGCATATCCGTCCATGGCCGATTTGTTGAAAGGCGGCATGTCGAGGTCGCTGCTGATATCCTCTGCCAGCACCCGGTGGGTGCATTCACCCAGAGGGATCGCTTCTGTTGCAGTCTGCAAAGGGTGAGCATGGACGATCTCCATTGCCTGGGATAAGGTGATCATGCAGGTGATTCTTTAATTTTTTCCGAAAACCACTTGTACATCTCGTACTGTGACCTGACTTTTTTCTTTCCTGAGGTGGTTCTGTATGTATTGGCGTTGATCAATCCCACCAGCCTGGCTTTGCAGTTGTCTGCCATCTGTATTTCCAGCATCTTCATCAGCTCGGCCTGGATGCCGGGGTCGTAGACGGGAATGGCGGTTTCTATCCTGTTGTCGAAATTGCGCCCCATCCAATCGGCCGATGAGATGTAAAACAGGGGATTTCCGTCATTGGCAAAAACGAATACCCTGGAATGTTCCAGGAAGCGGTCGATCACTCCGAACACACTGAGGCTGTGATGGAGTTTATTGACTTTGGGAACGAGAACACTGATGCCCCTTACAATTACAGTGATCTTCACGCCCGCTTCGGCCGCCTGATATATCTTTTCCGCTATCTGCATGTCGGTGATGTTGTTGAGTTTGATGACGACCCAGGACGTTTTTCCCTCTTTCTTATTGCGGATTTCGTTTTTCAGCAGTTTCATGAAAGTATCCCTCATTTTGAAAGGCGAGACGATGAGGGAACTGAATTTATGCTGTTTGTAGTTGGCTTCAAAGAGGTCGAACACTTTCCTGACATCTTCGCATATTGTGGGATTACAGGTAAGCAGGCTGTCGTCGGCATAAATTTCGGCAGTGGATTCATTGAAATTACCCGTGGCAAGGTTGGCGTAATACACACTTTTTGCACCTTCTTTCCGCCTGATCAGCAGCAGTTTGGAGTGAACCTTGAAACCGGGGATGGCCCGGATGATGCGAACGCCTTCTTCCTGAAGCATTTCCGTGTACTGTATATTCGCCTCTTCATCAAAACGGGCCTGGACTTCCATGAACACCGTCACAGATTTTCCGTTACGGGCGGCATTGATCAGGGCATTGATGATGTTGGAATCCTTTGCAAGGCGGTACAGGGTCATTCGTATAGACCTGACATCGGGATCAATGGAGGCTTCGCGCAACAAGTCGATGATATAGCGGAACGACTGATAGGGAAAATGCAGCATGATGTCTTTCTCCCGGATTACGCTGAAAAGGCTGCGTTTCTGATGAAGTCCGGGGTGGGGAAGGGGTGTCATGGGTGAGTACTTCAGGCTGGCAGGGCCGGTGACGGGGAAGTTCAGCAGATCCTTGAAATTGTGATACCTGCCACCGGCCACAATCGTGTCCTGGCGGCTGATCTTCAGTTTCCGGGTAAGGGATTTCAGCAGGGATTCCGGCATCTCCCTGTCATAAACAAAACGGACGGGGTTCCCCTGTGATCTTTTCTTGAGGCTTTCTGCCATGATTTCCAGGAAGCTTTTGGAGGCATCGCTGTCGATATCCAGTTCGGCATCCCTGGTGATCTTAAATGTATAGGCGGCTATGGAGTCGAATTCAAAGACTGAGAATACGTCACGGAGATTATACCGGATGACGTCGTCGAGAAGAATGATGGTTTGCGCTTTGCCCTCAGAAGGGATCACGATAAAGCGGGGTACCTTGGAAACGGGTATCTTCATCAGGGCCATGGCTGCTTTGCCGTGCCTGCCTTCCTGCTGCATGATAATACCGAGGTAAATGGATTTGTCCTTGAGCGGGAAGTCCAGTGGCGACTGGTCGAGCATCACCGGGAACAGGTTGTTCCTGACCTTCTTATGAAAAAAATCCGTAACAAAACGGCCTTGTCCGGCATTCAGTTCTTTTTCATTGACGATGAAGACATGATGTTTCTCAAGATCTCTGATCAGTTTCTGGTAAATATTCTGAAACCTTTCCTGGTGTCCGTTGCTGATCTCATTGATCTTTTTCAGCAGGCGTGCAGGGTCGAAATCGAAGAGCGCCCGTTCTTTTGGCCTGAGACTCAGCATGCGGTTGAGGGTGGCCACTCTGACCCTGTAAAACTCATCCAGATTGTTCGAATAGATCCCCAGAAAATTGATCCGTTCCAGCAGCGGAACGTGCTTGTCCTCAGCCTCCTGAAGCAAACGTTCATTAAAATGTAACCAACTGATTTCCCGGTTATTGTATTTGTATTGCGTTTTCATCCTTAGGTTATGTGGTATTGATCACGCTGCTTTTATGCAGCTCATTCCAGGGTTTTCGGACTGATATAATAATTGGTGCGGGTTTTGGCCGCAGTGATCTCATTCCATTTATCAGTGTCAAATGTCAGGGAGGCCACAGCGGTTGTCGGAAGCCATTCAACCGGACTGGCCAGGAACAGATTGGCGAGATTGGTTATTTCCGGGTTGTGTCCGACCATCATGATGCTGTCCAAACGGTCATCCGCCGCAAAGATCAGGTCGAGCAGCATGTCTTCATTGGAGGCGTATATGGTTTTCTCGATCTGTATCTTTTTCTCAGGATAGCCGATCCCGGATGCAATCTGCTTTGCAGTCTGCAGTGCCCTGACAGCCGGACTGCTGAGGATCAGACCCGGCATCACCTGTTTTTTCAGGAGGTATTGGATGATTTTTTCAGTGCGTTTCACTCCTTTGGGAAGCAGTGGTCTGTCGATGTCCTTCTGACCGGGCAGGGTCCAGTCCGACTTTGCATGCCTGACGAGATACAGTGTTTTCATCAGACAAAGGTACCAAAAACGGCAGAATGGCAATCGATACGGAAGGGAGACGCAATCTTGGGAGAATTTCCCATCTTTGCGGAAAATTGGATGGTATGCGATACAGCTTAAGAAGGTGTTTCATGGCTTTTTCTGTAGCGGCTATGTGGATTCTGGGCAATACAGCCGGGCTTTATGCTCAGGATGCTTCCGTTTTGCAGGCTTACCTTGAAAGGCAGGATACTACGGCATTCGGCAGTGTGCTGTGGAGTTGTGTTATTATGGCCGGGGATGGCCGTGTGATGGCGGAGGTAAATGCTGATGCACAGCTTGTTCCGGCATCCGCCATGAAACTTGCGGTCACATTTCCGGCCTGGAAGATACTGGGCCCTGACTTCAGGTTTGAAACGGTGTTTGAATATGATGGTCACCTGCATGACAGTATTCTCGACGGCAGCCTCTATATCAGAGGCGGAGGAGATCCGACCCTGGGTTCGGGGAGATTTCCTTCGCATCATGCCGAAGCAGTTGCGGGGCAGGTTTTACAAATGCTCAGGCAGGCGGGCATCAGGCGTATTGAAGGAGGCGTGATTGCAGATGCGGATGTGTTTGATCAGCAACTGATTCCGTCGTCCTGGATATGGGAGGATATGGGGAATTATTATGGTGGCGGGGTAAGCGGACTGAATTATCACGACAATGAGATCAGGGTGATGTTCAGACCGGCTGCCGTTCCCGGTGCGCCGGCTGCCCTGCTTGGCATTGATCCTCCTGTTGAAGGACTTGATTTTGAGAATGATGTTGTTACCGCTGCGTCCGGTTCGGGCGACCAGGTGATTATATACGGTGCACCGTATGATATGCACCGCTGGCTTACGGGCAGTGTGCCGGCCGGTGAGGCATCATTCACGGTGAGGGGGAGTGTTCCCGATCCGGCCTATTTCTGCGCGCAGCAGATTCATAAGTTTCTTGCAGTGAATAACATTGACATACAGCATCCTCCGGTTACTGTGCGACAGTTGCGGAACAGGGGGATCACGGTGTCGGATGCGCGCAAATCCCTCGGTGTGTTGTATTCCCCTGCACTCCGGGAGATTGTGGAACTCACGAACGGGAAGAGTATCAATCTTTATGCGGAAGCATTGCTCAAAACCCTGGGTGTGAAGCGTGGCGGAGCAGGTACATATGCTGCCGGGATCAGGGTGGTACGGGATTTCTGGACCGGGCACGGAATTGATCTTTCATCCGCTTCACTATTGGATGGCAGCGGATTATCCCCGTCTGACCGGCTGAGTGCCGGTCAGCTTGCCGGTATGATGCGGCTGATCGTGTCGGATCCCTCTGCCAGCGATTTTCTTCAGACGCTGAACCTGGCCGGCCATGAAGGCGACATGGGCAGGTTCCTGCCTGATGGACCATGCAAGGGGAACATGCGGGCCAAGAGCGGGTACATGAAATCGGTCAGGACCTTTGCCGGAGTGATTGAAAATATGAAGCACGAAAAGATCACCTTCGCGGTCATGGTCAATCATGACGGGTCGGACAATGACATGATAAAGCGCGGCTTACGGGAAATCCTTGGTAAGATATGTGCCATGGGTGAATAATTGTTGTGTTTGCCTCATTTCAGGAAAAATGTATAACTTAGCCTGCGAAACAGGCAAGCTCATACCGGCACTTCAGAAAAACTATAGAATATGGAAACGATTGATTGGAAAAACTTACCCTTCGGTTATCTGAAAACCGATTACAATGTACGCTGTTATTTCCGGAACCAGCAATGGGGAGAACTGGAGGTGTCTGATTCAGAGTACATGAACATCCACATTGCGGCCACTTGTCTGCATTACGGTCAGGAAGCCTTTGAAGGCCTGAAGGTGTTTATGGGTGTCGACGGTAAAATCCGGGTTTTCAGGATTGAAGAAAACGCGAAGCGGATGCGCAGTTCCGCCTATGGAGTCATGATGCAGGAAGTTCCCGAGGAAATCTTTACGGCTGCCTGTATCAGGGCTGTACAACTGAACAAACGCTTCATCCCACCCTATGGAACTGGCGCCTCCCTGTATATCAGGCCATTACTGATCGGCACCGGAGCCCAGGTCGGGGTGAAACCGGCCAGGGAGTATTGTTTGCTTGTATTTACCACGCCCGTGGGGCCGTATTTCAAGGAAGGCTTTAAACCGGTAGCCGTTCAGATTGCGAAGGATTACGATAGGGCCGCACCCCTCGGTACAGGCCAGTACAAAGTCGGAGGCAATTATGCCGCCAGCCTCAGGGCAGGGGAAAGGGCGCATTGTGAGGGCTATTCCACCGTGCTCTTCCTCGATGCCAAAGAGAAAAAATTCATTGATGAGGCAGGGCCTGCCAATTTCTTCGGCATTAAGGGCGATACCTACGTGACCCCGCTCTCAGCTTCCATTCTGCCCTCCATCACCAATAAAAGTCTGATGACCCTGGCTGAGGACATGGGGCTGAAGGTGGAAAAAAGGCATGTGTACATTGAGGAACTCGATGAATTTGAAGAAGTTGGTGCATGCGGTACGGCTGCCGTCATTTCGCCCATCGGAAAAATCGTAGACCGGGACACAGGTAAGACCTTTGAGTATTGCAAAGACGGGAAGGCAGGGCCGAAATCCACCATGCTTTACAACCGGATCCGGGCTATCCAGTATGGAGAAGAACCTGACAAATACGGCTGGACCACCATTATCGACTGAGAATTTCCTGAAATCAAGGTCAGATCAGGCGGCGCGCTTCGAGGATCTGCTTCATTTGCTGTTGCATCAGCAGGGCCTGTTCTCTGGCTTTCAATGCGAAATCATCTGCTGCTGAGGCGAAGATGATATTGCGGGAAGAGTTTACCAGCAAGCCGCAATCCGCGTTCATACCGTGCAGGGCTACGTCTTCCAGGCTTCCGCCCTGGGCACCCACACCGGGGATAAGAAGGAAATGGTCCGGAATGATCCGGCGGATGTTTTCAAGCGCTTCGGCACGTGTAGCTCCCACCACATACATCATGTTATCCGGATTGCCCCAGGTCATGGATTTCCTGATGACCGATTCATACAACATGACATCGCTGCCGTCTTCCTTCAGCTGCAGGAACTGGAAGTCCCTGGAACCCTCATTGGATGTAAGTGCGAGCAGGATGACCCATTTGCCGCCTGATTTCAGAAAGGGTTTCACGGAATCGGAACCCATGTAGGGTGCTACAGTAACAGCATCGAATCCGGCCTGTCCGAAGAATGCCCTGGCGTATTGTTCTGAAGTATTGCCGATATCGCCTCTTTTGGCATCGGCAATGGTGAAAACCTCTAACTGGTATGCAGCGAGAAACGCCATGGTCTTTTCCAGGCTCTGCCAGCCTGCTGTGCCGCGGCATTCGTAAAAAGCCAGGTTGGGTTTATATGCCACAGCAAGATCGTGGGTGGCTTCAATGATCATGCGGTTGAATTCGAAAACAGGATCTTCGGCCCCAAGCAGGTGCCCGGGGATCTTGTCCATGTCGCTGTCAAGTCCGATGCAAAGGAAGGATTGCTTCTTCCTGATCAGTTGAATGAGTTGTTGCCTGTTCATATACGGAGGTTATGCGTTGACGGCCGCTTTGAGCCTTTCGGCATTTTCTGCCAGTTGCAGGGCATCGATCAGTTCCTGGATGGCACCGTCGATCACGGCCGGCAGATTGTAAAGGGTCAGGTTGATCCGGTGATCGGTGATCCTGCTCTGCGGCCAGTTATATGTGCGGATCTTTGCCGAGCGGTCGCCGGTGGAAACCATGGTTTTGCGCCTGGATGAGATCTCATCCAGGTACTTCTGGTATTCCAGTTCGAATATCCTCGTTCTCAGCACGGTCATGGCCTGTTCGAGGTTCTTCAGCTGCGATTTCTGATCCTGGCAGCTTACCGTGATACCGGTAGGCAGGTGGGTGAGCCTGACTGCCGAATAGGTGGTGTTTACCGATTGCCCTCCTGGTCCGGAAGAACAGAAAGTATCTTTTCTGACATCCGAAGGTTTGATCTCCACATCAAACTCATCGGCCTCTGGTAAAACGACCACTGAGGCAGCCGAGGTATGGATACGGCCCTGGGTTTCGGTCTGGGGAATGCGCTGGACCCTGTGTACACCGGATTCGTATTTCAATTGACCGTATACATAGTCGCCCTTCACATCAAAGATCACTTCCTTAAATCCGCCGACAGTACCTTCGGTATAGCTGACCATCTCAATTTTCCATCCCTTGTTTTCACAATAGCGGGAGTACATCCTGAACAGATCTCCGGCAAACAGGCTGGCTTCATCACCTCCCGTACCGGCCCGGATCTCCACCACGGCATTTTTGGAATCCTGGGGATCGGCAGGTACGAGCAACAACCTGATATCCTCCTCCAGTTTCTCACGGTCAAGGTTCAACTGGTTGAATTCCTCCCGTGCATAGTCGCGTAACTCCTCGTCTTTTTCGGTAAGCATCACTTCCCTGGCCGATTCGATATGCCTGATTACCGTGGCGTATCTCAGGTAAGCATCCGCCACCGGCTGTAATTCTTTGTAGTCTTTATTCAGCCTGATATAGCGCTTCATGTCGTTCATCACGCCCGGCTCGTTCATCAATTGCTGAATTTCCTCCTGCCGCCGGTACAGCACTTCCAGTTTTTCCAATAAATCCATAGGTTCTTCCCTCCCTGAAAAGGTTGCAAAGATACAAAAAATCGGCATCAGGAGTATTCAAGGGTACCGTGGGGCGTGATCAGTGTGACTCCCGGCCGGCCGGAGGGGATACAGTGGCCGATCACCTGCGCTTCGATTCCGAAAGTGGCGGCAAGGCTGATGAGTGAGCCGGCAATTGCTTCCGGAACATAGCATTCCAGCCGGTGTCCCATGTTGAAGACCCGGTACATCTCTTCCCAGGAGGTGTCCGACTGCTCCTGTATCATACGGAATACGGGCGGTATGTCGAAAAGTTGGTCTTTAACCGCGCTAATCCCTTTCAGGAAACGAAGCACTTTTGTCTGGCCTCCTCCGCTGCAGTGCACCATGCCGTGGATTTGTGAGCGGTACCTTTCCAGTGCGGGAATAAGAAAAGGCGCATAGGTTCGGGTGGGCGACAGCAGCAATTGTCCCATGTTCAGCCCGTGAAAGGCCGGATCGGTGAGGCTGTGTTTTCCGCAGTAAACATATGCTTCCGGTGTATTGGGATCGTAGCTCTCCGGGTAAAGTGAGGCATACATATGGTCGAGCACTTCGTGCCTGGCCGAGGTAAGGCCGTTGCTTCCGATGCCGGAGTTGTATACTGTTTCGTAATGTGCCTGGCCGTCTGATGCAAAGCCGATGATGGTATCACCCGGACTGATCCTGTGATTATCAATGACATCACTGCGTTTCATACGGGTGACGACTGTGGAATCAACGATGATCGTTCTCACCAGGTCACCCACATCGGCAGTCTCTCCGCCGGTGCTGTAAATGGACAGTCCATGGCTGCGCATCCATTGGAGAATTTCTTCCGTACCACGGATAATCGCCTGGATGACTTCACCGGGAATCAGGTGTTTGTTCCGGCCGATGGTGGAGGATAACAGCATGGGCCCGGTGGCTCCGGCACAGAGCAGGTCGTCGGTGTTCATCACAATGGCATCCTGTGCAATTCCCTTCCATACGCCGGTGTCGCCGGTTTCCTTCCAGTACAGCCAGGCAAGGGAAGATTTGGTGCCTGCTCCGTCGGCATGCATCAGGGTACACCATGCGGGATCGCCGCTGAGCATATCCGGTATGATTTTGCAGAAAGCTCCTGGAAACAGTCCTTTATCGACATGCTCCAACGCATCGTGTACCTCCTGCTTTCCGGTGGAAACCCCGCGTTTGTGGTATCTTCCTGTTTCAGTCATCTGACGGATCGGATCTGATGATGCCGGGGAAGTGCTGCTGCCCGGAGGCTCCGGGCAGATGGCAGTTTACTGGAAGATCAACCGCCGGCCTTCATTGTCGATCTGGATGTTCCCGATTTTCTTCAGGAGCTCTTCCCCAAGCCTGATGGGGGATTTAAGATCCTTTACAACGGCAACTTCCACATTGTCAAGTGTATTTCTGCCGATCCTTACCTTTTTGATTACCAGGCGAGCTTTATCGGCAATGGTACCTTCGAGCAGCACTTTTGTCTGGTCGCCAAGGAAGTCGGGACGGCTGACAAAACCCTTCTGCAGCAGTTCAAACGCCTTGTCGGGGGTCATGCTGAGCCCGCTTACCGCTTTTTCGTATGTAAAGACATCGGCAAAATCATTCAGGAAGATCTCCCCTTCAAATTGGTCTTTTTCGCCGGGAGTGATGGGGATATAATTCAGGTTGGGATCGGTAACCACTCTGATATTGACGGTTTTTGAGATCGCGGTGGTATCGATTTTCGGTTTGGGAACGAAGTTCATGCTGAGCACTGAGAACTCCGTACGCCTGTTCAGTTGGTGGGCTGCTTCCTGAACGGCCTTACCGGGAAGCCTGTTGATATATTCTTCAGTCAGCACGTCTCCTTCATTAAACGAATATCCTTCCCGTTCCATGGTCTTGGCCATGATTCTCGGCACTTTCTCGCCATATCCTTTTGCGACCAGCCTGTCGGGATCGATCCCTCTCTCGATCAGGTAATCCACCACGCTCTGTGCACGTTTCTGCGACAGGGTGTCGTTGTACTGGTCAGAAGCCCTGATATCGGTATGTGATGCAAGCTCGATGGTAAGGTTGGGATTGGCTTCCAGGATGGTGATCAGGCCCTGGAGAGAGTCCTGGTATTGCGGCTTCAGGTCCCATTTTGCGAGATCGTACAGGATTTCAGGCAGAACGATGGGTTTCACCGGGATAGGAATTAACACGAAGTCGATGACGAAGTCTTTGCTCTGTTCGAGCCCGACTGTGGTCTCCCTGCCTTTATCGGAAAAATATCCTTCTTTGGTCACCGTAAGTTCATAGGATGTTTCAGGCAAAATCTGGGTTTTGTCGAAACTGTAAAAACCTTTGTTGTCGGTTTTGATCTCGATGGAGGTTCCGTCGGAACCCACCATTTTGATTCCGGCTCCCTTGATGGGTTGCAGGGTTCTGTCGTCCCTGACCACGCCCTGAAGGGTGAAAATCAGGGGGATTTTCAGGAAAGAGTAGATGTCGTCTCCGCCTTTCACGCCTTTCATCCTGCGGTTGGAGCTGAGATAGCCTTTTTCTTCGGGATTGTTGGGGAAGAAGGTAATGCCGAAATCATCCGCATTGGAATTGACCGGCGACTTCATGTTTTCGGGGGTGCTCCACTGGTTGCCGGACTTCACGGTTTTAAAAATATCAAGGCCGCCCATTCCGGGATGATAATTGGAAGCGAAGTACAACAAACTGTCTTGTCTCAGGTAAGGGAACATTTCATCGCCCGGTGTATTCACAGTGGGCCCCAGATTGCGGGGATTCTCAAAATCCTTGTTTTTGCGTGCCCTGGTGGCTACCCAGATGTCCTTCCCGCCATAACCGCCATCCATGTCGGATGCAAAATAGATGGTGAGTTCATCTCCGGAGATGCTGGGATGTCCGTAAATCTTTGTGGTGTCGACGCCCAGTTTTACGTTCTCAGGTTCGCTCCAGGCTTTTCCTTTTTTTTCTGTCTTAAAAACCTGGCATCCCATCACTTTTTTCTTCTCATACCCGCAGCGGGTAAAATACATGACGCTGAACTTGGCATTAAAGCTGGCCGTTCCGTCATTGGCTTCAGTGTTCACAATGCCCTGGTCATCCACCGGGATGGGGGTACTCCAGTCGCCCTTGGCACTGCTGTATGAGATGTAGAGATCGGAAAAATTCTGTCCTGTCCAGTCGTCGATGCGGTTGCCGGTGGAATTTTCCCTGGAGGAGGTGAATAGCAGCGATTTGCCTTTATCGTCTGCGATGATGGGAGAGAAGTCATCTTCCGAAGAATTGACCGTTTTCCAGGCATTCAGTTCTTTCTTGGTTTCATCCTGGGGATTGATGGCGTACCGGGTGGGGTTGTCCTTCCACTGCTGGGCCATCTTGCATGATTCCACACCGATCGATCCCCGTTTGTCGTTGGGAGCAATCTCGCTGTATTTGGTGTAAAGCAGGATGGCATCTTCATACTTTTCGTTGATCTTCAGTGCATCGGCATAATAAAGCGTAGCCAGGGGGTTCACTTTCCAGTAATTGATCTTGTCGAGCCTTTTATACTGGCTTTCCGCTTTTTTCCAGTTATTGGTCAGACGGTAGCACTCGGCAATCTGGAACAATATCCTGTTCTTTTCGACATTGTTATGTTTGACTTTTGAGTAGGCTTTCTGGTATTTCTCGATGGCCAGGTTGAACATTTTATCGTCGAAAGCCTGGTCGGCTTCCTGTGTGTAATTCCTTTTCTGCTGTGCATCAACTGGCTGTGAGATCAGCAAACCCATGAAAAGAAGAGGCAGGAGACTCCTAAGAAGCTTCATAGTGATTGAACTTTAAGGCAATAAAAACGGCTAAATTATGAAATATCCTCAAACTTAAAAAAAATTAATGCTTAGGATTATCCCTGACGGGTGCCGGCACCATGTGAGACAGGCTTTTACGCGGCGGGTTGTCCGGCTGATGATGTATCACTGCCATCCGGTGGCGGATCTTCTGAAGTTGCTGGTGAACCGGGTGTTTGAGCAGGATCACCGGGGCTGCCTGGCCGGGGTGTGACAGTGTGGTCAACGACCTCTGTGCCGAAGTCGGAAGGTCCGCTCAGCATTTCTTCTTTCAGCCGCCTGCCATCGGCAACGATCTTATCTTTTTCCTGAATGATCTCTTTCCTGATCTCAGCCGTACCATCCCGCAACTCACGGGTAAGGTCGCTGGTAACCTTTTTCAGATCGTTCATGCCTTTGCCGATATGCCTGGCGATCTCGGGCATCCGCCTGGGACCGAATACCAGGAAGGCAACCACCAGGATGACAAGGAGTTCTCCTCCACTGATATCGAATAATAATAAGATCACCGGCTCCGGAAATTATCGCTGCAAAAATACGCGCTTTCCCGGTAATACCATGCTGATCATTCAGGCTTATTTCTTTTCTTTCCGCCTGGCCAGTTTTTTCTCTTTCACACGTTCCCGCCACATGATCAGATCATAAGCCACGGGAGTTGCATTGAAGATGGAGGAATAGGTACCGATGGCCATCCCGATGAAGAGGGTGAAGTTCATCCCGCGGATGATCTCCCCGCCGAAGATCAGCATGGCCAGCAATACCGTCAGTACAGTACCGGAAGTATTGATGGTTCGTCCGAGTGTATGGTTGATGGCATCGTTGATATTGGTGGCCAGGTCCCGCTTCGGATAGAGGTTGCGGTATTCACGGATCCTGTCGAAGATGATCACCGTATCATTGATGGAGAAACCGATAATGGTAAGAATGGCTGCGATCATCGACTGGTCCACTTCCAGGGTGAAAGGTACAATGCCATGGAACCAGGAATAGAGCGAGAATGCGATCACTGAGTCGTGGAACAGAGAGGTAACCCCGCCCAATCCCCATTGCCACCTTCTGAACCGTATGGCGATATAAATAAAGATGGCCAGCAGTGCGAAGATTACAGAATAAATGGCAGCAATCCTGATGTCTTTGGCAATGGTGGGGCCGACTTTCTGCGAGCTGAGCTTGCCGATCAGTTTGGCTTCATCATTGGATGCAAAATCTTCAAAGGAGATGGGTTCCTTGTAAAAGTCTTTCAGTCCGCTGTAAAGTTTCAGGTCAATGACGGAGTCAACTTCCGGACTGTTGTCATCAATCATAAATTTGGTAGTCACCCTGATCTGGTTATCGGGGCCAAAGGTCTTCACTTCCGGAGTCTCGCCGATGCTCTTTCCCAGGGCGGTCCTGATATCGTTCGTCTTAACATTCTGGTCGAAACGGACGATATAGGAACGGCCTCCCGTAAAGTCAACACCGGGAACCACACCCCGGATGGCAAGGGATAGCACACCCACTCCCATCACGATCAGTGAAACCACATACAGTTTTTTCCTGACACTGATAAAATCGATGTGAAGGTCGGTAAACCAGTTTTTGTTGAAGTTATTCCAGAAAAGAATATGTTTGTTGTGGTCTAGCATCCATTCAAAGATGAGGCGTGAGAGAAAGATGGCTGTAAAGAGTGAAGAAGCCAGACCGATGATCAGGGTGGTTGCAAAACCCTGGATGGGGCCTGAACCGAAAATATACAGGATTATCCCTGTCATGATGGTGGTAACGTTGGAGTCGATGATGGCGGAGTAGGCGTGTTTGTAACCGTCGGCGATGGCCAGGCGCATGCCTTTGCCAGCCCGGATCTCTTCCTTGATACGTTCATAGATGATCACGTTGGCGTCGACTGCCATACCCATGGTAAGCACGATACCGGCAATACCGGGCAGGGTCAGCACCGCTCCGAGGGAGGCAAGGATACCCAGCAGGAAGAAGACGTTGACCAGCAGGGCGGTATCGGCGACAAGACCGGCTTTATTGTAATACAGGTACATATACAGGAGTACCAGGACAAAGGCGATGAGAAAGGAGATCATACCGGCCTGGATGGCTTCTTTACCGAGACTTGGGCCAACAATGTCTTCCTGAACGATCCTGGCTGGTGCTGGCAGTTTTCCTGCTTTCAGGATGTTGGCGAGGTCTTTGGCTTCTTCAACCGTAAAGTTGCCGCTGATGGAGGAACGGCCGTTGGGGATTTCCTCGTTGACTCTGGGATAGGAATATACAAGGTCATCCAGGACGATGGCCACCGATTTTCCGACATTGTCTGCTGTCAGCCTGGCCCAGGTACGGGCTCCTTCGGTGTTCATCGACATGGTGATCTCCACATTGCCGGTCTGACTGTAATCCTGGCGGGCATCCACAATGACGTCGCCGCTGAGGGGAGCCGTGCCGTCCCTGGAAGTAACCCTGAGGGCGATCAGTTGCAGGATATCGGGTTGGGACTTCTCGGGCTTCACGGTCCAGTGCAGTTTCAGGTTCCTTGGGAAAATGCCGGCCGTGGCTTTCAGCATGGCATTGACCCTGGATGTGTCTTTAATGGCGGAAAAGCCGCAAAGCGGACCCTGACCGGGAAAATACTGACCCTGCTCATTGCGTTGGAGGTTCAGCGTGAGATAGGCATAAAGCGGATTCTTTTTTGCAAATTCCTGGAAACTCTCCTGTTCGGCTGCCTGGTCACCCTTTTTAGTGGTGTCTTTGATCTGGTCGAGCAGGGATGCGGCTGAAGTGTCTGGTTTTGCAACAGCAGTTGTATCTGCTTCTGCAACAGGTGCTTCAGTCAATGTGGTGTCGGCTTGCAGGGTATCGCTGAGGATATCAAGGATTTCCCCGCCCGGACCGATCCGCTCGGCAAGACGCTTGTTGGCTTCGGTGAAATAGGAGGTCAGTTCCGCAAATTCATATGTTTCCCAGAACTCGAGGTTAGCAGTTCCCTGCAGCAGTTTCCGTACACGCTCCGGTTCCTTGATACCGGGAAGCTCAATCAGGATGCGGCCTGCAGTTTGTAAACGCTGAATGTTGGGCTGGGTTACGCCGAAACGGTCGATACGCGTGCGCAGGATATTGAAGGTACGGTCGATGGCCCCTTCGGTCTCATCCCGGAGCACTTCGATCACTTCTTCATTGGTGGATTTGGGTCCGATCCTGTCTTTCAGTTCTATTGTGGAGAAAATGGCTGCAAGCTTGGCATTCGGATCAACTTCGGTGAAAGATTCTGCGAAGAGGGTCACATAATCCTTCTGGCTGGTTCTGAACTTCTGGTTGGTCAGGTCGATGGCCTTCACAAAAGTGGGATTGGTGCTGTGATCAGCTAAAGCCTTGATGATATCCACCACGGAAATTTCCATGGTAACATTCATCCCCCCTTTCAGGTCAAGTCCCAGGTTGATCTCCCTTTCCTTGCAGTCCTTATAGGTGTATTTTCTGACTAAAATATTATAAATCACCTGGTTCGACATGGAGTCGAGGTAATATCTTTCCCTGAATTTGGCGATGGAGTCCATCAGGAAAGTCTCCTTCAGCGCATCTCCGTTCGAAAGTGTCTTTGCCAGATCCATGGCAACCTGGCTCTGTGCATACTTTTCGGCTTTCCTTTCCACCGAACGGGTAAAGAAGGTGAATGACAGCTGGAACCCGCATACCAAGGCAAACGCAATGGCAAAGAACTTGATCGCACCCTTATTCTGCATAGCTACGCGATTAAATATATGATAAATGAAACTGATTTTTTTGAGGGTGCAAATATAGAAATAATGATCGTAACTTAGCAAAATGAAAAACACTTTTCCCGGATTCCTTGTAAATAAAGCATTTTACTGCATTGTTCCATTGCTTTTCCTGCTCCCGGTATCCCTGATCTCACAGGGATTGCACGACTTCGGCTTCAGCAGGCAGTATCTCAGCCCGGCTGTGACATGGAACGCAGATACCCTGGCATTTCCCTGGCTGGCCGGTTTGAATGCCTGCCAGTTCAATGCCACCGATATGAATATGGACGGTGTGAAGGATCTGCTGGTCTTCGACCGTATCGGCAACCGCCTGCTGCCTTTCCTGAACGGCGGCACCCCCGGTACTCCAGATCTGACGTGGGCGCCGGAATACGTCCAGTACTACCCCGCTCTGAAGAACTGGATGCTGATGAGGGATTATAACCTGGACGGACTGGATGATATCTTTACTTATGGCTTCGGCGGAATTGCGGTGTACAAGAATGTTGCGACAGGTAATACTCCTGAATTTGAACTTGTTACTAATCAATTATTATCATTGACATACAGTAATTATTTAAATATATTTGTTACTGATGTCGATTTTCCGGGCATTGCGGATATGGATCATGACGGTGACCTGGATATTTTATGCTTCTGGATTATCGGCACCTATGTGCATTATCACCGTAACCTCAGCATGGAAAAATACGGGCATGCCGACAGCCTGGATTTCAGGCTCGAGTCCAATTGCTGGGGTTTTATCCGGGAGGGCGACACCTCAAATTCCATTACCCTGAACGCGGTCTGTCCTTCGAAAGAACCGCCTGTTCCGGGCAGCAGGACGGAAGATTATTATTATCAGCCGGAAGCCACCGAACATATCGGGTCCACTTTCGAAATGCTCGATCTGAACGGAGACAGCCTTACCGACATGCTGCTCGGCGATGTGGATTACCCGCAGATCATCGCCCTGTATAATACCGGTACCCCCGATACCGCACTGGTTACTTCGATTGACGCATATTTCCCTTCCTATGACACCTCCGTCAATGTGTTTGCTTTTCCCGCTGCCTGTTATCTCGACGTCGACAACGACAATAAAAAGGATCTTCTGGTTTCGCCTTTCGATCCCAATCCGAATATTTCGGAGAGCCACAGGAGTGTTTGGTTATACAAGAACAACGGTTCTGATTCCAACCCGCTGTTTCACCTGCAGACCAAAGCTTTCCTGCAGGAAGACATGATCGATGCCGGCACCTGTGCTTTTCCGGTGGCATGTGATTTTGACCAGGACGGACTGTATGACCTGGTGCTTGGTAATTATGGTTACCACGATTCCTCTTATTATGAATTCGGATTTTTACGGTCAGTTTTCCGCAGCCGGCTGATGGCCCTCAGGAATACGGGAACTGCTTCAGCCCCTGCGTTTTCGCTCACGGATGATGACTTCGCAGGTGTATCTTCCCTGAAAATCAGCAATGTGTTTCCTTCTTTCGGCGATCTTGACGGGGACCAGGACATGGACATGATACTCGGAAGGAATGACGGCACCCTGGTGTATTACGAGAATGTGGCCGGCAACGGAAGTCCTTTTGCCTTTGCCGCTCCGTTGCTCAATTACCAGGGAATAGACGTGGGCCATGCCAGTGCACCGCAGATATTTGACCTCGACCGTGACGGATTACCCGACCTGATCATCGGAAGCAAGTCAGGTTTCTTTCATTATTACAAAAATACAGGAACCGCCCAGCAGGCGGTGTTCACTTTCGTGACTGACAGTCTGGGGCATGTGGATGTGAGAGACATTTTCTTTTCTTACGACGGTTACAGTACACCATGTTTTTTCAGGCTTGCCGATGATACCACACGTCTTTTTGCGGGCTCCCTGGTGAATGGCCTCTGTTATTACAAGGACATCGACGGCAACCTGGAGGGGACTTTTCAGAAAGTGGGTCATAATTATCTGTTTCTCAGGGAAGGAGACCGCAATGCCTTTACCGTGCATGATTTCGACCAGGATAACTATCCCGATCTGGTGATGGGGATACAGAACGGCGGGCTGGCCTGGTTCAAAGGAACCACACCGCCTCCGATAGGCATTGCGGATAATGGTCAGGATAACGCAGCAGGTTGTATGGTTTTTCCGAATCCTTCAGACGGGGATTTTAACCTGCTGCTTCAAACACCGCATCATTACAATGCCGCATATTACCGGGTTTGCAACCTGCAGGGCGCCGTAGTAAAAGCGGGCAGTATCCCGGAAATTCCTGTCCGTATGTCGCTGGATCTGCCCGGAGGTATGTACCTGTTAAAGCTTTACCTTTCAGGAAACGATGGGAAATGGCGGCCGGTGAAACCGCTGAAACTATTTATTTCCAGGTAGTAATTACTTGAAAATCATGGGTATCGAAGCGTAAGGCGGGCTTTACGGTAGTCGATTACCGCCTTGGTTTCCATCAGCAGATCACCTCCGAGGATGCCGTCTATCTTCAGCAGCCCGATGGCATCATACAAGTCATGCACATTGCCCAGATCGATCAGCGCCGTCATATAATCTTTCAGGCAGCATTCCCCCAGGCATAATTCCCTGATCCTGGTGATGCTGCTTTCCAGGTTTGAAGTACCAATACCTCCCGACGGGCCCTCGTTGCTGAAAAGGTCTGTTTCCTCCAGTTCCAGCAGTTCCACCAGGGTCTGCCTGTCGAAAACCGTACGGGAAGCGCCTGTATCCACCAGCATCCGCAAGGGGTGCCCGTTCACGCTCACGTCAACCATCAGGTGAAAACCGTCGTCCTGTATGGCGATAAACTGCAGGGGTAGGTGGACAATCACGGCAATATTATCAGAAGTTGGGTTTCAGTGCATATTTCTGGTAGAAGGATTCGATTTCTTCCACGGCTTCTTCGGCTGTATCAACCAGCCTGAAAATATCGAAATCCTCCTCAGCAATGAACAGCTCCGTCAACACACGTGACTTTATCCAGTCGATCAGACCTTCCCAGAACTGCCTGCCGACAAGCACGATCGGGAATTTGACCATTTTATGGGTCTGGATCAGGGTAATGGCCTCAAACATTTCGTCGAGGGTTCCGAAACCGCCCGGCATCACGATATAGCCCTGGCTGTATTTCATGAACATGACCTTGCGGACAAAGAAGTAATCAAAGGTCATCAGTTTGTCGCTGTCGATAAAGGGATTGGGATTTTGTTCAAAAGGCAGGTCGATATTGAGTCCCACCGATTTTCCGAAGGAATAGTGGGCACCCTTGTTGGCCGCTTCCATAATGCCCGGTCCGCCGCCTGTGATAATTCCGAAACCTTTGCTGGTCAGCAGGTAGGCTATCTTCTCGGCCATCTTGTAATACGTGTGGCCGGATTTGATCCTTGCCGAACCGAAAATGGTGACACAGGGTCCTATTCTTCCGAGCTTTTCGAATCCCTCCACAAATTCGGCCATGATTTTAAAGACTTCCCAGGAGTCCATCGACATGATCTCTGTCCAGTTCTTGGGACTGAATGCCTGCCTGATCCGCTCCTCTTCGTTGTGAAGGTTGTTTTCCATAGTGTGTTGCCGGTGTTAGCTGATATGAAGTTCTTTTCTGATAAATGCCGCCGTATATCCCTTATCCAGTGCGGCCACTTCTTCCGGTGTGCCGGTACAGACGATATTGCCGCCTGCCCCGCCTCCCTCCGGGCCCAGGTCAATAATGTGATCTGCAACCTTGATAACATCCAGGTTGTGCTCAATCACAATCACCGTATTGCCCTTGTCCACAAGCTTATTCAGTACTTTCATCAGGACATGCACATCCTCGAAGTGCAGTCCTGTGGTCGGTTCGTCGAGGATATACAGGGTGTTCCCGGTGTCTTTTCTGGATAATTCCGTGGCGAGTTTCACCCGCTGTGCTTCACCGCCCGAGAGCGTGGTGGATTGTTGGCCCAGGGTGATATATCCGAGTCCGACTTCGTTGAGGGTTTTGATCTTCAACAGGATGGACGGGATGTTCTCAAAAAATGTTACCGCCTGCCCGATGGTCATCTCCAGCACATCGCTGATATTTTTTCCTTTGTACCGGATTTCGAGGGTTTCCCTGTTATATCTTTTTCCGTTGCAGGTTTCACACTGGACATGTACATCAGGAAGAAAATTCATTTCAATGATCCTGATTCCGGCTCCGCTGCAGGTTTCACACCTTCCGCCCTTTACATTGAAGGAGAAGCGGCCAGGCTGGTAAGCCCGCATCCTTGCTTCGGGAACCTGGACAAAGCGTTTCCTGATCTCGTCGAACACGCCGGTATAGGTGGCAGGGTTGGAACGGGGGGTACGGCCGATGGGTGACTGGTCGATCTCGATCACCTTATCGATGTTTCTGATGCCATCTACGGTGTCGTAGGGCAGGGGAACCTGCTCCGACCGGTAGAAGTGGGCGCTTAGGATGGGATACAGGGTTTCGTTGATCAGGCTTGATTTGCCGCTTCCCGAAACCCCGGTGACACAGATGAGCTTACCGAGCGGGATGCTGAGGTCGATCTGTTTCAGGTTATTGCCTTTTGCACCCCTGAGGGTGAGGAATTTTCCGTTGCCAGGCCTTCGTTGGGAGGGTACGGGAATTTGTTTCTCACCGCTGAGGTATTGACCGGTAATGGAGTTTTGCCCTGCAATGGCTCCGGGGCGTCCCTGGGCTACGATCCTGCCTCCGTGCTTTCCGGCGCCCGGACCGATGTCGATGACATGATCGGCCGAAAGTATCATTTCCTTGTCGTGCTCTACTACGATGATCGAATTCCCGATGTCCCGGAGATCGGACAAGGCCTTGATCAGCCTGAGGTTATCGCGTTGGTGCAGCCCGATACTCGGTTCGTCGAGGATGTACAGTACACCCTGCAACTGCGATCCGATCTGGGTGGCAAGCCGGATTCGCTGCGATTCGCCTCCGGAAAGGCTGACTGCCGGACGGCTCAGGGCAAGATAGTCGAGCCCCACTTGCAGCAGGAACTGCAGCCGTGTCCTGATCTCGCGGAAGATCTCATGCCCGACGGCCTGTTTACGCGGTTCGAGCAGGGGTTCGGTCTCTTCTGCCCACCTGAGCAGTTCCCTGGGTTCAAGTGCGGTGAGTTCGGCAATGTTTTTACCTGCAATCCTGAAATTCAGGCTTTCCTTCTTCAGCCGGCTGCCGTTACATTCCGGACAGGTCATACGGTTCATGAAACCTCCGGCCCACTTCTGTATCCCTTTGGGAGCAGTGTCGGTGTTCTGGTTAACGATAAAGCTTACAATACCTTCGAAGGTAAGGGAATAGGTGGATGTAACCCCCATGGTTTCGTGCCTGACCCTGATCAACTCTTCGGAACCATTCAGGATAGTGTTGATGGCCTGTTCACCGAGATCTGCGATTGGTGTGTCGAGGCTGAAACCGTATTTTTCGCCTATGGCTTCCAGTTGTTTGAATATCCAGCTGTTACGGTATTCTCCCAGGGGTGTTAACCCGCCTTTACGGATGGATTTCGACGGATCCGGAATGATCTTTTTCAGGTCAACCTCGGCAATGGTCCCCAGTCCGCTGCATTTCGGACACGAACCGTAGGGTGAATTGAAAGAAAAGGTGTTTGGTTCCGGTTCTTCATAGGATAAGCCTGTAACAGGACACATCAGGTGGCGGCTGTAATGGCCGGGCATACCGGAATCCCCTTCAAGGATCATCAGGCTTCCCTTACCATGTTTCATGGCCGTCTGGACGGATTCCTCCACCCTGCGGTGATTGCCGGATTTTACAAGGATACGGTCTATAAGTATCTCAATGTCATGTGTTTTATAACGATCGAGTTGCAGACCTGCGACAAGTTCACGCAGATCACCGTCCACCCTTACCCGGGTAAAACCCTGTTTGCGGATCTGTTCAAACAGTTCCCGGTAATGCCCTTTGCGTCCTTTGACAAGCGGCGCAAGCAGGCTGATATGCTTCTGGTCGTAACGTTCTTCTATCAGACGGATGATGTCGCTCTCGGAATAGCGTATCATCCTTTCTCCGCTTGCATGGGAATAGGCGTCTGAGATCCTGGCAAACAACAGCCTGATAAAGTCGTAGATCTCGGTAATGGTTCCCACGGTGGAACGAGGGTTCCGGCTGACTGATTTTTGTTCGATGGAGATCACGGGACTTAAACCGTTTATCTTATCCACATCGGGCCGTTCCAGGTTCCCGAGGAATTGTCTGGCATAAGCAGAGAAGGTTTCAATATAGCGCCGCTGGCCTTCCGCGTACAAGGTGTCGAAAGCCAGGCTGCTCTTGCCGCTTCCGCTCAAACCGGTGATCACCACCAGCTTGTTTCTGGGGATCAGCAGATCGATGTTTTTCAGATTATGAGCCCTCGCACCGAGCACCGCGATGTTCTCCGCAGCAAATTCCGGTGTTTCATCCAACAGCTGCAAATCTTCCGTTTCCTTCCTGTGATCTTTCCTCATCGGCTGAATTCCTTGTTTTCCTATTCGTTGAGAAGCTTTGAATAAAACAGTCGCTCCGGATCAGGCAAATCCAGGGTGTATCTTTTGTGCGCTTTGATGGTAAGGCTGTTCTTCCTTAGCCAGGGATTGAATTCCTTCAGCAGCTTGTAGTTCAGCCCGCGGCTTTTCGCAAAGGCAGCCAGATCGGTAATGCTGCTGTCGATCAGAAGTCCGGTGGTGGGTATTGGAGGGTACAAATCCGCCTGACGAAGATGAAAACCGTACATTTCAGGCTGCCTGTGGATCTCTTTGATGGCAAGCACCCGGAAAACATACCTGCTGGTTTCCTGGTTGAGCAGGAGCTCGTAGAAGTTCGTCCCTTTCTGAATGTCAATTGGTTTGGCGATATTTTCCGGTCCGGCATTGTAAGCAGCTGCCGCCAGTGTCCAGGAACCGAAACGGCTGTATGCTTCCTTCAGATAGGCACAGGCAGCCAGGGTGGCTTTTTCAAGGTGATAGCGCTCGTCCACTTCCTCTGTCACCTCCAGCCCGTGTTTCTTCGCGGTTTCTTTCATAAACTGCCAGTAACCCGATGCTCCGGCCGGACTGACGGTATGGGTGAATGCGCTTTCTGCAAGGGCCAGGTATTTAAAGTCATCCGGAATGCCCTTGGCGCGCAGCAACGGTTCAATGAAAGGAAAATGACGGTTCGCCCGCTTCAGCATCAGCAGGGTGGACGAATGCCAGTAAACATTGGTGAGCAATTCCCTGTCCAGTGCCTCACGCACCCAGTAAAGATCAAGTGGTACCGTTTCACCTGCAAAATCTGCTTTCCCGGGAATATCCACGGCATAAGCCTTCATATGGCTTTGCCTGGCTTCCTGGTAAGTCTTGTCATCCGGCTGAGGGTGGGGCGCAGAACATATCAGAAGGAAGGCAAGGCTGCCAAGAGTCAGACTTAAACCTATGATTATCAGTGTTCTTTTCATAGATATACGGTTTTTATTCCAGGGTACCGGTGTCGATGGTTGCAAACGTTCATTCCGGATGTTCATTGCCGGTAGTTCCCGTTAAATGAAACAGCGAAAAGAAAAGTGTCAGGAAATAAGCCAGGTACAACAGTGACGGGAGCCACCACCATGAGTCGAAATACAGCAGGATGGAGATACCGAGCAGGCAGTTGGAGAAACTGACCGCCATGATAAAGCGGGCAACCTGCGTATCGCTGAGTCCGAGGTACGATAAATGATGTGTGGTATGGTCTTTTCCTCCGACAAAAGGGGAACTTCCGCGGGCGAGCCGCCTGATGATCACCGTGGCTGTATCAATAAGCGGTATGGCGAATACAATGAGTATCAGGAAGACGGGGCGGAAGAAAGATGCAGTCTCAGTGATGGCGGGAGGATTCCAAAGATATCTGACAGATAATGCCGCCAGCAGCACCCCGAGAAACTGGCTTCCGGTGTCTCCCATAAACATTTTGGACGGATGCCAGTTAAAAACAAGAAACCCGCACAGGGATGCAATCAGTCCGGTGATCACGAGGGAATAGGGTGTGCTGATGCCGTCTTTCAGTATCATGGCAACCATCAGGTTAATGACTATCCCGAGCGAAACCAGGCTGGTAACGGCATCCATATTGTCGAGCATGTTGATGCTGTTCATGATCCCGATCACCCAGATCAGGGTCAGAAGGTAATCCAGCAGCAGAATGTCGAAGATCTGGATATGCGTACCGGTGGTAATGAGGATCAATCCGCAGCCGATCTGACTGAAGAGTTTAATGGGAACGTTGGTGTTGTATGCATCGTCGTACAATCCCATCAGGAACCCGAGTGTCACCGCCAGCAGAAAACCGCCGAACTGGCTGCTGCGGTATTGCATGCCCTCATCAAAAACAAGCGTGTAAACCGACAGGGAAAAAAGGAAGATGATGTAAAAGGTCAGTCCCCCCAGCGAAGGCTTGGATTCGGGACTCCAGCGGATGACCATATCCTGCTTGTTCCGGATACCGAGGGTACGGGAAAATTTCAATAGCAAGTTGTTGATCAACAGGCTCATTACCAAAGTAATGACAAAGAAAATGCCATATGAGAGTACCTGGAGGTTCAAGGATGACTCCTAATTAAAATATTGATATTGAATAACATAGGATTAAGTTATTCGTTTTGCAAGGTACTCAATTTTTTCAAAGGAAATCAGAAAGGGCTTGTAAAATTATTAAACAGCATGCCCTGACGGTCCTTGCCGGAAACCACCGGATCATGTATTCCCCAGTCAATGTTCAGAACAGGATCATTCCATAAAATGCAGCCTTCGGCATCACGATTGTAATATCCGGTGCACTTGTAAAGAAAAACAGTGTCATCAGCCAGGGAAAGGAAGCCGTGGGCGAAGCCTGAAGGGATCCAGAGCATCTGGTTGTTTTCTTCGGATAACGCCACTGCTATATATTTTCCGCAGGTAGGCGAATCTTTTCTGAGATCCACGGCCACATCCAGGACGGCTCCCCTGACTACGCGGACCAGTTTGCCCTGGCTGTAAGGCGGGTACTGGAAATGCAGCCCCCTGAGTACGTTTTTGTGCGAGACGGATTGGTTGTCCTGTACAAAATCATCGCCTATGCCCGCGATCAGTAAATTGCGAAAGCTGTAGGATTCAAAGAAACAGCCTCTGGCATCCCGGTAAACGGCGGGCGTGATGAGTTTAACATCGTTGATGGCGGTAGTGTGTATATGCATGGTTTATTTTCTTCTGAGGAATTGCATCAGGTAGTTCAGGATTCTGGTGCGGCGCCGGCTGTGTTCTGATTCGTCATAATATGAATAATCATATCCGTATCCGTAACCCGATCCGTAACCGTAGCCGTAACCATAGCCGTAACCGTAGCCTTTGGTGTAGTCATAGCTCTTGGCAAGCGGTTCCACGCTGTTAAGGATCACCGACAGCCTTTCGATATGGTTCTGGGTGATCAGTCTTTCCACATTCTCGATAAAGAGTTTTTTTGAATAATTGGCCTTGAAGATATAGACCGGATAATCCGCAAACTGCAGGCAGGGCAGGCCGTCGGTTACAACACCCGCCGGCGGGGTATCCATGATGATAAAATCGTAGCTTTCTCTGAGCCTTTGCAGTGTATTTTCCATCAGCGGCCCGAGGATGAGTTCGGCCGGGTTGGGCGGAACCGGCCCTGAAGGGATGATATCGATCTTCAGCAGGGGATCACGGTATATGCATGTCTCCAACTGATCTATTCCGGAAAGCAAAGTACTGATCCCGTGCCGGTTGTCTATTCCGAACCGTTGGTGAATCCTGGGTTTTCTCATATCCATGTCGAGCAGGATCACCTTCTTGTCTGAAAAGGAAAGAACCCCGGCAAGGTTGATGGCCACAAAAGTTTTGCCTTCGCCCGATACTGTCGAAGTGATCGTGGTAACCTTACTTCCTGCCGTATTGCTGATGTACTGCAGGTTAGTTCGCACAGCCCTCATGGCTTCGGTAAATACGGATTTGGGCTGATGTTCCACGATCATCATGTTTTCGGGCACTTCGCGGGTGTAAAGCGGTACCACCCCAAGAACCGGAACGGAAGAAAACCTGCTGATGTCGGCCACACTCAGAATTTCATTGTAGAGGACATAGCGGATCACGATGATGGCCAGCCCTGCCAGTAAGGCAGCCAGGATGGAGAAGAAATACACCCGTTTTGGACCTGGATACAGGGGTGTGGAGGGCACCTCCGAGGATTTCAGAATGATGTTCTGCGAAACATATCCTGCCCTGGCAATGCTGTAGTTGGCCTTGGTCTCCACCAGCTGGTTGTAATACTTGTCATTGATGGCATTGATCCTTTCCAGTCTGAGCAGCTCCAGCGCGTTGTATTGGCCCGTACTTCCGCTTAGATCCCGCTTGTAGCTGTCGAGGATGGTGCTGAGTTCCGCTTTGCGCTCCTTCAGCTTGGCTTTGTACGATTGTATGGTCTGGATGATCAGGCGGGTCTGGATGTCGATCTGATAATTGAGGGTTTTGATCTGCCCGCTGTTCGGAGTAACGGCATAGAGCTGTTGTTCTTTCTGAAGCAGCAATTCTCTCAGCGGGGTAAGAAGGCTCAGAACGGGCGCCGGAAACTGACTGACACTCAGATAGGCAAGCAGTTTGTATGAGTCAATCTCTCTGGTGTTGCTGAGATATTGCTGAATCTCCGTGAGTCCGGATTCTTCCAGTATCAGACCGTTGTAATCGTCTTCCAGGTCGCTGATCTTCATCAGTACCGAAGGGATCGCCCTGATCTGAAGGGAATCTATTTTGTGCTCTTTTTTAAACTGTGCAATCTGTTCTTCCGATGAAATGACGGAATCCTTGATCAGGTTCAGTTGTGCATCGATAAACGACAGGATGTTATTGGCGCTTTCCTGTTTCTGTTCCACATCAAAACTTCTGAATTCATTGGCCAGCGTATTCAGAATATCGGCCGCCTTGTTGGGGTTCCTGTCCTGGTACCTGATCTGGATGGTGTTGGCCGCCGCATCGAGAATGCTGACCGACATCTTGCCAAGCATTTTCTGAACCAGCCGTGAAGGATCGTTCAAAGTGAAAAAGTAAGAATGTTCTGACAGCCTCTGCCAGGAACCTGTGGCCTGCTGCGGATCGAGGCTGATCTTCAGGTCGGCGTGCGGAAAATGGGCTGTTTCTCCCACCCGGATACGTTTTTCCTGTACTTTTTCTCCGGGGATGGAATAGGAGATCCTGCACCTTCCGTTCTGCTCAAAACTCACCCGGATAAAAGTACCGTAAATGCTTTTGTTTCTGATATTCGCCGATACGGAATATGGAGCTGACCTGTACTGCTCGAAATAGAGGATGTTTCCTTCGATGTAATAGCTCGTCTGAAGCGGCAGTTGCGCTGCAACTCTTTCCAGAAATACCGGTGAGGTCAGCAGGGCGATCTTTTTCTGAAGTCCCTCCTCGTAAAGTTCATCCACATTCAGGATTTGACGTGAAATGCCGCTGGTATTGACCTGGATCACCACCCTTGCTTCATACATGGGGTGGGTATAACGCAGGTAAAGGAAAGAACCGCCCACTGCAAGTATAAGTAAGAGGATAACATACAGCAGGTTATTCCTGGTGATATACAGGAAGAGCCGGATGTCCAGTTCGTCGTTGAGGGCGGGTATCTTTTTTTTCAGTGCCATCGGCTTATCGGAAGATTGCATAGATGACCAGCAGGGTGGAGGCAAGGGACAGATACGGGGTGATACGGGCAAGGATTGCTTCGGGTGCGCGCTGGAGGGGTTCTACGTATATCACATCATTGGCCATCAGCACCATATCCGCCTGGGCGAGCCCTTCAATCCGTGAAAGGTCGATGCGGTAAACTTTCCTGTGTTGCGGATCGCCACGGATCAGTTTAATGTTGCTTGCCTTGCCGTCGGTTATCCCGCCTGCCAGTGCCAGGGCTTCAAAAAGGGTGGTATTGGGATTCTGCAGCCTGATCACCTGCGCACTTCCTCCAAGGCCTCCCGGGAAAATGATGACCCTGTTGTTCGTCACCTGCACCTTCACAAAGGGATGATTGAAATAGTAACTCAGGCTGTCCTCCAGCATGACCTCCAGTTCCCGGATGCTCCGTCCTTCCACCCTCACCCTGCGCAACAGGGGCATGTTGATCACCCCGTCGGGTTCAACCAGGTAGGAACTACCGGCCATTGCCGACTGGGTGTTGTTAAGGGGATCGAGCAGGCGTTCGCCGTCATTGGTGGCCACCGTGATCGACAGTTCGTCATTGGGCGCGATCCTGTAAAGCCCGGTGCTGTCATTTACGGGAAGGGGCGTGTATTGATAATGATTCCCTGTCCGTAACATCCGGTTCGGATAAAAGGTGGTACAGGAAGCGGCCAGCATGGTGATCATGAGCAGTACCAACAGCAACCGCATCCGGTGCAGCCCAGTCCTTTTCCCTGCTATGGTAATCATGTAGTTCATCTCCTAATCCCTGATATCCTTTTCCTGCAGCAGTTTTCTGTAATGGTTGGCCATGTCTTCCGCCAGCCTCCTGTGACTGAATCTCCCGTGGGTCCATTCCCGGGCCGGGCCCGAAAATGACATCCTCAGGCCAGGATCATCAATCATCCGGATGAAATTGGCAACAAATGCCGCTTCATCTCCCGGACCGGAAAGCAGGGCAGTAACACCTTCCTGCACGATGTCTTCAATGCCCCCGACCCTGGTGGATACCATCGCCTTTCCGGCAGCCTGCGCCTCGATAAGGCTCACAGGCGTGCCTTCGTTCAATGAGCTCAGGGCAACAAAGTCCAGTCCGGCCATCACCATGTCCATCTCTTTGATCCAGGAAGTGAAGCTGAGGACAGCATGTTTTCCTTGTACGGAAGAAGTGTTAAAAAGGATACCCATGTTTTCCGCTGTTTTTTCCAGCCGCTCCCGCTCCGCTCCGTCGCCGATAATGAAGGCATGAAAAGGCTGTTTTGCATGCAGCGAGGCCTGCCTGACGGCTTCCAGGAACAGCCGGTGATTCTTGACGGCCACCAGCCGGCCGATGATACCGGCCGCTACCACCTTATCATCCAGACCGTAACGCTCCCTGAACTGCCTTCGTTTCTCTTCCTGCGGCTCCAGGAATTTTTCCAGGTCAAATCCGAGAGGGATCACACTGATCTTCTCCGCGATGCCTGCCCCCAGGAATTGTACCAGGTCAGCCTTCTGCTTTTCACTCAGGGCAATGATGCTGTCGGTACGGCCGGCCAGGAAACGTTCAATCCCTGTAAATATCCTGGTCTTCACAGGCGAAAAATACGATTCAAGCACATGGCCGTGAAAGGTATGCACAATGACCGGAACCCTTTGCCTGACTGCAGCCAGCCTGCCCAAGGCTCCTGCTTTGGAAGCATGGGTGTGTACGATATGCGGCCTGTAATCCCTGATGAAGCTCACGATCTCCCGGTAACTCCGGCTGTCGTCAGCCGGCCGGATTGCCCGGTGCATCCGTTCGAGCAGGCGGTATTCCACCCCTGCCTGTTCGGCAATATAGCAGGAACTGGCTTCTGAGGCTTCATGAACCCCACCGCACAACAGGGTTTCAAAATCCTCCGGAAGGTAACGGGTCAGGTTCACCGCATTATATGTCGGCCCGCCCAGGTTAAAACGGTTGATGATGCGCAATATCCTGATCATGAGGATGATATATAATGTTCCCACCAGTACTGGAACACCAGTAATATCCAAACCTGCATGGCGGCATCGCCGGGCCGGGAGGATGCCAGTCTGGACAGCAGTGTCCGGATGGCTTCAGGCTTGAAAACGCCCTGTGCCCTTACAAAGTCGTCGGCAAAGTATTTGTCGAGGTAAGGCTGTTTCAGGGGTCCGTTCAGCCAGGAATACAGGGGCACCTCAAATCCCTGCTTCCTTCTGTAAAGGGTGTCTGCAGGAAGGATACTGCGGTAGGCTTCCCTGAGGATCAGCTTACCGGAACCCACATTCACCTTGTATCTTGCAGGCAGCATCTCGCAGAAAGAAAGCAGGTCGCGGTCGAGGAACGGCGACCTGATTTCCAGGGCATGCGCCATGGACATCCTGTCGGCCTTCACGAGCATGTCGCCCTGGAGTACGATCTCCCGGTCGAGAGAAAGCACCTGGTTCATGTCGTTAGGGTTCCTCCGGATGGATTCAAGCAGGGATGCTTTCCGGCCGTGATAGCGCGGCAGGCTGATGTCCGGATGCAACCATGCACTTGCCGCTGCTTCGGGTATAAATGAAGCCCAGTGCCAGTATCTTGCGGAGGCTTCCATGCTTCCCCCCTCCAGCAGGCGCTTCAGTTGTCTGAAGAAATTTCCGCCCCCCTTGTGACGGTTTCCCTGAATGCTGGTGAAGGGCAAATGCTTTAACAGCCCGGGAAGCAGCGGTAACTGCCTCACCAGCCATTCTGCCTTATGCTTGTTGTAACCGCCCAGCAGTTCATCCCCTCCGTCGCCGCTGAGTGCCACTTTCACATGTTTGCGCACTTCCCTGCTGAGAATGAAAACGGCGATGGCGCTGCTGTCACCGAAAGGTTCGTCAAGCTGTTCCAGAACTGCAGGCACCACATCCAGCATGTCCTCCTCACGCAACTGTATGGTCGTATGCTTGGTTTGGAAATGTCTGGCAAGCTGTTCGGCGAACCGACTTTCATCATAGCGGGGATGATCCCTGAATCCGATGGTGTAAGTGCTGAATCCGGCCTGCAGCCTTGAGGCTTCCGCAACAACCGCCGCCGAATCCAGTCCGCCGCTCAGAAAAGCACCCGCCGGGACATCGCTGATCAGCCTTTTCTCAACAGCTTTCCCCAGCAATTCCCTGAAATGGCCGGCATGCTGGTTCGCACCGGCTCCGGACGGCAGTTGTTCCTCAGCTGAAGCTTCAATTTTCCCGTAAGGGATTTCTTTTACTTTCCCTTCTCCGTCAGGAACAAGACAATGTCCGCGTCTGAGCTGCCTTACGCCTTGAATGGCCGTCCATGGCTGCGGAATGTAGCTGAGCTGCAGGTAGGAAAACAAACTGTCCATATCCGGGCTGCGTGCTACGCCCATGGCCAGGAGCCCCTTCATCTCCGACGAGAACAGGAGCAATCCGTCACTGATTGTGTAGTAGAGGGGCTTCACTCCGCCCGGATCCCTTGCAAGCACCCAGGTATCGCATGTCTGGTCGTAAATGAAGGTGGCGAAAAAACCGTCGAAATCTGCAAAGGCCTCCCTGCCACGGTGCAGGTATGCATGCAGGATGACTTCCGTGTCGCTGCCGGTGGTAAAACGAACGCCACGGCTTTGCAGTCCGGTACGTAATTGTTTGAAATTGAATATCTCACCATTGTGAATGATCACGGTTTTGCCGTCTTCCGACTGCAGTGGCTGGTTGGCCCCTTCAGAAAGGTCGATCACCGAAAGCCGCGCATGGGCCAGGGCTATGGTATCTCTTATGATAACCCCCTGGTGGTCAGGTCCCCTGTGTGCAATGGCTTTCAGCCCGTTATGAATGCGTTCCGGCTGCCGGAGCGGCTCACGGTTCAGGCTGACGATCCCGCACAGGCCACACAAAACCGGCAGGATTAAAGGTGGATCACTTCGCCGTACGCGGCGGCAACGGCTTCCATAACGGCTTCCGACATGGTCGGGTGGGGATGTACCGCACGGATGATCTCCGTCCCGGTAGTCTCAAGCTTGCGCGCAACAACCGCTTCCGCGATCATTTCCGTAACATTGTCCCCGATCATATGGGCACCCAGCCATTCCCCGTACTTCGCGTCGAAAATGACCTTGATAAAGCCCTCAGACGATCCTGCAGCCTTTGCCTTGCCGCTGGCCGTGAATGGAAACTTGCCCACTTTAATGTCATAACCCGCTTCCCGTGCCGCCTTCTCGGTCAAACCAACGGATGCAATTTCGGGAACGGTATAGGTGCATGCAGGAATATTCTGATAATCAAGAGCTTCTGTGTCATGGCCTGCAATCTTCTCTACACAGATGATGCCTTCATGAGAAGCTACATGTGCCAGGGCCGGACCCCGCACAATGTCGCCGATGGCATAATAGCCCTCCACATTGGTGCGGTACCATGCATCCGTGATCACCTTTCCTCCTTCATGCTGGATTCCGCATTCTTCCAGTCCCTGGCCTTCGAGGTTGGTGGCAATCCCGACGGCGGAAAGCACGATATCCGCTTCCACCACCACATCACCCTTTTTTGTTTTAACCGTCACTTTGCATTGTTCCCCCGATGTGTCACATTGGGTAACCTCGGCTGCCGTCATCACGGTGATGCCCGCCTTTTTGAAGGAACGCTCCAGTTGCTTGCTGACTTCTTCATCTTCCAGGGGGACGATATTGGGGAGATATTCCACAAGGGTCACTTTGGTGCCGATGCTCTGGTAGAACCAGGCAAACTCACTGCCGATCGCCCCGGAGCCAACCACCACCATACTGGCGGGTTGTGAGGAGAGGGTCATGGCTTCACGGTAGCCGATGATCTTTTTTCCGTCCAGCTTCAGTGAAGGCAGTTCCCTGCTTCGTGCACCGGTGGCAAGGATAATATGGTCAGCGGTGTATTCCGTTATTTTTCCTGTTGCGTCAAGCACCTGCACTTTTTTGCCGGGCTTCACAGAGCCATGTCCCTGGATAAGGGTGATCTTATTCTTGTTAAAAAGGAAGTTGATCCCCTTGCTCATGGCTTCGGCAACCTCGCGGCTGCGTCTGACCATCCCTTCAAAGTCGGCTTTTACTGTGCCTTCCACCGTCACTCCGTAGGAGGCGGCGTGCTTAATATAATTGAATACCTGGGCGCTCTTCAGCAATGCCTTGGTTGGAATGCATCCCCAGTTCAGGCAAACGCCCCCGACCTCAGCTTTCTCGACTACAGCCGTCTTCAATCCGAGCTGTGAAGCCCTGATGGCAGCCACATATCCGCCCGGACCACTGCCGATAACAATCACGTCAAAATTCATGATAATGGGTTTTATGTCTGCAAAAATAGAAAAAACTGCTGAAAACGGGCAACCCGCCCTCCTGACAACTTCCCATGGAACCTGCGATTGTTAAATTTTTCCTAATTTTGCCACCTCCTGTTGCGACTTTATAAACTAAATCTATATGGAAAACAAAGGACTTCAGTATTATGTGGATGCAGCCAAGCGTTCGATGGAATGGCATGCCCGCTATCTTGCAGAAATGAGGCAGTGCAGGTTCGATACTATTGCAGTGCACGGTGTTTACTCAATGCAGGAGGCACTCGACTTTAACCAGGGTTCGCTGATTGAACCGGTGTATATGTCAACATCACAGGGTTACCGCGATTCGGATGAACTGGAAGCGGCCCTGGGTTATATGATCCCCACCTGGTGTTACTCCCGCATCGCCAATCCCTCCATGTATTATTATGAGGGAGTGCTCGCCCTGCTCGACGGTTACGGAACCGGACAGGAAACCTCCTGCCTCGGCACTTCTTCAGGGATGGCCGCCATCCAGAGTGCCACAGATCCCTTCCTCGTAGTGGATCCCAAGCGACCAGGGGCTCCCATGAATTTCGTGGCTACCTGCCAGGTGTACGGCGGAACCTTCCAGCAGTTTGCCATCAGGAAGGAAAAGGAGCGCGGGATACAGTGGCGGAAGGTCGTCCATTCCCATGACCTGTCGGAATGGGAAAAACTGATCGATGAGAATACCCGTTTCCTTTATGGGGAGATGCCCAGCAATCCGGCCCAGGCTTTTTTCGACCTCGCCAGGGTGGCCGAACTTGCACATAAATATAATCTTCCCATGATTGTGGATGCCACGGTGGCCACTCCGGCCCTGCTCCGCCCGATTCAGCACGGAGCCGATATTGTGGTGCAGAGTGTTACCAAATCATTGGCTACAAGTGGATTTGCTATCGGTGGGGCTGTGATCTCAAGGAAAAACATCGTTTCGAATATCGACAATGATGAAATGAAGGCCGACTTCGCGACCTACCTGAAGCTCCTTCCCAATCGCGACAACGGTCCCAATATCTCTCCCATGAATGCGATCATGGCACTGAATGATATCCGTACCATCCGCACCCGCATGGATCTTGTCAGCCGTTCCACTCAGAAAGTGGCTGAATTCCTTGCCGGTCATCCCGACATCGAAAGGGTTGATTACCTGGGCCTTCCGGAACATCCCCTGCATGAACTCGCCAGCCGTTATATGTTCCTTGTGGATGCTGAGGTTGATGAGCTTTACGGCAGGAAGGTGAACCGCTACGGTCACCTGATGTCGTTCCGCGTGAAGGGTGGTGCACAGGCTGCCCGCACGGTCTTTGATGCTTTCCGGCGGATCTATCGTGCCACCGATCTTGGCAGGATCAAGTCGGTGGCCACCATACCGGCCATCAGCACCCATTCCCAGCAGGGCGAAGAGGGAAGGAAGATCGCCGATATCCCGCAGAACCTTATCCGGCTTTGTGTTGGCGGCGAACATCCCGACGATGTGATCAGTGATCTTGCACAATCCCTTGATGCACTGCACGGAAAGAAGATGTCCATCTCCGGCCCGGAATACAGTGCCGGCGGCGCTTCCTCCGCAAAACTGCAGTAAAATGTCGTTGCTGTATTATTCCACCAACCTGGAAAGCCCGGCTGTCACTTTCCCGGAAGCCCTGCTTGGCGGACAGGCACCCGACCGCGGCCTGTACATGCCGGTGATCATTCCGCCGTTGGAAGCCGGGCGGATGGAGGCCTTCAGGAATATGTCCTACGCGCAGATCGCCTCCGAAGTGATCTGGAAATACCTCGAGGGACAGATCCCGCGTGAAGTACTGGACGATCTCACCCGTGACGCCTATGGCTTTGATGTGCCCCTGGAACATGTGACGGACAGGAAGTACGTGATGCGCCTTGACCAGGGACCCACAGCCTCTTTCAAGGACTTCGCCGCACGGATGATGGGACGGCTGATGAATTACTATCTCAGCCTGCAAAACAGGAAACTTCTCATTCTCACGGCCACCTCGGGCGATACGGGCAGCGCCGTTTCGCATGCTTTCCTCGGGCTCGGAAATATCCGCGTGGTCGTGCTCTTTCCGGAGGATGAAGTCACCAAGCGTCAGCGCAAACAGATGACAACCCTGGGACAGAATATCACGGTACTGTCGCTGGATGGCAAGTTCGATGATTGCCAGGCCCTCGTGAAACAGGCATTTGCCGACCCGGTACTTGCCGGATTACGGTTGTCATCAGCCAATTCCATCAACATCGGCCGGCTGGTGCCGCAAACGGTGTATTATTTTTATGCCTGGTCGCGACTGTCGGACCCGGGCGAGAGGATGATCTTTTCTGTCCCTTCGGGTAACTTCGGCGATATGATGGGAGGGGTGATGGCTATGAAAATGGGACTTCCGGTAGAGAAATTCATCATCGCAGTCAATGAAAATGATGAGTTTCCAAGATATCTTGAAAGTGGTGTTTATGAGAAAATTGAACCATCCAGGAATTGTATATCCAGCGCGATGAATGTAGGACATCCCAGCAACCTGGCCCGGCTGGCTGCCATTTACCGGGGTGTGATGGATGAGAAAGGAAACATTCGTTACCAGGCCGACCTGAAAAAGATGAGGGAAGAGATCTGGTCGGTATCCCTTAGCGATCAGCAGACACGTGACACCATAAGGGAAGCCTGGACCACTCACGGCCTGCTGCTCGAACCCCACGGCGCTGTTGCCTGGAAGGGACTGATGCAATATCTTTCGGAAAATCCGGGACTGCCTCCCGACACATTGTGTGTGAGCCTTGAAACCGCTCACCCGGCCAAGTTCCCGGAAGAAATCAACAAGCTGCTCGGCTTCGACCCGGACCTGCCACCCAGCCTGCAGGGACTGGAGGAAAAAGAAGAACACTACGGATATTTGCCCACGGATTATTCTGCCTTCAGGGATTTCCTGCTCGAACATTATAGCTGAGAAGGTGATTGATAATTTTATAGCATTGCTCTTATGATGAACATCGTGTGTTTCGACATGGAAGGGGTATTTACTCCCGAGATATGGATCAATGTAGCCCGCAAAACGGGGATAGATGCATTGAAGATCACCACGAGGGATGAACCTGATTACGACAAGCTGATGAAATACCGTATCGGCATCCTGGAAGAAAACGGCATCACCCTGGCCTATATTCAGGAGGTCATTGCATCGCTCGAACTGCTGGAAGGAGCCCGCGAATTTTTCGACAGGGTAAGGAAGATGAGTCAGGCCATCGTGGTTACCGACAGCTTTGTGGAGTTTGCCATGCCTTTTATCAGGAAACTCGGCGATCCGCTCGTACTCTGTCATCACCTGCTGGTGGACGAACGGAATATGATCACGGGCTACCGCCTCCGTCAGCCGGATCCCAAACGCAAGGTGGTCGAAGCCTTCCAATTCCTGAAATACAAAGTGATTGGCATTGGGGACTCATACAACGACATGGGAATGATACAGCAGGCCGACCATGGTATCCTGTTCCGGCCGCCTGACAAAGTCATCAGGGACTTCCCGCAGTTTCCCGTCACCAGGGAATACCAGGAACTCGAAGCCCTGATCCGCAGCAGCCTGGGTTAAAATCCGATCCTCACCACCACTGGCATGTGATCGGAAAAGTAATATCCGTCCTGCTGGTCGCATAGAATGAAATATTCCTTTACTGCCGCCTTATCCGGTACCAGGATATGGTCAATGATGTTGCCCGGTTTGCTGCCGGTACTGAATCCCGACCAGGTGAAGGGTGTGCCGCTGACATGATCTGCTGCCCTGCGGCTGTCTTTCAGCCCGGGTTTACCCCGAAGCAGCATCCGCATGGGTTTGCTGTCGATTGTACAGTTAAAATCACCCGTGAGGATCACCGTTTCCTCTTTTGCAATCTTTCTGATCTTTTTTTTCAGTAAGCGGGCGCTCATGATCCTGGCCTTTTCTCCCATGTGGTCGAAATGGGTGTTGAACAGGAAAAATGAAAATCCCGTATCCCGCTGCCGTAACCTGACCCAGCTCACCATCCTGGTGCAGGCGGCATCCCAGCCCATGCTGCCGGGAGATTCGGGATTGGCCGACAGCCAGAAATGACCTCCGTCGAGCCGTTCATACTTTTCGCGAAGGTAAAGAATGGCAGCATATTCCCCTGCCTGCTTACCGTCGTCTCGCCCAACACCAAACATTTCATAGGCCGGGAGGAAATGTGCCAGGTCTGTCATCTGATTGTGCAAGGCCTCCTGTATGCCCGCTACACCGGGTAATTCCCTCAGGATCAAACCGCACAGCTTCTCCTTCCGGTTTGCCCAGGCATTCGGACCATCACCGGGATTATCGTAACGGATGTTATAGGTCATCACCCTGATTTCCTGGCTATATCCTTGGAAAACAATGTACAGCAGGATGAGTGTCAGGATGCTCCTGCAGATATACCGTGGTATTGCCTGCCGTATCATCTTCTGCGGGATTTCGAAAAACCATGAAGGATCTTCCGGAACAGGTCAAATTGCAGACAAACGTAAAGCACCAGCGACATCAGCCATATCACGCCCAGATTAAAACGGAAAGTGGAAAAGGATATATTCCCCAGCCTTTTTTCCGATGCAAGGAAATGCGCACGTCCGTTGCGAAAATCCGGGGCTTTATAAATGGGTGCGACAGTCTGTACCAGTGCAGCCGGCGTTTCCCGGTAGAAGTCTCCAGTTTCGTTGTTCAGAACCAGGTGTTCAAGGGCTTCATTGTGGTGGTTCTGCTTCAGCCTGAAAAGATAATCCTGCCCGTGCTGCCGGCTGATCTTTCTGACATAACGGTCTTTCTGGCTGCGTTCCTGTTCAGTGATGGCTTCATAAACGGATTTCAGCCTTTGCAGGTGTGTGTTCAGCGAATCGGAAAGCGTGGGCGAGAAGGTGGCTGTACCGATGCGCTCAGTGGCACTGAACGCTATTGTACCGCGTTCCATGTCCAGTTTGCGGATCATGTGTTGCAGAAGCAGGAACTGTGATTTCAGGCTGTCGGCAGGGATCCCTGTACGCATCATTCCGGCTGCATGCTCGTTTCTGGAGATAAGCTCGGGCAGCAGGATGGCCGCACGGTACTGGGCATTGTACATCTTCTTTTCCGTCTCAAAAAAGTGCCTGTTGAACTGATTGCCGGTGTATTGTTCCACGGCCAGGGCTTCGAAAGCCCAGCGCGACACCATGAGATCCCCAACAAGGGGTACGGCATCCCGCGGGCTCCGTTTGTTCTGAAGGTCGCTGAAGGGGACAATAATCCCGCACAGCAGTATCTGGGGGATAAGGATCAGGGGTATGGTAATATATATGGTGACCACCGAATCAAAGGCCGAGGAGATATTCAGGCCGCTGAGGTTGGCAAAGACGGCAACGGCAAACAACACCAGCCACCATTGCACATTCAGTCCTTCTATCCCGGCGATCATGTTGCCCGCCACTACATAGGCCAAGGCCTGGATGGCCGACAATACTGCCAGATAAAGGATCTTTGAATGCAGATAACTCGACCGTGACAGGTTCAGGAAACGTTCCCGCTGCAGGATCTTCCTGTCCCTGATGATCTCTTCCGCACTGATGGTCAGTCCGGTAAGCAGTATTACCACCACCGACATGAAAATATACGAGATCAGGTTCTTATTCTCCAGCAGCAGGTAATGGCCTTCTTTGGAGTAACGGGTGAACCAGGAAACGATGACGGCAAGCATGGGTGCCTGCATCAGGGCAATCAGCAGATACAGCCTGTCTGAAAGCTTGGTCTTGAGGTTACGCGCCGAATAGACCAGGAATTGTTTCCAGATGCCCGGCTTGCGGTACTTTGGTTCGGGGATCTCCGAATGCATGCTGTCTCCGGGTAAGGGAAGCGGTGCGGTTTTCTGCCTGTAAAGCTGGTACCATTCATCCGGGCTGATCCTTCTTTCCGCAGAAAAGCTGCCCGAACTGTCTATCTTTTTTGCCTCAACAATGTCGAATATTTTTTCCGGGCTCACATTTCCGCAATACCGGCAGCCGTATTTATCGGGATTCACATGATGGACGATCTCCTTGAAGTACTTGACTGCATCCAATGGATTACCCGCGTAAATGCACCGGCCTCCCTTATCGAGCAGCCACAGCTTGTCGAAAAGCTTGTAAATGGCTGATGAAGGCTGGTGGATATTCACGATCACCAGTTTGCCTTTCCGGGCCTGGTGTTTTAGCAACAGCATCACCTTCTCCGAATCGGTGGAAGAAAGACCCGAGGTGGGTTCGTCCACGAACAGGATTGCCGGTTCCCTGATCAGTTCCAGTGCGATATTCAGCCTCTTTCGCTGCCCGCCGCTGATCAGCTTGTTGAGCGGGCTGCCAACCTTAAGATCGCGCTGTTCGTAAAGATCGAGCTCCTGAAGCGTCGTACTGACAATCTGTTCAAGCGCATCCTTCTTCAGTTCCCTGCTGCACAGCCTGGCGTTGAACCGGAGGTTGTCGCTGATACTGAGCTCTTCAAACAACAGGTCGTCCTGAGGGACATACCCGCATAGTCCTTCAATCTCCCGTGCAAGGGTTCTGACATCTCTTCCGTTCAGATATACCGCTCCTTTGGTGGGTGGCAGGGTGCCGTTGAGGATGTTCAGCAAAGTGGATTTCCCGACGCCGCTTCCACCCATGATGGCGATCATCTGGCCGGAATTCTCATGGAAACTGAACGGATGCAGTCCGGGATTGCCTCCGGGAAACGTATATGAGAGTGCTTCGGCGGCAAAGCTGAAAACAGGCGTTTGCTGTGTATCGAAATAAGCGGCAGCGATATCGGAATAATATACCGGCGCAAGCTTCTGCCCCCGGATGATCCCCCCTTCCTTCAAAGTATAGAAACGACCCGGCTGAATGGGGTTTTCTTCAAGTTCGATCTTATCGGTTCCGTAATACTTGAAGAGGATGTTTGTTGTTTCCGGCATGCGGAAGATGACAATGAACCCTTCCATACCTGGAATGGCAAGGTGCCTGGCCTGCATCCCTTCCACCGGCTTCTCACTCAGGATGAGAAAATCAGCGGAGGCCGGCAAATGTCCTGCTTCCGCGCTGATAAATTCCTGGTAATTTCCGTAAATGTCTTCACCTATCCCGAAAACCTCAGCTACCCTTTGGAAAAGTTCCTGTCCGCCTGAAGATATGATCCCGCTTCTGCTCAGTTCCATGAAACGCAGGAACAACATCACCTGCTCTGACCTGGGTATGCGGTCTTTCAGCTTGTTGCAGATATCTTCCACCTGATTGCCGCAGGTCTCTGCCGAAACATCCGTGACGTTTGATTCATGCAGGTCGAGCAGGGTTTCGTAAAGATTCAGGTAATCTTCCGAAGCGGAGATCCCCAGATGGAGTTCAATATATTCGGTAAAAACAGCGCTGCCGGTTTTCCTGTCGATCCTGTTGGCGTAGGAAAAGAGGGCGAAAAGGTTGATCAGGGCATTGAGTGTGATCTCATTCATGAGGGATGCCCGCCACCTGAATTACTTGATGATCTCTTCCCGTACCGGCTCAATGAGCGCGTCCAGTTGTTTTAATTCGTTGACAGTAAGAGTTTTGCCTTCGGTGAAAAACGCCAATACCGGCTTCATCTTCTCGAAAATGGGAGCAACACTTTCCAGACCCGACATCAGTTCGAGCAGATCGTACACCGATTGAGCCCTTTCTTTCTGCTGGCTGAGAAAGACAATGAGAGGCTGGGGATTTTTGGCCATCAGCGCAAGCTGCGTGGTGACGTACAGTCCTTCGATACTGGATCCGATAAAACTGAGGGCGTATATATCCGGACGGTTCGATTCCGACATGCGCTGGGTTAATTCATTGATTCCTTCTTCGGTAATCAGGTTCAGGGAATCTTTGTTTTTGAGGTTAGCCTTCAGCCTGGCTGCGATGTTTTTCTTGGATTTCACCTCTTCGATGGCTCCCAGTTTCGTTGCCAGCGCCTGTTCGGCTTCCAGGATTTTTGAGAAGTTGTCAACCCTGTTGAAAGCCCTGGCATAGGCAAGGTCGAAAGAGTACACCCCCATGGCAAGACTTTGTTTCTCGGTGGTCATGAAACGGCCTGCTTCTTCCACCGGCAGACAGAGGTCATAAATGTAAGAGGTGCCGGTTTCATTCAGGAAAACGGCAATATGGTCTGCATTCGGTGCTGCCTGTAAGACATTGACAATCTGATCTTTAATCTTGGTAACATCAAAAGTGCCAACTTCAACGCTTGCCGTGGTGTCGGCCTTTTCTTTGCCGGCATCGCCGGAGGTGTTACAGGCTGAGATCGCCAGGACAGTGATCAGGAGTAAGGAAAGCCTGGCCGCAACAGATGTTTTCATGTGGGTTTGATTATTGATTTGAAGCGTCAAACTTACGCGAAATAGTTCGATTATACAAAAAACCTTTGTTAAAAGATGTTTGGGAAAGGCGGAACAAACCCGGCTGACTGAAGGTATCGGAAGAAGATTGCCGTGATTTAATGTGGTACCGAGGCCAGGGATCTGATCCTCAGCAGCCGCCGGAATTCTTTCTCGCTGCATTCGCCTGTGTACCTGATGGTTCTTTCCTCTCCGGCCGTGAGGTCGAAAAAGTTGTCCTCGAAACGGGCATCTTTTCCTTCAAGGTACAACTGAACATTTTTCGCCAGTTTTTTCGCTTTAAGCCTTACCATGAAAGTACCTGGAGCTGTGGTGCTGATGTCATGTTCCACCTCATGTGTCAGCCGGAGTTCCTTCGGAAGGGCAAAGTACATCAGGGCTATGTGCTCCCGGTCATCGACACCGGTAAATTTTGCTTCAAGGACACATTTGTCTCTTCCGAACTGCTGAAGGTAGTGTTCGAACTCATGGGCATAAAGGGTAAGAATGGTATTCTCACCAGTCGGTATTTGCACATCGCGGAATGCCCTGTAGAGCATCTGGTGGCCGTAAAAGGTCAGCAGCCTGAGTTCCAGCCGCCCGCTTCTGACCGAGGGTCCGTCGTTCACCAGGCAGATGCTGATGTCGCCCGAGGTTTCCATATAAGGGGAGACGAGGATCGGGGCAAAGGCCCTGCGTACCATGTAATGCATTGCTTTCCAGCGGCCGTACCAGTCGATGCCCGACCAGCTCACCACCGGCCAGCAGTCGTTGAGCTGCCAGTAAAGACTGCCCATACAACGGGGTTTGGCCCGGCGGTGGGCCTCGATAGCCCTGACGATGCCTTCTGCCTGTAACAGCTGACTCACGTAGATGTAATCCTCCAGGCCCGACGGAACGGGGTAGCCCCTCTCCATATACGTTTCAATGGTTTGGTAGCCTGTGGGGTGTTTCTGGTGCGCCATCATCACCGGGGAGCGGAGATAATTGTCTTCTTTTACTGCGAAACTGTTGATGGTGTTGATGTCCGGGAACCCCTGGAAACCGTACTCGGAAACAAACCGGCCAACTTTCTTCTCATACATGCTGAAATCCTCCATTCCCCACCAGACACCCCAGTAATGAAGGTCTCCCCTCAGCAGGCTTTCCTTTCTTCCCCAGCCGGTGGCCGGACTGGAAGGATGGTAAGGCCGCCCCGGATCCAGTTTTTCCAGTTCTTCAGGAATAAGGGTATGGAAGTGTTGCAGGTAGTGCCGCCAGATGGTGGCGGAATCCCCCGGACTGTAGCCGTACTGTTTCTGCCAGCCCCAGTTGTGCCAGCCTTCGTCGATCTCGTTGTTTCCGCACCAGATTGCGATGCATGGGTGATTTCTCAGCCGGGAAACCTGCTCTGTGACTTCCTGACGTACATTCTCAGTGAAGGCTTCATCACCCGGATACATGGCGCAGGCGAACATAAAATCCTGCCAGACAAGGATTCCTTCACGATCGCACAGATCGTAAAAAAGATCCTGCTCAAAAATGCCGCCTCCCCAGACCCGCAGCATGTTCATTCCTGCTTGTGCGGCATCGCGGATGAGATTCACATACCGCATGCTGTCGACCCGGGGCAGGAAATTGTCCTGCGGAATGTAATTGGCACCCCGCATAAACACCGGCAAACCATTGATTCTGAAGTAGAAACTACGGCCAATGCTGTCTGGTTCCTGTACCAGTTCCACCGTCCTGATGCCGGTCACAAGGCGGTACCCGGCCTCCGGCAAATCCCTGCCGGTCAGGCCGGCTTTCAGCACTGTCATCTGCGGCTCACCCAGTCCGTTTGGCCACCAGAGCTGTGGATTTGCAAGTTTGTATTCGAAAGTGATGCTGTTGATCCCCTTTTTTAACCTGAGCGGAAGCTCAAACTCAGGATTTGGGATGTCATCCCTTTTCAGGGAGAAAATAAAATTTCCGCCCTGTGACGTCTCTATCTCCGCCTGCATCTTCAGCAGGGCGGTGTCGGTGGAAAGGAAGGTGTTTAAGATGTGAATGCTATTAATATTTAAAGAACTTCTTTTTATGATATATACTGGTTTCCAGATACCGCAGGTCAGTAAAACCGGTCCCCAGTCCCACCCGAAATGGTACTGGGCCTTTCTGACAAACACCCTTTCTTCGCCGGGTAAAGTGTATGGCAGCTTTCCGGCTGCCGTCCTGCCTTCCTGTTTTGCCGGCCGGAAACGGATCTCAAGCAGGTTGGACGCCTGTAACCGATGTGACACATCGAATCTCCAGGTCCGGAACATGTTGTTTGTCTCGCCTATTTTCTTGTTGTTCAGGCTAATGCTTGCATAGGTGTCGAGCCCTTCGAAGACCATCTCCAGCTTTTGGTCCTTTTGAATCCTGCCGGTATAGTCGAAGCGGCAACGATATATCCAGGTTTCTTCGCCGACCCATTGTACCTTGCTTTCGTTGTCGAGGATGAAGGGATCGGGTATCATTGCGTGTGCCATCAGGTCGGTATGGATGGTTCCCGGGACAGTGGCCCTGTGCCAGGCGGTGTCACCTTCCCGCCTGAATTCCCAGGCGTCGTGCAGCAGCATGCGTTCCTGGGCGTTGCAGAACCATGCCGGAATGCTCAGACTCAGCAGCAGCAGCAGTTTGATCAGGGTAAACGTCGGTTTGTTTCTTGTTCCGTCCGGCATGGGTGTGCGCTTATCAATCCTGCAGGGTACAAATGTCTTTGAGTTGTTTCACCAATCCGGCATCGGTTACGGATTCCCCCCCTGGTTCTTTTCCAATGCAGGACGAATGGATTTCTGTGGCACCGGTATTTTCGATCAGTGCCCGGGCGTTACCGGGACGGATGCCGCCTCCGGGCATCAGGATGATCCGGTCGCCTGCCTTCTCAATCAGGCGGGCCAGCAGATCGCTGTGTTCCATTGCCTGGCCGGTCCGGCCTGAGGTGAGGATACGGTCGAAGCCGAGGTCGATCAGCTGTTCCAGGGCAGCAAAGGGATCGGTACATTCGTCGAAAGCCCGGTGGAAGGTCATGCTCATGGGACGGGCCAGCGCGATGAGTGTTTTACAGGCCGGTTCATCCACCTGGCCGTCAGGGGTGAGGATACCAAAAACGACGCCTTTGATACCCAGGTGTTTGCAAGCTTCTATGTCGTTCTTCATGACAGCGATTTCAACGGGATTGCAGACAAAATTGCCCGGGCGCGGCCGTATCAGGACATGGATGGGAATGCTGAGCAGTCTCTGCATTACAGCAATGGTACCGAAAGACGGGGTGGTTCCACCGCTTTGCAGGTTTTCACACAGCTCTATCCGGTCGGCATTGCCGGCGGCGGCGGCCAGTGCCGATAAAGGGCCGTTGGCGCAGATTTCAAGTGTCACATGCTTTTTCACGGGTGTTGTTCCGTTGGGTGTTTCTCTTCCCAGATGAGGGCTGCAGCCCCGAGGATGGCGGCATCACTCTCCGGAAGCATGCTGGGGAGGATACTGACTTTATTTTTATAGATGTGAAGCAGTTTCTCCTCCATATATTGTTTCACCGGTTCCAGGATAAACTCCTCGGCTTGTGCCAGTCCGCCAAACAGGATGATGGCTTGCGGACTGGTGAAGGCCACGGCATTGGCCAGGGCGGCTCCGAGGTAACGGCAGGTCTGGTCGAATGCCTGCAGTGCCAGCTTATCGCCTGCGCAGGCGGCATCGTAGATGTTCTTTGCATCGGGCCGGCTGTTTCCCGATCGTCTGAGCAGGCTCTCTTCCGCGGAGGTTTCGAGCAGCAGTTGCATACTTCGCGAAATCCCGGCTGCGGATGCATAGGTTTCCAGGCAGCCTTTCCTTCCGCAGCCGCAGAGCCTGCCTCCGGGGTCTACGGTGATGTGGCCCAGTTCACCCGCAAATCCGTCATGTCCGTAAACCAGTTTACCGTTGCAGACAATGCCGCTGCCAAGTCCTGTTCCCAGGGTGATCATGATAAAATCTTTCATGCCTTTGGCAGCGCCGAACAGCATCTCACCCATGGCTGCGGCATTGGCATCATTGGTCAGCCTGACGGGCAGGTCGAAGTAATGCAATATGGTGTCGGTAACGGGAATGGCCTCTTTCCATTTCAGGTTGGCGGCAGCCTCTATGGTACCGAGGTAATAATTGCCATTGGGCGCACCTATCCCGATACCTTCCAGATGAAATCCCCGTCCGGCCGACTCCATGGCAAAAAGTACCATGCGCGCCATGGCATCCAGAAAATGTGCGGCAGTTTCGTAATTGCCGGTGCGGATAGTATCCCGGTGGTAACACTGCCCATGTCTGTCCACCAAACCCATCACTGTGTTGGTAGCGCCAATGTCTATGCCGGCAACTACCGGAACCGTCGATTTCATGCAGCTGCTTTTTCCGTGCTAAGATAAGGACAATCCTGATACCGGAGGCTGATATCTGCCAGGTAAACTGGTAAACGAATGTGTATCACCGCTGAGACGCAGGGGCGCAGCGCATTTGATCAATGAACTTCTAAATAATTAATAATCATCTATTTAAAATTTACTAATTTTCGTTTTCTTCTAAACTGGCATAAACCTCTGACCTTATAACTTCTCACACCGAAGACGCAAAGACCCGGGTTCTATATTTCAACTCCCCGCATTTGGAATAGAGAAAACCGCGACTTCGGAATGGAATGTTTAGATGTTTAGAAGTTTATTCAGGTTTAGGATGGGAAAGTGAATATTAAGTTGTAAAAAGTGAGTGGTAATTGCGCTGAGTCTTTCAGACTGGTCCTTTAAACTTTTAATTTTTACTTGGTGTATCCTGAGCCTTTTCCTTGTGCCTTGCATCCTGGATCCTGGAATCGGTTTTCTTGTTTATTGAAAATTTCATCTGGTTTGCTGGTGCGATAATGTGTTGGTGTGGCAGTATGCTGGAAAAGTAATGCCAGTTTGCTGGTGAATTTGCCGCATCAATACCCCAACTCTCAGAATAACAGACAACTAACTAACTATCATCAGCAAACCAACACATTAGCAAACTCCCACACCAGCAAACTAAAAAAGGCTTGCTTGTTGCCAGTAATCTTGCTGATGGCGAAGCCGGCAGCAACCCTTTTTCCACTGGCACCGCCGTCATTCCAACCGCAGAGAGGAATCTGCTTCACATTCGGACAATGATCAGCATCGCTACACTGCGTCTGCACAAGTGCACGTTACGTGGGAACGACCTTTTATCAACCTTACCTTACAACCACGATACGGATGGTGGCCGTGCGGTTCAGACTGCCGGTCCGGGCAATCAGGTTGCACGGATAGATCCCCGGAGGAAGCACCGATACATCCACTTCGGCCTGGTGCGTTCCCTGCTCCATCACCACCTCCTGCATGGGCTTGATCAGCAATTCCCCAAGGGTGTTCCTGATCTCCAGTGTTACGGCGGCATCCTGAGGCAGGCTCCAGTAAAGCATGGTCTTGTCGCTGCAAGGGTTTGGAACGTTCAGGGTAAAGTGAACACCGGCAGCCTGGTATGATGCTATCCACGGGCCGGATAATTTAAATCCGTCGATCGGAATGCCGTTCACGTCGGCGGCTTCAGACAGCGGATCTGCTTCCGTAAGCAGGCTGCTTTGCATGCCGGGGTTGACATCCATGGTGAACAGGGGCTCCCCGGCCTGCAGTTTCAAGGTCTCGATGCTGAACCAACTGATCTTTAGCGTTCCTTCTGCCTGATGCCACAGGAAGTTGCCTCCGGCCTTCTCATTGAAGTGTACCGCATGGATCGTGCAGTTCCCCGGAATGCGGAAACTCAGTGACAAGGCCGCCATTTCCACTGCATCCGCTACGGAAACGGGATATTGCAGGTGAGCACCACCATCATGCGTGATCAGCCCTTCGGTGTAAAGTTCGATGGCCGGCTCTGCCTTCAGCGGCGGCAGGTAGCTTCCGTCCACATCCCCGTAACACAATGCGTGATAGTCGGCATAATAGGTACCGGGCAGGGTGATATTCACCCCGGGAGTCTCAAATGCCCAGTCGCCCACGGGGAAGGAGCTCAGGAGGCCGACATAGCGGCGTGCGATCATCATGGCATCAACCGAATTGATACCTGCCATTGCGTTGACGTCGGCTGCCTTGGCATTCAGTCCGGTCAGGGTGATCATATGGACAAAGTGTTTCAGCGCCTGGAGGGCATCGGTGGAGTTCACGCCGCCCCAGGGTTTGGTACTGGATCCATCCAGGGTATAGCTGCCAGGCAGGATGTTGAAGAGGTGGTAAGCTCCGGTGGATGTGGTGATGTCTGTGGCAATCGGAACTCCGCCCTGTTTCAGGATCACCTGGGTGGTGGTCATCGGTGTCAGGTTGGCGTTGAGATAACTGAGGGTTCCCTGAATTTCGGAGGGAGGCGACTGCGCGTAAATCACGAAGGCCATATCGAAGTGCTGTCCGGCATCGGGATGTCCCTGCGGGTAGGTGTGCGGTACCCAGCCCGGCGGGAAATTGGTATTCCCGCCGTTCCACCATACGGCGGCGTCGTTCCAGCGAAGCGAGGGCAGGGTGGTCTTCCAGCCCAGGGTATAATCGGGCTGTACGGGAGGGTTGTCGAAGTACTGGACTTTCAGCCAGTAAACTGTTCCCTGGATTTGGTTGAAGGGATCGTTGAGTATGGGCAGGTCGAAACGGTATGCCTGGAAATGGTTGGCCGCCTGCCACCATTGTGTGGCGGGATCGTACCACCATTCCGGGATGTTGTCGGCCACACAGGCAGTGGTGTAGCTTCCCGGCTGGAACACCTGGCTCCAGAGCAATGTTCCCGGCTTGCTCCAGTCGTTTTCGCCCTGGGCGGGGACATCGGCATGGATGCTGACCACCAGCGCGGCATTACCCGGTCCCCCGGCCGGCAGGATATCGTCGGCAAAGGACATCCACAGGCGGATGTGATTTATGGGACCTGATTCTGTACACAGGAAATCGTCTGCGGTCGGTGTCCACATCACATCCACATCCATGCCGTGACCGTTGGGGTTGAGGTCGGGCAACTGCGGGTAATGCATTTTGGAGGTACCCGGATCGATCACATAGGCGGAATAATCTTCCACCTCACCGTCAGTGGCAGAACCTGTGGGCTGCAGATCCTGTGCTGTCGCAAGCCTGAACCTGGCATAGGATTTCCCCAACACGGCACTGTCGGGTACATTGAAGCTGAGGTTGTTCACTCCTGCTGCCAGAGCCTGGTTGGTGAAGATCTGTTCACCTGCATCCAGCCAGTCGCCGTCACGGTTGAAATCCATCCAGGCATTCAGGTAACCGCCGTTCTGGGAGGCAGTGGCATTCAGTGTTGCCTGGTTTCCGGCTTTGATGAAAGAAGTGAACACAATGCCGTCTTCATCGTCCAGGTTATTCAGGTCGTCGCCATTGGCCGAAACGCCCGGGATGCCGTTAATTTCAGTATCAATGAGGTTGCCGAGGAACAGGTTGCTGATGCCGTGTCTTGCCCCGTTGGAAGCCAGCAGGGTGGGATATGACGGGTCGGGTGCATCGCCGTAGTCGAGGGAGTCGGGCTGGATGACGAGCATATAGTCTTCGACCTCACCGTTGGGCGCGGCGGCCGTATCGGCCAGGTTGCCCATGGTGGCGTAGCGGAACCTCAGGTAGGTGGTGTCGGTGACCGCATTGGGCGGGATGTTGATCACCAGGGCGTTGGGTCCTGCGGCGAGGATCTGGTTGATGAAGACCTTTTCGCCGGCATCTCTCCAGTCGCCGTCGCAGTTGAAGTCCATCCAGGCGTTGAGGGGGCAGTTGCCGACGGAAGCGATGACGCTGATGTTCAGAGGTTGTCCTGCGATGGCCGGCCCTGCGAAGATCACGCCGTCTTCGTCATCGGGTATGCCGTTGTTGTCGTCGCCGTTGGCACCCGCGGTGGGCTGACCGTTGAACTCCATGTCTTTGAGGGCGCCCAGGAATACGCCCGGCACATTATTGCCGTGTCTGGCGCCGTTGGAGGCCATCAGGGTGGGATAGGAAGGATCGGGAGCGTCGCCGAAGTCGATGGCAGCGGGTTGGTTGGTGATCTTGAATGCGAAGTCGGTATGCAGATTGCCCTGCCAGATGTAAGGGGTCCAGTTGCCCTGCTGCCCGCCGGTGATGGTGCGGTAGGCGGCCGGACAAAGCGCCGGCAGGTGGTTGCGTGTGGCTTCCTGCCACTTCCACATGGCAGGGATGTTGGGATCATATGACACTGATTTGATAGTCAGCCAGTAACGTGTTCCCTGCTGCTGCAGGAAGGGTTCTGTCAGGTCGTACGCGTAGGAGTAGATCTGTTCTCCCTGGTTGTTGATCAGGCCGGTAGCCAGCTGGTTTGCCTGGGCAAGGGTCACATCGGCGCTCCAGAGCTCCTGTCCGGTTGGCAGGCAGGTGTTGGGGTCATTGGCAAAGATCCCCAGGTGGAAGTGGTGTATGCCGGACCCCTGGGATTCATAGGTTCCGTACCAGTGGATATCGGTAACGATGCCCCCGTTGCAGAGCCAGTCGTCGGCCCCGGCGATTTGCTGGAGTTGTCCGCCGTTCATACCGTCGTGACAGTGCAGGGCGGCAAAGGAAGGATGAGGCGGCTGTATCCACTTATAGCCGGGGTTGGCTTTCAGGGAGTCGCTGTAGTCTTCCACTTCGCCTTCTGCGGCGGGCCCGTTGTATGAAAGTCCGCCGTTGGAGGTGACCCTGTACCGGAAGTAAGAGACATCGCTGACGGCTGTAGCCGGAACAAGGAAGTTCAGGATATTGTTGCCGGCGATCAGAGGCCGGGAAGCGAAGATTTGCTCGCCGGCGTCGGCCCAGTCGCCATCGCAGTTAAAGTCGGCCCATGCGTCGAGCATGCAGGCTGCCGAGGCGTTGACGGTGATGGCGGTGGGACTGCCGGTATTCATACCCCAGAGCAGGGTAACCCCGTCTTCATCGGGCAGTCCGTTCAGGTTGTCGCCCGTGGCTGCTGCATTTGGCTGACCGTCGGTTTCCCCGTCAATCAGGGCGCCCAGCTTCAGCCCGCTGATCACGTGACGTGCACCGTTGGAAGCAAGCAGGGTGGGGTATGAGGGATCGGGTGCATCGCCGAAGTCTTCGGCCTGGACGATCACAACCAGGTAGTCTTCCACTTCGCCGTTGGAAGCATAACCCGTAAAGCTCAGGTTGGGCTGTGTACTGATCCGGAATCGGGCGAAGGTTGTGTCGGTTGCAGCGCCGGCGGGTACGGCGAAGGCGATGTTATTCGGTCCTGCGTTGGTGGCCAGGTTGGTGATGATCTGTTCTCCTGCGTCACCCCAGTCGCCGTCTGCGTTAAAATCTATCCATCCCTGAAGAAGGGCGTTTGCAATGGATGATGTCACAGTGATGGTGGCATTCTGACCGGGAATCAGGCTGGAGGTAAAGACTACTCCATCCTCATCATC
>CAZSQJ010000005.1:2892-65027 GCA_964608665.1 uncultured Bacteroidales bacterium | reverse complement strand
TGGCATTCTGACCGGGAATCAGGCTGGAGGTAAAGACTACTCCATCCTCATCATCGAGATTATTCAGATCATCTCCGCCGGCAGTGGCATTTTGCAGTCCATTGGCTTCCAGGTCTTTAAGTAAGCCCATATAAGGGTGTAAAGTGATGGTATCATGTCTGGCTCCGTTATTGACCAGGGTAGTGGGGTATGTGGGATCCGGAGCATCTCCGTAGTCGAGCATGGGGATTTGGTTTGTCAGTTCAAAGGCCATATTACCAAAGAGGGAACCCTGCCATCCGATGGGATTCCAGGGAGACGGGATATTGTTCTGAATGATCCGTGATGTGGCGGCACACAATACTGCTGCTTCTGTCCGGTATGATTCCTGCCAGCGCCAGTGCGGCGGTAAGGAGGGGTTGACCGCATAAGCGGTGATGCTTATCCAGTAATGGGTTCCCACTTCCTGCTGGAATGGTTCTGTCAGGTAATACAAGTAATTGTAGATCATACAACCCTCATTGTTTGGGACACCGGAGGCAGTTTCCACGGCGGACGCGAACGGGACGGTATATGTAATGAAGGGGCTGGCGGACGGAAGACATCCTCCGGCAGGTGAAGTATAGAATCTCACTTTGAAATGATCAATACCGGAGCCTCTGATTTCATTTCCCTGGCCGTCAATTTCATAATTGCCTTTCCAGTGGATATCAGTAAGCACACCACCCATACAAATCCAGTCATCGGCAATGATATATTCTTCATACACCTGGGATGACTGGTAATCATGGGCATGTAAACCTGACTGTAAGGGATCGGGTGGTTGCGTCCACTTATAACCTGTGGGAGCGGGACCGATTTCTATCATATGATCTTCAACTTCTCCGTCAGGGGCTTCTCCTCCGAATGACAAACCAGCCTGGGAACTCAGCCTGAAACGTGCGGCTGTGGCTCCGACCAGGGCATTCCCGGGTACTACGAATCCAAGTTTGTTCACACCGGCATGCAGGGGCAGGTTGGTGAAGACCTGCTCGCCGGGATCGCCGAAATCACCGTCGTGATTGTAATCCACCCATGTGTTCAGGTAACCCCCGGCGGCGGATGCTTTAACGAAGAAGAATCCCGGGTTTCCTCTGGAGAGGTTATGAGGGATAGTGACACCGTCTTCATCATCGGCAAGGTTATTGTCATCCCCCATACAGTTGGGGCCGGGCATGCCATCTATGTCATAGTCAATGGTATCTCCGAGCCACAGGTTAGAGGGCATCATGTGATAAGGTCCGTTGGAAGCGAAAAGGGTGCTATAAGTGTCAGGAGCATCCCCGAAATCAGCAGCAAGGCGGTTCACGACATAGTCGTAACGGTAAGCAAAATTGCTCATATCCACAATTTTTATCCGGACGAACCAGCGGCCGGTATCGGGAGGAAGCACATCGATGGGGGGCGGGTTCGGTCCGGGAGCTACGGTTCCGGGTCCCTGGGCCACACTTCCTTCAAACGGACAGACCACGATAAGATCCCCGATCCTCCCTTTCTCATTGCCATAGGGAGGATCATCGCCCTGATTGTCTGCATAACCTGTAAGGATACCGGTGGCAGGATCGAGGTACCCGGTTTCCTGTTCACCCGTCCACGGATCCATGAAATCTACTTCCATCAGCCCTTCAGCTGTAGGAATATTGTTCACGGAGTTAAACGTAACTTCATGTGCGCCGGTGACTTCGTTGTTGTCGTTTAACCAGGCGATGTCGGTCAGCACATCCTGACAGCGTTCAAGTTCGTTTCTCATGAACTGCCAGTCGGAGTTGGAAAAGGTATTATCCCATCCGCCCTGTGCATTTTGTTGCCAGTAATTGATGAAGCGGACACTGTAACCATTCCCGTGGCTTGCCAGCCAGGTTTTCAGGGCATTTGCAAGGTTGATGGTGTAAGTCCCCGTGTCAGGGTACTGATTCGTATAAGCCATGGTGGCCAGGTTCTGGATCATCTGCTCATCATTTAGTCCCCCCATGATCCCGGGATCTCCATGCTGCGAAAAGTATTTCAGGCAGGCGGTTGCAGCCGTCGGGGCACAGTGGTAGTTGCCCCCGTGTTCGAAGTTCGGATTTTGCTGTTCCTCATTTGGAATACCTTTGTTGAAATCGTCTGTCTTGGGTTCAACACCGATGATGATGTATGCGATATCAGCCCATACGGGATCGACATCCACAGAGATGCTGCCGGTGACGGTGGTGTACCAGTCGGAGATGTTGCAGGTGACGGATGATGGCGGGCTGGGGTCATAATTCACAGGTTCGGTTTTAATATATTCGATTATTTCATCATTATTCAGGATGATTTCCGCCTTGAAATAAAGGGGTGTCACTACCTGGAAGGGCAGGATGGCGGGCAGGTAGGCCGACCAGCCGTCGCCGGGATCCTGAACCTGATCGGCCTGATTCCAGGTGGGTACCTGGTGACCGTCAGAGTCCGTTCCGATATAGGTCCAGTTGTTCTGATTGGTTGAATAATAGAAGATCACCTGGTTGATCATATAATCAGGATCTTTCACGAAAAGGCAGACATGGATCGGTTTTGCCGAACCACCGATCCAATTGTGCCAGGGTTCGGCAACCACCCAGTCACCGGCCTTGATAAACATATCACTTGGCAGCACAGGCGGCTGAGGTTGGGAAATGATGCTGAAAGCCATCTCCGAGTAGCGGTTGGTCCATGGCGGTAAAGGGGTCCACTGGCCTGGCACTCCGTTGGTGATGGTCATCTGGGCAGCAGGGCAGAGTGCCGGCACATGGCTTCTGGCCGCTTCACACCACCGCCACACGGCAGGGTTCACCGGATTGACCGACATGGCGGAAAGCGCCAGCCAGTACCTTTGTCCGGCCTGCTGGAGAAAGGGATCCGACAGGGTACAGGTATATTCATAGATGGGATATCCGTCACTGGTGGTCAACCCGGTATTGGTTTCATTCAGACCTGACAGTGGTACCGTGATATCGGCCAGTGCCGGTAAACCCGGTATGCAGGCTCCGGCCTGGTCGGCGTATATTCTCAGGTTGAATGCCTGTATTCCTGCACCCGGGTTTTCGTATGCTCCGTACCACTTGACTGTGGTGACTTCCCCTCCGGAGCAGAGCCAGTCATCGGCAAGATAGATTTTTACATGACTTTGTCCCACAATCGCATCATGAGCATGAAGACCTGTCAGACTCGTAGCGCAGGCCTGGCTCCACTTTAAAACGGTATCCCTGTGAATGGACAGCTTGTAGTCTTCCACTTCTCCGTCCTGGGCCTGCCCGGTGTAAGAGAGCAAAGGCTGGCTGCTGAAGCGGAAACGGGTGTACATGCCGTTGGTGTCGGCTGTGGCAGGGATCAGGAAACTGAGGAAGTTGGCGCCTGTCACCAGGGGTGTTGCATTGAATATCTGTTCGTTGGCATCATCCCAGTCACCGTCGTTGTTGAAATCCGTCCATGCATTCAGAAAACCAGCGCTGGAAGCAGCCACACGGATATTCACAGGTGATCCGGTTGCTCCTCCCCAGTGAACAACGATGCCGTCTTCATCGTCCAGGTTGTTCAGGTCATCCCCGGTGGCAGCGGTGGAGGGAAAGCCGTCGGTTTCCACATCAATCTGGGGTCCGAGCTTCATATTGGCCACAAGCAGATGTCTTGCACCGTCTGAGGATGCCAGGGTCGGATACGACGGATCGGGTGCATCGCCGTAGTCGTACTCAGTGGTTGGACATATAACCAGATTACAGTTGGTGCCCGGTCCCATGGGTGTACCACCCTGTGTCTGGCAGGTCGTGGGATCCAGGTCGGAACAGGTACCGTCCGGGAAACAGCAGGCCTGTGTTGTGGGTGGCCCTTTGATCAGGAAAGCCAGATCCACTGGCTGGCCCATCATGGGATGTGCGGGGGGGTATACCAGGGGAGTCCAGATGTTGCCTCCCTGCTGTTTCCAGACTGCTTTGTCGTTCCAGTGATCCAGAGAGGATTTCCAGCCGAAGCTGAAAAGATCGTCAGGAGTGTTCACCGTCAGGCACAACCAGTAAATGGTGCCGGCAGTCTGCATGAAAGCCTGTGCCTGACTGATGGGGAATACATAGGCCCAGACCATCATATTTCCGGGGAAAACCAGAAACTGTGTCATGGGATTGTAATAGTATTCGCCCTGGGTCATGGTTGCGCCCGGTGAAGGAAATGTTCCCGGATTAAAGGTATATTGCCAGAGCAGGCTGCCGGGATGACTCGGGCTGCCGCCGATGGCCGGTACGTCGCTGTATATCTCCAGGGTGAAAGCTGCAGTCTGACCAAAAACATCGTTCAGCCAGCCGCCCCAGACCGTGACCTCGGTGACAGGCCCGGTGGCCGTGGCCTGCCAGTCATCAGCCACTTTCAAAGGAATCCGGGAATGGATGTCCATCCCCGTCGGATTAATATCCGGGGTCTGGGCAAAATGCATGTAAAGCTGCTGGGATAATACCATGCCGCTCGTCATCATGCAGGCAAGCATGAAAAGGAAGAACTTTTTCATATGCGTGGGATCATTGGTTTAAAGAACGGATCACTACCTGAAAAGAAATCAAGATCAAACCTTAAGGAGTATGCGGTTTGGTGAATCAGGAGTCAGGGGCAGAAAAAGAGGTGAAAGATACGGAAAAAATGAATGAAAGTCAATATCTGATGCATTGTCCGTTATACAACGACTTGCAAGGCTGGTATGTACCAACTGATCGTAAAATCAAAGAAGGGTCAGAAAATAATCAAGGCAGGGTCACGATATATCGCGACCCTGCCTTGATTAAAAAATCGTGACCCTTATGATATAAACTTTACCCCCTCATCTCACTTTACCTTTTCCCTGGCCTCTTCCCAGCTTTGCTGGCAACTGCAAACCAGGTTACGGTCTCCGAAGGCATCATCGATGCGGGTAACAGCAGGCCAGTATTTGTCTTCCCTGGTAAAGGCTGTGGGGAAAACTGCTTCTTCCCTGGAGTAGGGGTAGTCCCATTGGTTGGAAGCAGCCATGACACAGGTATGGGGGGCATTTTTCAGGAGGTTGACGGTCTTGTCGGCTTTCCCGGATTCAATGTCACTGATTTCCCGGCGGATGGCGATCATGGCCTCCACGAACCGATCGAGTTCGGAAAGGGGTTCGCTTTCGGTAGGTTCCACCATCAGGGTGCCATGCACCGGAAAGGCGACGGTGGGTGCATGAAAACCGTAATCCATCAGCCTTTTCGCGATGTCAATCACCTGTATCCCCGCGCTGTGGCTGAACTGGTTGCAGTCGAGGATCATCTCGTGGGCAACCCTGCCTTTGCTGCCGGTATAGAGAATCGGATAATAGGGTTCCAGACAGGATTTCAGGTAGTTGGCATTGAGGATGGACCAGGCAGTGGCCATTTTCAGTCCTTCACCACCGGCCATTTTAATGTATGCCCATGAGATCGGCAGGATGAAAGCGCTTCCGTAATGGGCTGCGGCAACGGCATGGATGGCCTGAGGTCCGTTGTTTTGCAGGCCGCAATGACCGGGAAGAAATGGCTCCAGGTGGGAAGCCACACAAATGGGGCCCATACCCGGACCGCCTCCCCCGTGCGGGATAGCAAAGGTCTTGTGCAGGTTCAGGTGGCAGACATCGGCGCCGATGGTGCCTGGATTGGTATATCCGACCTGGGCGTTCATGTTGGCCCCGTCCATGTAAACCTGTCCTCCGTGCTGATGGATCACCTCACAGAGTTCAAGGATATCCTCCTCAAACACCCCGTGGGTGGAGGGGTAGGTCACCATGATGGCGGCCAGCCTGTCGGAAAGTGCAGCAGCCTTTTCCCTGAGGTCGGCCATGTCGATGTTGCCTTTGGGGTCGCATTTGATCACCACTACTTCCATGCCGGCCATCACTGCGCTGGCAGGATTGGTGCCGTGCGCGGAGCAGGGGATCAGGCAAATGTTTCGTTTCCCGTCGCCACGGCTGTGATGGAATGCCCGGATCACCATCAGTCCGGTGTACTCTCCGGCCGCACCCGAGTTGGGCTGGAAAGAAATGCCGCTGAAGCCGGTGATCTCTTTCAGATCAGCACCCAATTCACTGATCAGTTCGAGATAACCCGCTGCCTGGTCGGCAGGTACGTAAGGATGGATATTGGCGAAACCGGGCCAGCTCAGATGGAATAATTCCGCTGCGGCATTCAGTTTCATGGTGCAGGATCCCAGGGGGATCATCGAACGGTTCAAAGCCAGATCCTTGATCTCCAACTTCTTAATATATCTCATCAATTCCGTCTCCGAATGATAGGCGTTGAAGACGGGATGGGTGAGGAAGGCGGATTGCCGGTGAAGCTTTTCCGGCAGGGTATCGATCTTCCCGCATTCGGCCGGATCACAGACAAAGGGAGTGAAAGGCTTTCCGGCAGCGGAAGCGAAGATCTCAAGAATGGCATTCACATCCGTCAGGGAGGTGGTTTCATCGAGGCTGATCCCGATGTGGTTTTCATCCGTATAACGGAAATTCATCTTTTTCTCCAGGGCCAGGCTGCGGATGTTATCCGTGCTGACGCCCTGCGGCATAATGAACCTGAGGGTGTCGAAGAAATATTTGTTTTCCTGTATGAATCCGTATTGCCGGGCTTCAGCCGACAGCACACCCGTCAGGATGTTAATATGCCTGGCGATCTGACGGATCCCCTTCTGACCGTGCCATGCGGCATACATGCCCGACATGATGGCCAGCAGGGCCTGGGCCGTGCAGATGTTGGAAGTGGCTCTTTCCCGTTTGATGTGTTGCTCACGGGTCTGAAGGGCCATGCGGTAAGCCTTGTTTCCTTTTGCATCGACGGAGATGCCGATAATGCGCCCGGGGATGTTTCTCTTGTATTCTTCGGTTGTGGCGAAGAAGGCGGCAGAGGGTCCGCCGAAACCCATGGGAATACCAAAACGCTGGCTTGCACCGAAAACAACGGCGGCACCCCATTCACCCGGAGGCGTGAGCAGGGCGAGGCTCATCAGGTCTGCTGCAACCGCCAGGGGGATCCCCTGTGTATTCAGACTGGACACCAGGTCCGAGTAATCGAAAATTTCCCCGAACTGGTCCGGGTACTGCACCATGGCTCCGAAGAACTGCCCGTCGAAAGTTGTCTGGTCGCACCTGCCGATGTGAAGGTCTATGCCCAGGGGAGCGGAACGTGTCTTCAGCACGTCGATCGTTTGAGGGAAGAGATTCCGGGATACAAAGAATTTGTTGGCTCCGGCCTTCACTTTGTCCCGCGAACGGGAATTATACAACATCACCATGGCTTCTGCAGCCGCCGTAGCTTCGTCAAGCAGGGAGGCATTGGCGATGGGCAGGGCCGTCAGGTCGCTCACCATGGTCTGGTAATTCAGCAGCGCTTCCAGCCTGCCCTGTGAGATCTCTGCCTGGTAGGGAGTGTAGGATGTGTACCAGCCCGGGTTCTCGAGAATGTTGCGCTGGATAACGGCGGGCATAATGGTGTTGTAATAACCCAATCCGATATATGTCCTGAATATTTTGTTTCTTGCTTCAAGTTCCTTCAGTCGTCCGAGCACTTCATACTCGTTCAGTCCTTTGGGCAGGTTGAGCGGCTTTTTTAGCCTGATCTTCAATGGAATGGTTTCGTCGATCAGGGCTTCCAGACTGTGGTTGCCGGTTTTTGCAAGCATGCTGTCCACTTCCTCCGGACGGGGACCATTGTGGCGGTAAATGAAATTGTCGGTGATCATGTGAGAGATATTAGTGTTTGTGACATGAATGAATCTGCAAAAGTAAAGAGTTTTCTTTCCGCATTTCCATGCTTCGCTTCCTGTTTTTTGGCGGGAGTCAAATGCTTTGTATATTTGAAGTTTGTTTGGCACTGATGTCATTGGAAGGGAATCAAACTTCATATTCATTCTGTGATGTCTTCCTGTTGATCAGGAACTGCATCCTGATTACTGCCGCACTGGTATTTTCTGCCGGTGATGTCAGGGCTCAGGCCTTTGATACGGTACATCTGATGAACGGACAGGTGATCCACGGGAAACTGCTGTCGGATATGGGAGAACATTACCGTTTCGATTGGATGCGGGATGGGAAATATACCGGTGTTGCACTGGAAAAGCATGAGGTGTTCAAGATCGTGAAGGTGGAAGGAGGTGCTGAAGTGGTATACCGCCAGGACAGCATGACGGGCAACACATTCACGGAACAGCAGATGTGGGATTACATCCTTGGAGAGCGGCTGGCAAGGGCACAGTACCGGGCCTGGCTGCCGGGTGCCGGTGGCATTGTAATGGGAGCGGCAGGTGCTTATGCTGGCTTCTGGGGGATCGCCCTTGCCCCGGTTTATCTCGGTACACTCAGTTTCGGTATGCCGCGCCTGAAAGAGGCACAGATTCCGGGCACTGTGAAGGAACCATTGCATTTTAAGGCCGGATACGGGAATGCGGCAAGACGGATCAGAATCCAGCGGGCCGCAGTGGCTACCCTCGGCGGACTGGTCAGTGTGTGGCTGGTTAAGGTGGCTTCGGGCGGATTAAAGTAGCCCGGATTTACGGGGTTCTCCCTACTTCCGTTTTTCAAATCCGGAGAAATCTTTTTTATCGATCTTTTCATTGAGTTCGGCAACGAGATCCTTGTACTGATACCTCGTTCCGCAATAATACAACACGGTGAACGGGTCATTGTCGCGGATATACTCCAGCATCAGTTCGGGTGAGGGCACGCTGGTCATCTGGCTGTATTCCTCATAGGTATAGGTCAGGAAAGCGGCATCGGGACTGATCCCCCTCCTGTCCAGCAGGTAACCGTCGTGAAGCACCACAGGGTATGCCAGTTCGCCCTGGTAATATACATCTTTCACGTCGGGATAGGAAACGATGCGTTGTTTGTCGGGCGAGAGGATCACCGGAACCAGTTTGCTGTAGTCGGCCTTCGTTTTGTAAATGTACACCGGGGGGCCGGCCCTTCCGGTTTTGGAAGGATTGTTGGCAACCCCCTGCTCTGCATGTTTGCGGCAGCAGGACGAAAACAGCAACAATACTGCAATAGCGGGGGTCAGTGCAAAGATTTTTCCCATAACTTCTGGCTTTACAATTGTTTACATTTCTGCAAAGATTGTAAAAAATAGTTAATTGGATAACATTTTTCCGCCATGGGGTGTAGAAGGTTGTACTTTTGGAATGAAAAATGAAGTGAAAACCAAGGATTTTCAATTTTTTAAACAACTAATAACAATCATCATGAAAAAGTTCACATTGATTCTTGCAGGCCTTCTTTTTGCAGCTGCAGGTGTTTTCGCACAGCCCGGAACGGCACCCAATCCCCAGGGCGACAATCCCAATGCACCGGACATTAAGTTTGCAAAACTCGTGCATGATTACGGTTCAGTCCCTAAAGAAGGTGACGGTAATTGCGAGTTTGAATTCCAGAACGTCGGCAAGGAGCCCCTGGTTCTTTCTGATGTAAAATCGAGTTGCGGCTGTACGGTTCCCCAGTGGACCCGCGAACCCATCCTGCCGGGAAAGAAAGGTGCCATTAAGGTGAAATATGATACCAAACGGATGGGACCGATCAACAAGACCGTTACAGTGCTTTCCAATGCCAAAACGCCTTCCGTGGTGCTGAGGATACAGGGAACCGTGGTCGACAATCCCGCAGGAACTGCACCGGAGAAACCGGCTTCTCCAACCACACCCGTCAATAAATAATTTGGCAGGTATTTAAGTTTTTCGGATATTTGTGGCTGTCCGGGATGATTCCCGGGCAGCTTTTTTTTTAATAATCAATACCAACTGCCATGCCTGCAATCTCACAAAAGGGCATCAAAATGCCTCCCTCACCCATCCGGAAACTGGTGCCCTATGCCGATGAAGCTAAAAAGAGGGGAATCAAAGTCTATCATCTCAACATCGGCCAGCCCGATATCCCCACCCCGGAAAACGCGCTTCTGGCCATCCGGAATTATCCCGACAAGGTGATAGAATACAGCCACTCTGCCGGGATACTTTCATACAGGAAAAAGCTTACCGAATACTATGCCCGGCACAATATCCGGATCACTCCGGAACAGATCATCGTTTGCGCCGGCGGATCGGAAGCCATCCTTTTCGGAATGCAGACCTGCCTCGATCCGGGCGATCAGATCATCATCCCCGAACCATACTATGCCAATTATAACGGATTCTCCATATCTGCCGGAGTGGAAGTCGTACCCATCCCTTCCTCCATTGAAGATGGTTTCGCCCTGCCCCCCATCGCCGAGTTCGAGAAGGTGATCACCCCCCGGACCAAGGGTATCATGGTATGTAATCCCAATAATCCAACAGGGTATCTGTATTCCAAAGAGGAGATCCTTATCCTGAAAGACCTGGCCCTGAAATACGATCTCTATCTCTTTGCCGATGAGGTGTACCGGGAGTTCTGCTACGACGGTAAAAAGCATTTTTCAGTTATGGAACTCGACGGACTGGATGAGCATGTGGTGCTGTTCGATTCGGTGTCCAAACGATACAGCGCATGTGGTGTCAGGATCGGCTGCCTTATCTCCCGAAACAAAGACGTGATAAGCACTGCCCTGAAGTTCGCACAGGCGCGGCTCAGTCCGCCGACCCTCGGACAGGTTGCCGCAGAGGCTGCCATTGATACGCCCGGAAGTTATTTCGAGGAAGTGTACAACGAATATATTGCCAGGCGGAATTTGGTGGTCGAATCCATTAACAAGATGCCCGGAGCCTTTTGTCCGAATCCCAGCGGTGCATTCTACGTGGTGGCCCGCCTGCCGGTCGACGACAGTGACAAATTCTGTCAGTGGCTGCTTGAAGACTTTGATTACCAGAAACAAACCGTCATGATGGCACCGGCGTCCGGATTCTATTCAGGGGCCGGAAAAGGGAAAGATGAGGTCAGGATCAGCTATGTGCTGAACGTGGAAGACCTGCGGCATGCCATGAAATGCCTGGAGGAGGCGCTGAAGGTATACCCGGGAAAGAGGTATGAAATATGAAGTATGAGGTATGAGGTATGAGGTGCCTCAACCATTCACTATTTACTATTTACTATTCACTTTCCCGCCCTGTGCCCTGCTGAAATAAAGATCGGCATTCTGTTTGTCTCCCATCATACCGTAAGTATTTCCCAGGTTCGAAAGCAGGCGGGGATTCAGGGAATCCTTTTCCAGGGCTTTCCGGAAAAATAACAGGGATCTCGGGAAATCTCCTTTCAGTCCGAAACAGATCCCAAGGTTTTCCAGGGTGGAGTTGTTGGTTGAATCCATGCCGTAAGCTTTGAGCAACAAGCTCAGGGAGCGGTCGATGTCGTTGAATACCCTTCCGTAAATCTCCCCCTGCTTGCTGTATGCGTCGGCAAAGTCAGGCTGCACAAGGATAATGGAGTCCATCAGCCGGACAGCCTCCTCTGCCTGTCCGTGCTTGGAAAGCAGGTCGGCAAGCTGAACGAAGTGGTCGGTATTCTCAGGTTGTAATTTTGTCAATACGCGGAATGCCAGGATTCCCGCATCATATTGTCCTGCCTGACCACCAACGATCCCCGTGTACCGGAGCTTTGACAACGCCTCCTTCTGCTGGTTGCTGATATTCAGACACTGGATGTAATACTCCGTCGCTTTCGGATAATCCTTGCGCTCCAGAAACACATTGCCCAGCAGCACCCAGGCCGCCGAGTTACCCGGATAAATGCTGATGGCGTGCCTCAGGTAAGCCTCGCTTTTAACCAGGTACTGTTCCTTTGTCAGGCTGTCGGTGGCCGTAACGGCACGGTTCAGGTACATCCCGCCTGCCGATACGTTGCACTTGGCGCTGTTCACCGAGGTCTTCACATCCGTGGTGAACAGGGTGAAGTCATCCTTCCAGACCAGGTTACGGCTGAATGTCTTCACTGAGTAGGCAAGGCATAGCAACAGCAAAATGATCACGGCCGGCGACCGGGACTTTCCCGTTTCGCTGACCCTGATTTTTTGGGTAATGAGCCAGGCTGCCAGCAGGGTGAATCCCAGCAAAGGCACGAACATAAATCGTTCGTTCATAAAGGTGCCGATGTTGAAAACCAGGTTGGAAGAAATGGAAAAGCTGAGCAGGTAGAACATAATGGCATAGGATGGCAGGGTCTTTCTCCTGAATCCTGCAATTGCGTATATAAACATGGCAAGGTATGCCAGTGTGGTCAGGATGACCAGCGGATCGTCCCAGCCGGTGAGCCTGATATGCCAGGGATAGTAATCATGCGTGAGGGGGTGAGGAAAGATCAGCAGCTTCAGGTAAATACCCCAGGTCAGGATGTTGGTGGCCATCTTTTCCGAAAATGAGGAATTGACGTAAGGATCGTTCAGTATCTCGCTGATCTTTTCCATGCTGGTGAGATAGCCGAGCGCATGATAACGGAGGGCCAGGTAGGCCATGGTTCCGGCAACCATTGGAAGCAGTATGGCCACGTATTCCTTCAGCGTGGTTTTCCTGAAGTAATAAAAGGTGAGCGGGACAATGGCCATGAAAGTGATGGCATTCTCCTTGGCGAGCAGCGCAAGGAAGAAAACCGGCAGGACGCTGACCAGGTAAAGGAACTTCCGTTTATCAATCCATGCAAGCGCCAGGTACAGGGTGCCCAGCGAACCGAGCAGGCTGAGGATCTCATCCCTGCCTTTGATGTTGGCGATCACTTCCGTATGAAGGGGATGGCAGATGAACAGGAGCGTGGCCACGAAGGGAAGTGACCGGTACCATGTCGCGTGGTGGTACCTGCCAAGCACTTTCTTTAGTATCAGGAACAGCAGTCCTGCACAGGCTGCATAGAGCAGCAGGTTCAGCAGATGCCCGGTGAACGGATTCAGGCCGAAAAGCTCGTATTCTGCGGCAAACATGATCTGAGACAGCGGACGGTAACGGCCTCCGGCTACCAGTTTTTTCTGTACGCCGAAAAAACCGACGAAGGCATCATGCGACATGATTTCCGGAATACCCGCAATGCCCTGTTTGGTGAAAGTGTTTTCCGTGATCATCAGGGCATCGTCGAGGGTGTAGTTTAACGTAAGGGTGTTGGCATACAGCAAGAGGGAAAAACCGATCAGCAGCCAGAGCTGCTTGCGGGAGTGCGCTTCGGGGGCTGGCTGAACAGTCGGTTCTTCTGCCTTTTTGGGTGCCGGCCGGTACCTGGGATTCTTTTTCACTGGATGAAGGAATTATTCAAAATCGGGGTAAAGCAGGTATTTCTTTCGTAATTTCTTGTATTTCAGAAGATCATCAGACCAGCTCCGGCGGATGTCATTTTCCTGCAGCCCTTCTTTAATCTGTTTGCGAAGGACGGAACCTCCTGCCAGGGTGTCGAAATAATCGTTGAAAAAATCCTTTTTATCAGGGTAATCGCGGTAAAGTTCGGTCAGCCAGTAAAGGAAGAGCCGTCCGCTGTCCCTGACAAAATTCTCGCTGAATTCCTTCAGGTCAAAGCCATGGCAGAGCCGGCCGAGGTAAGGCGGGTTCATGCTGTAACCGGGCATGGAGCCGGGTGTGAAGGTGACTGCACCGTCCTTCAGTCCCGGGTAACCGATTACCTGGAAGGGTTTGGAGGTGCCCCGGCCGACTGAAATGGCCGTACCTTCGAACAAACCCAGGCTGGGATAAAGGTATACGGCGGCCATGTTCGGCAGGTTGGGGGAGGGAGCGACGGGAAGCTGGTAAAGGTAGTCGTGCCGGTACTGATGTACGGGGATCACTTTCAAAGAACAATTTCTGCCTTTTTTCAGCCAGCCTTCGCCCTGTATCATCAGGGCGTACTCGCCCAAAGTCAGGCCATGGACCACGGGTACGGGATTGAGGCCGACAAATGATGCGTATTTTGGATCAAGCACGGGACCGTCAATGAAATAGCCGTTGGGATTGGGTCTGTCGAGGATCAGCAGCGGAATCTCCGCATCCGCGCATGCTTCCATCAGGTACTGCATGCTGCTTGCATAAGTGTAAAAGCGTACCCCGACGTCCTGAAGGTCGAACACCACCCAATCCAATCCTTGCAGGTGGACAGGGGATGGCTTTTTTATCTTTCCGTAAAGCGATACAATCCGGATACCGGTTTCCGGGTCTTTCCCGTCCGCAATGGCTTCTCCTGCTTCCCCGCTTCCCCTGAACCCGTGCTCGGGTGAGAAGATCAGGCGGATGTCGGCTCCCAGGGAAAGCAGGGTGTCTGCAAGATGCCGGCCGCCGACTACCGTGGTGTGATTGGCCATCAGGGCGATCTTTTTCCCGCGGATCAGCGGCAGGTACTGGTCGAAACGCGATGCTCCCACCTTCACCTCACTGTCGGTGACCAGGGCTCTGGCAAGAACGCTGACACCCTGTGCTCCTGAGGGCAAAGCAGGGAAGAAGGTGAAAAATGTGAACAGCAGGCAAATCGCGGCTTTTGGAAACATTACTGATAGTCTGGTTTGAAAGTTTTACCTTTGCAATATTATAAAAAATCAGCCATTGCGCATCGAAAGCTACCTGCTGTCCAGGCTGGTCAGCAGGAAAAATACCGGATTTTCCAGGCCCGTGGTTCATATCGCGGTGATCAGCGTGGCATTGGGACTGGCCTGTATGATCCTGTCACTCGCCATCGTTACCGGCTTCCGGCACCAGATCCGCGACAAGGTGACCGGAATGGTCGCACATATCCAGCTAAGCCGGTATGATAACAACCTGTCCTGGGAGTTGCAGCCCGTAGATGTTGATTATCAGTTAATTGACAGGATCAGGCAACTGCCGGGTGTCACGCATGCTTTCCGCTATATCACCAAGCCGGGCATCATCAGGACTAAGGATGATATCGAAGGTGTGGTGCTGAAAGGGGTAGACGGCGATTATGACTGGTCGTTCCTGGAATCAAGAATAATCAGGGGGAATCGTCTGAAAACCGCAGACAGCGCCGCCTTGCTGTCTGCCCTGGTTTCGCGTCAGACGGCCGCCAGGCTCGGACTTGAAGTGGGGGATCCTTTGAGGATGTATTTCATCAGGGAGGGAGAGACTACGCCGGCCGCCAGGCGGCTAACCGTCAGCGGGATATATGAAACCGGACTTGAAGAATTCGACCGGATGTTCGTGTTCTGCGATATCGGCGTGATCCGCCGGCTCAACGGCTGGGAAGCCGGTCAGGCCGGAGGTGTTGAAGTGAAGATCAGTGATTTTGCCAGCCTTGGCCGCATTGCGGAAGCCATTTACAGGGAAGTGCCGTATGACCTGAATGTTCAGACTGTTACGGCTATGTATCCGCAGTTGTTCGACTGGCTTGAGCTGATGGATATGAACGTACTGATCATTCTGATCCTGATGACACTTGTTTCGGCAATGACGATGATCAGCACCCTGCTGATCCTGGTACTGGAACGTACCACCATGATTGGTGTGCTGAAATCGCTCGGCGCTCCGGACAGCAGCATCAGAAAACTGTTCCTGATGCTGGGTGCCCATGTGCTGGTTCGCGGCCTGCTGCTGGGCAACCTGCTGGGCCTCGGACTGGCTTTGCTGCAGTGGAAATTCGAATGGATCCGCCTCGACCAGGCCTCCTATTATATGACGGTTGTCCCCGTGAAAATCCAGCTGTATCCCTTACTGGCACTCAATGCCGGAGCCCTGCTGATCTGCATCCTCCTGATGTGGCTGCCTTCCCGCACCGTGGCAGGGATAAACCCGGTAAAGACGCTCAGGTACAGTTGATTGCTTCTTTACTCCCGGTGCAGCCCGCATTCCCGGTTTTCAGGATTTTCCCACCACCACCTTCCCGAACGGAGGTCTTCGCCGGGCTTTACCGCCCTGGTGCAGGGCTGGCATCCGATGCTGGGATACTGGCGGTCGTGAAGCGGATGGTAAGGAATATGCCTGCTGTGTATGTAATCCCAAACCTGCGCTTCTGTCCAGTTGGCCAAAGGATTGATTTTGATCAATTTTTTATTGATATTGCTCAATCCTGGGATGACATCCCAATCTGCTGTTTTCAACCCGGAACGCGTAACCGACTGGGCTTTTCGCAATCCGGTGATCCATGCATCACATCCTTCAAGCGCGCGTTGCAAAGGTTCCACCTTGCGGATGTGGCAGCAGGTTTTACGGTTTTCGATACTCTCATAAAACAGGTTGATCCCTTTTTCCCGGACCATTGCTTCCACGGCTTCCTTGCGGGGAAAGAAAACTTCCATACGGATGCCGTAACGGCTGCCGGTGGCAGCGATCAGGTCGTAGGTTTCCGGGAAAAGCCTGCCGGTGTCGAGGGTAAAGATCCTGGCGCCCGGGTCAATGGAAGCGATCATTTCGGTGATGACCTGGTCTTCGGCTCCCATACTGCTTGCAAATGCAATCCTGCCGCGGAAAAGGGAAAGAAAGTGCCGCAGGATTTCTGCCGGTTCAGCAGTGGCAAACTCCTCATTCCAGGCGGTAATATGCGGATCGTTAAACATCATCATGTTTTTTGACAAAGGTCTGCAATTTTCCGGAATTTTTCCGGTAATCAGAAATTGTATATTGATAATCAATAAGATAGGATTGTAGGAGGTGCGACTCCCTGCGTCTGCTCTTGTGCAGGTAACGGCCCGGGCGGATACGGCATGTAGCGGGAATATTGCTACCTTGCAGCCCGAAAAACGGCAGTATGAAACGGGTCCATTTTATCGCCATCGGGGGAAGCGCCATGCATAACCTTGCGCTTGCCCTGCACACAAAAGGAATCTTTGTCACAGGTTCCGACGATGAGATTTTCGAACCTGCCCGCAGCCGGCTTGCCGCGGCTGGCTTACTGCCCGAATCCGTGGGGTGGTTCCCGGCCCGTCTGGACGTGAGGCCTGATGCCGTAATCCTCGGCATGCACGCCAAAGCCGACAACCCTGAACTTCTGAGGGCCAGGGAGCTTCACATTCCGGTGTTTTCCTACCCTGAATACCTGTATGAGCAATCGAAACACAAAAAACGGATCGTGATCGGCGGCAGTCACGGAAAAACCACCATCACAGCCATGATCCTTCACGCCATGCAGCATGCCGGCATAGAAACCGACTATATGGTCGGAGCCAGACTGCCGGGCTTTGATATCATGGTCGGCCTGAGCGACACCGCCCCTTACATGGTCTTTGAAGGGGATGAGTATCTTACCAGTCCCATCGATCCGAGGCCGAAATTCCACCTGTACCGGCCGCACCTTGCCCTCATCAGCGGAATTGCCTGGGATCATATCAACGTTTTTCCGGAGTTCTCTACCTATGTTGAGCAGTTCAGACAGTTTATCCGCCTGACGGAAGCGGGCGGGACCGTGTGCTATGCCTCCGGCGATGAAGTGCTCGCCAGACTCTGCAGTGAATCCTTCCCTCATGTAAACCTGCAAGCATATACCTATCCCGAATACCGCGTGTCCGGAGACCAGACCCTGGTTATCCATGAGGGAGAAGCATTCCCGATGCAGGTTTTCGGCAGGCATAACCTGCTGAATGCTTCGGGAGCGGCATCCGTTTGTGACATACTGTCTGTCGGACGGCGCGATTTCTGGCAGGCCATGACAACCTTCAAGGGTGCGTCCAACCGCCTTGAATGCCTTGCGAAAACTGAAAACACTGCGGTTTACAAGGATTTTGCGCATGCCCCTTCCAAAGTAAAGGCAACGGTAATGGCTGTCAGGGAGCAGTATCCCGGCCGCAAACTGGTGGCTTGTCTCGAACTGCACACATACAGCAGCCTGAGCAAACAGTTTTTATCCCAGTATACAGGTGCCCTTGATCATGCCGATACTGCCATGGTGTATTACAATCCTCACGCCCTGCAGATCAAAAGGCTCCCTGCGGTTGATCCCGCCGACATCACCGCAGGTTTCGGCAATCAGAAACTGCAGGTATTCAACGATTCTGCCTTGCTTCAGCAATACCTGCTTTCCCTTGATTACCGAAATGCCGTCCTGTTACTGATGAGTTCCGGGGATTTCGATGGCATGAATCTTGATCAGCTTGCTGCCGCTGCATCGGGCAACAATACTTAAAAATTTCCTGAAAATTGTACAACATGACCCTGATAATCCGCCTTTCAAAACACCTGCTTTTTTTTCTTGTTGCGTTTTTGCCGGTATTGGTGACAAACGCCCAGAAGCCACCGGTGCTGACCCTTACCACTTTCCTGTACGATTTCGGAAAGATCGCCGAAGTGAAAGGGTCTGTGGTACACGATTTTCCTCTAACCAACACAGGGGACGACACCCTGGTGATCCACAAAGTGAAAACCTCTGCCATCAATGTCAGCGGGGAAGCGATCCCTCCCAGCCTGGCCCCGGGGGAAACCGGTGTGATCAGGGTAACCCTCGATCCGAAGGATGAAACAGGAAGGATAGAAAAAAAGATCAGCCTCAGAAGCAATGACCCGGTGCACCCGGTAAGGCAACTGGCCGTTTTTGCCGATGTGCTTCCACGGGAAAAGTCGCTCATCGATTTTTATCAGATCCGGGTCGGCAACCTGATGTTCCGCCAACGCCACCTGGTTTTCGACCAGTTTAAAAATACCGAAATAAGAACCGATACATTCAGGGTTTTTAATGCCTGGTACAAAGACATGCGTCTCGCGGTGAAGGATCCACCTGCCTGGACAACATGGGTTGTGCAGCCTGAAATACTTGCCCCTGCAGCAGAAGGACTGATTATCCTTACCTACGATGCCGGGAAATCCGGGAAGTGGGGCCTTGATATGGATATCTTTCACCTCGAAACCAATGATTCCATGGATGCAGTGAAACCCATCACAATTGGATTGAATGTGATAGAGGATTTTTCGGTGAATCCCTTCCCGGACGGGAAAAAACCGTTCATCGAATTTGAGTCGCTGACCCATGACTTCGGTGCTGTGCGGTCCGGTACCTCGGTCGACTTTACCTATGTATTCACCAATAAAGGCAAAGCCGATCTGCTGATACGCAAGGTGAAAGCCAGCTGCGGCTGTACTGTCTCGGATCTCGATAAGGAGTTGTTAAAACCGGGTGAAAGCGGGCACCTGAAAATCAGCTTCAATTCTGCCGGTATGTCGGGGAAACAGAGCAAATCAATCACTGTCATCTCCAACGATCCGGAAAAACCGGTGTCCAACCTGAGTTTTTCAGCCAGTATAACCAATGAATAATATTAATTAATACATATGAAACAGTTTACTTTACTTATAATGCTTTCAGGATGGTGCCTGTGGGCATACGGACAGGCACAGCCTGTTTCCCAGACTTCCGGTGACAAGGCATTTCCTCATAAAAAAGGAAATCTTCTGTTCAATAAGGAGAACATGAAAATGAACTATGTCAAAAATACCGAGGTCAGGCGCGACACCCTTCTGGTGAAGAATGCATGGGACAGGGATGTATATCTCTCACCAAAGGCCGGTCCGGCACATATCACCATAGATATCTCACCGGACACGATAGGTCCGGGAGAGGTTGCCGTGGTAGTGCTTGCCTACGATGCGGGCAAAAAACGTGATTTCGGATATGTTTACGAGAATTTCACCCTGAAGACCAATGATGCGGAGCAACCCGACAAGTTTTTCTTCCTGATGGTTTACCTTGAAGAAGATTTCTCTGAACTGAGCGGCGAGGAACGCAAAAATGCGCCTGTCATCCGGTTTAAAAAGGAAATCCACGATTTCGGCAAGATTAAGCAGGGTGAGAAGATTAAATATTATTATGAATTTACCAATGAGGGCAAGCGCGATCTGATCATCCGGCGGGTGAAGGCCAGTTGCGGATGTACTGCTACGGAACCTGATAAAACAGTCATAAAACCGGGTGAAAGCGGTAAGATCAATGTGAATTTCGATTCGGCGGGACTTTCGGGAGAGCAGAACAAAACCGTGTTTGTTTACTGCAACGATCCCAGGTACAGTACCGTGGCCCTGCACCTCAAAGGTGAGGTCATTCAGTGAGTTTTTCCGAACGGCCGGTTTGTTCACCACGCAGTTGTTCCAGGATGTGAAGCATATCTTCCTCCAGGCTTTTCTTCCTGCTTCGCTCGAACATAAGCAATTGCTCCAGCTCCTGGATACGTTGTTCCGCCGGTGTTCCTTTCCAGCTTGAAATAAACTGTTCGAGCTTTTTCCGGTTTTCTTCCTTCAAACGGGCAATGTCATGTTCCAGTCTGTTGATCTCGGAGATCTGGGTCTGGGCCTGGTTCCTGCTGTTGACCAGGTCATTCTGCATGTCATTCATGCTTTTGCGGTACTCAGGCAACAGTCTTTCATGATCGGCGGTACGGGCCCGCAACGACTGAAGCTGTGCATTCCTCCGCAGCAAAAGGATAGCGATGACCAGGCACAGCAGCAGTAAAAATCCGCTGCCTCCCAGAATAAAATACATTCTGTATAAAGTGCGGCTGATTTCCTGTTCCTGAACACTGATCACTTTTTCATTCATCATCAGGGCGGCAGCAAGACTGTCGGTAAGGTCGGCCATTGCTGACATCCTGTCCATGGAAAGGGAGTCTTCCAGCTGCATGATCTGCCGGGCCTGTTGCATCAGCTTCAGGAGGGTGTCGGCTTTCATGTCTTCCGGCCTGTTGATCGCGGAATCCAGTTTCCGGGTGAACAGGCCTCGCAGGTGCCTGACAGAATCCGGACCGGTCCCTGCCGCTGAAGGTAGCGGCGACAGCAGGCAAAGGATGCTTACTGTGAGCATCAGGAGAAGGCGTATGATTCTGAATTCTGGCATGGTGCTTGCGTTATTGACGATCCGCCGGTCCCGGGTTCAGGATTGCTCACCGCAATCCCTGGCTCTTCCGGAAGGCCCGTTTGACATTGTCTGAGAGCTGCCGGTTTATGGCTGCTCCGGCTATAAAAGTAGTGATTTTTAGCCCTGACAACCATGTCAGCTTTGAAAAGAATGTAATTTTGTCAGCGTTTTGCCGTTCAGGCATGATGTTGACACATTTAACAAGATGATGAAACGACTGCTGATTTTTTTGATTTTACTTGTGTTTGGAATCAGTCTTCAGGCTGCCCCGAAGAAGGGCTACGAAATTAAATTGCGGATCAGTGATCTGAAAGACACTTCCATCTATCTGGCTAACTATTACGGAGAAAAGACCTATCTGATCGATACCGCGAAAGTTGATTCGCAGGGAAGGTGCGTGTTTGAAGGAGACGAACCCCTATCAGGCGGCATTTATATCCTGGCCCTCGGAAAAACCAAACTGTATGAGTTTCTGGTGGACGGCCCACAGTTTTTCAGTATGGAAACAAATGGTCCGGACTATGTCGGAAACATGCGGATCAAGGGATCCCCGGCAAACCAGCTTTTCTTCGATTACCTGCGATTCAACGCATTCAAGTACCTGGAAGCGGAACCCTTGCAGAAACTGCAGCAAAAGCTGCAACACAACAAGGATTCCCTTAAAATCGTCAAAGACAAACTGACTCAGATCAATAAAGAACTGGAAGATTACAAGCTCAGCTTTATCAAAGACCACCCGGAAACCTTCATGGCTGCATTCTTTCAGGCACTCAGAGACCCCGTCCTTCCGGAAGCTCCCCTGAAACCAGACGGGAAACGCGATTCAGCCTACCTTTACTATTACTACCGCCAGCATTACTGGGATAATATCAACCTGCTCGACGACAGGTTATTACGTACACCCTTCTTTCATCAGAAAATCGTCACCTATTTCGATAAGCTGATCGTGCAAATGCCCGATTCCGTTATTGCCGCGGCTGATTTCATGATCGCAAAGGTGCGCGACAACAAGGAAATGTTCAAGTATTTTGTATGGTACCTCACCAATACCTATGAAATCAGCAATGTGATGGGCTTCGATGCCATTTTTGTCCATATGGTCGAAACCTATTATATGACCAACCAGGCATACTGGATCAATCCCACCGTATTGGAAAACCTGACGAAAAAGGCCATGAAACTGAAGCGGATCCTGATCGGCAAGGTGGCACCCAATATGATCATGCTCGATACCAATATGCGTCCGGTATCCATGTTTGCCATTGATGCGAAATATACCATCCTGTATTTCTGGGATCCGGATTGCGGACACTGCAAAACAGAAAGTCCCAAACTGAAAAAATTCTACGACGAACACAGGCAGAAATACAATCTCGAAGTGTTCGGCGTCTGCTCCGATACCAGCATGGCCGAAATGAAAAAGTATATCCTGAAGAACAGCCTGAACTGGATCAACGTGAACGGTCCCAGGTGCCTGACACCCAACTACCATGATGAGTATGATGTGTCGAGTACCCCCGTACTCTTCCTGCTTGACGAGAAGAAGACCATTCTTGCCAAAAGGCTTACCACAGACCAGCTTGAAAAGTTTATCGAAAGGCTGGAGACCGCTAAAAATTGAAACCTATTCCGGTTTAAGTAGTTTAATACTTATACTTAAACTGTTTACTTGAGGAAGATTTTTATATACAGTCTTCTGTTTTTCTATTTTACCTCACTGACGGTACACCATGCGTTTTGCCAGTCAAAGCCAAAAGAGGTTACTTCACTGGAAAAGAGAGCCGAAGCTTATTTCAGGGAAGGTAAATATGTAATGGCGAAGGATGTTTATTCCACCCTGCTCAGTAATTATCCCAAAGATCCCTTTTACAGTTACAGATTTGGTGTTTGCCTGATGTACGGCGACAGGCGCGATCCGGAAAAACCCATACAATACCTGGAGCTGGCCTCAAGAAGCCCGGACATGGAACCCGAGGTTTTCTACTATCTGGGCAAAGCATATCATTTCAACTACCGTTTTGTGGATGCCATCCGCATGTACGAGAAATATCTGGGTCTGGCCAAAAGCAGCAGGGCCGGCAGTTTCGGTGTGGAAAGAGATATCGGGATGTGCCGCAACGGACTGTATCTTCTCTCGAGGGTGAAGGATATTGTTGTGATCGATAAAAAGGAAGTCAGGAGGACTGATTTTCAACGTTCTTATGTATTGAGCGGATTTACAGGGGAATACCTCAGGAAGCCGGATGTGTTTCTGACAAAACAGGACAGGCGAAAGAAGGAAAGCGGACTTGTGTTTTTTCCTGCCGGACAGGAATTTGTGTTGTTTTCCGGTTACGGGGATGATCACAGGGACCAGCGCGATCTCTACCTTTCCCGGCTGATGCCTGATCAAACCTGGAGCAAGGCCGCAAAGCTGCCGGGTGCGGTCAACAGTCCGTACGATGAGGATTATCCCTACCTGCTGCCCGACGGGAAGACCCTGTACTTCAGTTCCAGGGGACACAACAGCATGGGCGGCTACGATATCTTCCGTTCTTTGCTTGATACTGTCACTGGTATGTGGGGAGAGCCGGAAAACATGGATTTTGCAGTGAATACGCCTTACGACGACCTTCTTTTCGTGGCCGATCCTGACGGAAAGTATGCCTTTTTCGCCTCAGACAGAAGCACGGCGGGTGAAAAGATCACGGTTTACCTGGTAAGAGCCGACCAGCGTCCCGAAAGGACTGTGGATGCCGGTATCCGGGAATCGATTGCAGCCATGACACCGGGTGAGGAAGTCGGCAAACAGGAGCGGGAAATGCTGGTTCAAATGGCAAAACTCGAAGTGAATGCGGCCGAAAGCCAGGCAGCTGAAGTGCCGCCTGCAGTGCGGATAGATGCTTCGGCCACAGCAACGGCTGCGGATCATGAACGTTTTGAATCCATGGTGAAGGAAAAGATCAGGGAAAGGGCCGTCACAAGAGCCTGGGTCGATACTTCCTATGCCCTGATCGGTAAATTTGAGTACGGGATAAAAGAATTAAAGGAGCTGACCGAAGCTGTACGTAAAGTGTCCAATGAGGCATCTGTCCTGAGCGAAAAGAAAATGGCCGCTTCATTGTACCGGGAACTTTCGGGCGAAGTCAAAAAAAAGGAAACCCGTCTGACAGGAATCAGGTTGATGGCGGGTGATCTCCAGAAAATGGCAGGAAACAATCCTCCCGATACGGTAAGAAAGGTTTTTGAAAGCATCGCTTCGGGGATCCTTCCATCTGATACTGCCCCGGATTACCGCCTGATCATCAGTGAAATGGCAAAGGGAGAGGAAGCGTTAAGGAATGCCGGCCAGGCAAGGGATCCCTTTCTTGAAGGCTGGAAAGCACCGGTCACGGCGGCCGAAACGGATGTGTTGCAGGCAGTCCTCCGGCAGACCATGCCGGCTGTGGCCATGTTAAGCGGGGAAAAAGTCCCTGACAGGAAAAACCCGGAAACAACTGTGACAGGCAAAGCAACTGTGCAGCAGGAACAAACGGATAAAGCCCGCCAGGAGGGACAAGTTACAGTCAGTCTGACAAAACCCGGGCAGGATAGAAGGAAGAATGCCGAGGAGGTAAACCGGATCACTGATGAATTGAGGGTTCTCAGAGATTCAATGAATACACTGAAGGTACTTACTGAAAGACAACGGCTGCTGTTGCTTGATCTTGCACTGGAAAGCAGCAATGAAGCCGGTTCCATGCTGGATGAGGTAAACAAGATGAAAACCGTGGCCGAGGGTGTCATCACCGACGGCAGTACCCGTGATCTGAGGCAGGCAGCTTCCGGACTTTCCCGTGAAGCAGGGCAGCAGGCGGAAAAGGCCGTGCTTGCATATGCGCTTGCAGCCAAAATCGCCGAAAGAGAAGAAATCGTCAGCAAGGCGGTGAACGAGCTGGAAAAACGTTCCCTGGAAATCACGACCCTGCTCGACTCAGGTCAGACCGGGAGAGCTATCGCCCTGCTGGAATCAGTGAGATCTCCTCTCAGGGAATACCAGAAGATCAGTTTTGCCAACGATGATGTCATTCCGGCCATTCACAGGCATACCAGGGAACTGAAAGTGGAAGTCCTGGCAAACCTGAAAAATGTGCGCAATACCATGATTGAGGTGAAAACCCTGAATACTGCGGCGGAAAACCTCAAAAGCCAGGCATCGAAAACGCCGGATAAGAAGGAAGCGCGGAAGCTTATGGCAAGAGCTGAAGAAATGGACAGGACGGCCAGGCAAAAACAGCAGCAAGCACTGGATGTCTTTAATCAGAACATGATCTGGGACAATCGTACCAGGGCGCTGGAATCCGCTATGCCTGGCGCCAGGTCGATGATGAACAACATTACGCAGCGCGCATCGGATAATTACATTCCCCCTCGCAAAAAGATCAGGGATACCACCCTGCTGGTGCCGGTGATCCTGGACATTCTTTCTGCCAACCTGCCGGCTGCTGATGATTCATACCGGCCGCTGCTTGTCAGTCAGGGCAGGGAAGCCCTCGATCCGGCCCTGATCAGGGATGAACTGATCGCAAGGACATCCTCTGTTGCCGGAATGGATGAGGAGATGATAGCGGAACAGACCCGCAGAGTCAGAGAAAAGCCGGATCTGCTGGTATTCGAAGAGCCGGAACAAGAATTGGAAAGGGGAGCATCGGATAAACAACAAACAGATATTGAGGCCCGGACAGTCAGCCGGGAGCAACAGCTAAGGGAAGCCAATGTGGTACAAGCCGTTGTACCGGAAGGGAAGGAAAATGTTGCGGAAAATGCTGTGAAGACCGGGAAAACGGATCAGGAAAGCAATATTGTTCAGACAAAGGTGGATGCCGGCCGGGAGAAACAGCCGACAGAAACCAAACAAGGCATCGGAGCCGGGGCCGGGGCGGCTTCAGAAGCCGCGATGCGCTGGGAGGAAGACAGACCTTCATACAAGATGCTGCAGTCGCAGGTGGATACCCTTTATGACCGCCTGAAAAAGAATCCTTCACTGCGTGTTTCCCCCTCCTTGATGAACCTGCTGCAGAATCTCACCGATATGGCGGACAGCCTCGGACAAAGCTACGCTGAATACGAAAGATCAGCTTCACAAGTCAGACCGGGCCAGGAACCGGACCGGCCTGCCATGGTGATCGCACTGGAAGGCCTGGAGGTCAGGGCAACTGTTAACCGATTGAAATTTCTCATCAACAGATTGACTATCAACGATCTTGCTGCTTCTGGCGGCACCTTGCGGGAAAGGAATTTTAAAGCAGCACTCGCTGCCTCCGATAGCTTGTATGCGGCAGCTGATCTTTTGAGACGGGAGGCTTCCATGCAGGCATCCCCCCAAAACAGCCTGACTTTGTTGCAGAGGGCAGCGCTCTTTGAAGAACTGGCCGGGCTTGAACAACAGAATTTCACTGACAGTCTCAGGCTCACGGCCGGCATTTCCGAACCAGTGGTCAAAAAGCCCGTCACTGCAGGTACCCTGGCACAATTACAGGAATCCACCGGAAAAACGCCGGAAAAAGTCGTTGCGTCGCAGCAAGCGGTGAAAGCTGCAGCCGAAAAGACCCCGCAGCAGGAAGCATCCGGTTCAGGAACCCGTACCGCAGGAAATGCTGTCAGAAATGCTTCCGATACAGGAACGGCGAAGGCAGCCGGACAGCAGGCAGCACGACCCGGGCCGGCATCAGAGCCGCCGGGCATAAGCGGTTCGGAAATTCATCAAAAATCTGTGAAACAGTTGAATACGTCTGAAATAGCGGTCGTTACCGGAATGATAAGAAAAGCGGTCAGAGAGGCTTCCCTTCCCTTGCTTCCCGGCCTGGTATATTCTGTTCAGGTGGGAGTGTTTGGTTCGCCCCGTACCTCTGCACAGTTATTCGATATCGTACCCCTATTCGGTGACCGCACTTCAGGTGGGTTGTACCGCTACTTTTCAGGGCTCTTCGGCAGGCGGGACGATGCCGTGCAATATAAAAATGAGATGGTACGCCGGGGTGTCCCTGACGCATTTGTGGTCGTGTTTTACCGGGGCAGGAAGATCAGTCTGGCCGAAGCTGCCTCCCTTGCGGGCGAGAGTTTGAATGTCGCGATCCGTCAGGATGATATCCAGCGGATGATTGCGGAGGAGAAACCTCCTGTTGCGACCGGTGTTTACTTCAGTGTGCAGCTTGCGGCATACCGGCGGGCTCCCACTGCTGCTGAAACTGCCTTGTTCAGGGACAGGGCCGGACGGGAGATTGAAATGCGGCTGCTTGAATCGGGCCTTCATGTACTGGTAACCGGAAAACTGACCCGCTGGGAGGATGCATTGCAACTGCGGCTGGATATGATCGCCAGGGGAGTGACGGATGCCTTTATCGTAGGTTTCATCAACGGGAAGCGCGTGATGGCCGGAGAAGCCCGAAATGCGATCGCCCGCTGAAGCGGAATTATCCCTACTTTCGTCACCAGTTTCTATGTCACCACGGGAAATACTTCAGAAATACTGGGGCCATAAGGCGTTTCGTCCCATGCAGGAGGAGATCATCAACTCCGTGCTTGAAGGCAGGGATACGCTGGCCCTGTTGCCGACCGGGGGCGGAAAATCGGTCTGTTTTCAGGTACCTGCCATGGCAGGGGAAGGCATGTGTCTGGTCATTTCTCCCCTGATCGCCCTGATGAAGGATCAGGTGCGAAACCTTCAGGACAGGGGCATCCCTGCCTTTGCCCTTTTTTCCGGCATGCACCGCAGGGAATCGGAACTTGTATACAATAACTGCGCATCGGGCAGGGCAAGGTTCCTGTATGTGTCGCCCGAGCGGCTGGAGAGCAGGGATTTTTTGAGCAGGATCCCGCAGTGGAAGATCAGTCTGCTGGCCGTGGATGAGGCCCATTGTATTTCACAGTGGGGCTATGATTTCAGACCGCCTTACCTGAAGATATCCGACATCCGCCCCTTGCTTCCGGGTATCCCGGTGCTGGCGCTCACCGCCACAGCCACACCCCTGGTGGTGGATGACATCCAGGAAAAGCTTCAGTTTCAGCAAAAGAATGTGTTTCAGAAGAGTTTTCTCAGGAGTAACCTTGCTTACCTGGTATTGCATGAGGAAGACAAACGCGGACGTCTGCTGAGGATCATCAGTAAAACACCGGGTTCAGGGATCGTTTATGTCAGGAACAGGAAGAAAACAGCTGAAACGGCCCAGTTCCTGAACAAGCATCACATCCCTGCCTCATTTTATCATGCAGGACTTGATCATGCGAGTCGTGCCACCCGGCAGGATGACTGGATACGGGGAAAAACCAGGGTGATGGTGGCCACAAATGCTTTCGGAATGGGGATCGACAAGCCTGACGTCCGCTTTGTGGTTCACCTCGACCTGCCTGACACCCTGGAGGCTTATTTCCAGGAAGCCGGCAGGGCCGGGCGGGATGAAAAGTCCAGTTACAGTGTGATCCTTTACGATCAGACAGATCTGATCAACCTTGAGACCAATGTCAGGCAGTCCTTGCCGGAGCCCGATACCATCAGGAAAGTATACGCAGCCCTCGGAAATTATGGCCGGATTCCGCTCTACGGCGGAACAGATGCCCCTTTCCCCTTTGATATCGGAGATTTTTGCAGGCAATACAGATTTCAACCCTTGCTGGTATACCGTTCGGTTGAGTTTCTGGAAAGGGAGGGGTACCTGCTCCGAAGTTCGGATTTCGGCAGTCTTTCCAGGCTTCATTTCCTGGCCGGCCGTGAAGACTTGTACCGCGTCCAGGTGCAGTTTCCCGACCTGGATGAATTTATCAGGGTAATCCTGCGGTCGTATGGCGGGCTCTTTACAGACTATGTTGCTGTAAACGAAGCCGAAACTGCGAAACGTTGCGGGATATCGGCTGATCAGGCGGTGAATTTCTTGAACCGGCTCATGACAATGGGCGTGCTTGATTATCAGGCCAGGAAAACCATGCCTGAACTGACATTCTGCAGGGAAAGGGTAGATGAAAAATACCTGCCGCTGGCCGGAGGGAATTATCAGCAACTTCGCGACAGGGTGATGGAAAAATACCGGGCAGTGCTGCATTACGTCACTTCCGTGAACCGTTGCCGCAGCAACGTGTTGCTGGAGTATTTCGGGGAAAGCGGGAGCATTGCCTGCGGCAGGTGCGATGTGTGTCTGCAGCGCCACCGGTCGGGGATTACGGAGGCCGCATTCTCAAAGATCAGCGGGCTTCTGAAGCCCATGCTTCAGGCGGAACATCTCAGCCTTGAACAGATCAGGGACAGGATAAGGAATCAGCGTGAAGAAGCCGTGGTGATTGCCGTGAACTGGATGATCGACCAGGGACAGATTCAAACAGACCGGCATGGAAAGCTATACTGGAGAACATAATGCGGGAGAAATCCTTCCCCTTGCGTTTTACCGTCGCGAAGGGGTTACGGATATTGCAAGGGAATTGCTTGGAAAAGAATTGCTGAGCAATCCGGATGGTGAGCCTGTCAGTGGGTTGATCATTGAGACAGAAGCATATGCCGGGGTCACCGACAGGGCTTCCCATGCATATGGCGGCCGGTACAGTGCAAGAACGGAGGTGATGTACCGTGATGGCGGGGTGGCATACATTTACCTGTGCTACGGGATACACAGCATGTTCAATGTTGTTACCAACAAGGAAGGGATCCCGGATGCCGTGCTGATCAGGGCGATATGGCCGGTTCAGGGGATTGCGCATATGCAGCAACGGGCGGGATCCAAACAAAGCCCGGACAAGATCGGGATCGGACCCGGTAAGGTCGCCCGGATATTGGGTTTGCATTACACCCGGAGCGGATTATCGCTCACGGGGCCACAGTTATGTATCCGGCATACAGGACTGGTCGTAGGGGATGAAATGGTGGTGACAGGTCCAAGAATAGGAGTTGCATATGCAGGTGAAGATGCATTGCTGCCTTACCGCTTCCGGATTTCCGGGGAGGTGCTTCGCACTTTGCCGCAGCCGGTCAGGGCCTGATTCGAGAAAAAAATGAACCATATGATTTTTTTTATAATTTTGCACCCTTAAAACAATAAAACTTACATTCAATATGGCCAAGAAGGTTGACAACACTGAAGAAAGAATTCATAAAGTAGAGGAGGCGCTGGGAAGAACGGAACAGTTCATCGAAGACAACCAGAGAACCCTGATCATCATTATCTCGGTCATCGTGCTGATTGTTCTGGGGTATTTCGGATTTAAGAGGTTCTACATTCAACCCAGGGAAGATGAAGCCCAGTCGCAGATGTGGATGGCCGAAAAATATTTCGGAATGGATTCTCTCGACAAAGCCCTGAACGGGGATGGTGCTTACCCTGGTTTTCTGACCATTATCGATGATTACGGGATGACCAAGTCCGCCAACCTGTCGAAGTATTATGCAGGCCTTATCTACCTGAAGAAGGGCGAATTCCAGACAGCCCTGGATTACCTTAAGAAATACAAGAAGCGTGATGTACTGGTGGCAGCCATGGCCAGGGCGGCCATGGGAGATGCATACATGGAACTGGGGGAAACGAAGAAGGCACTTGATCATTATATGGCCGCTGCTGAAGCGTATGTCAATGATTTCACTACACCGGTTTTTCTGACCAAGGCTGCATGGACCCATGAAATGCTCAAGGAATACGACAAGGCCAATGCCATTTACGACCGTATCCGGAAAGAATATCCCAAAAGCAACGAAGCCCGGAATGTGGAAAAATCCATCACAAGGAACAATATCCTGAAAGGCCAGTAATCCTTTTTCCATGGCCAGCAGTCTGAGGAATTTGTCGACATGCAATCCGGAGGATCTGCCTTCTGCCGCCGGCATGAAAGCCGGAATTGTTGTCTCAGAATGGAATGAAACTGTTACGGCAGGCCTGCTCGAAGGTGCCAGGAAACTGCTGATTGACCAGGGCATGGACCCGGCCGATCTTTTCGTTTATACCGTTCCGGGGAGTTTTGAGCTGCCGCTTGCCGCGGATTCGCTTTTACAGATACATCAGCCCGATGGCGTGATCTGCCTGGGATGTGTCATCCAGGGAGAAACCCGTCATTTTGAGTTTATCTGTCAGGCCGTCAGCCAGGGTGTGATGCGGGTTGGCCTTGACCACCGCCGGCCGGTGATTTTTGGCGTACTCACAACCAACACCCTCGAACAGGCAATGGACAGGGCAGGGGGAAAGCACGGGAACAAAGGCATTGAGGCGGCAGTCAGCCTGATCAGGATGATTGAACTGGGAAGGAAAATGGCTGCATGGCGCTAAGCGAATTCAATGAAAACAAAGCCTGCTGTCATTTTTTTCGGTACTCCTGCCTTTGCTGTGGCCTCTCTTGATGCGATCGTGAATGCCGGATTCCCTGTAAAAGCTGTGGTGACTGTCTCCGATAAACCTGCCGGACGGGGTTATGCGCTTCGCGCTTCTGCGGTAAAGCAATATGCGCTCGGTAAAAAACTGATGGTTTTACAACCTGTAAAGCTCGATGATGAAGCTTTTCTTAGGGTGCTTCATACACTTAATCCTGATATTCAAGTGGTTGTGGCATTTAAAAAGCTGCCTGAGGCTGTCTGGAGGATCCCTCCGATGGGAACAGTCAATCTGCATGCATCCCTGTTGCCGGATTACCGTGGTGCCGCTCCCATCAACAGAGTCCTCATGAACGGGGAAACAGTGACCGGTCTTACCACTTTCCTGATCAACGAAATGATAGATACCGGGCATATACTGATGCAAACACAGATTGAGCTGGATGAGACTCTCACCGCCGGACAACTGCATGACCTGATGATGCCGCCCGGAGCAAACTTATTGATCAGGACACTGGAGGGTATGGCTGATGGAAGTCTGCACCCGCAACCACAGGCATTGCCTGATCATGGCAGGCCGTTACGGCTTGCCCCGAAGATCAGCAAGGCCGAATGCAGGATAAACTGGTCATTGTCCTGTGAAACGGTATACAATATGATCAGGGGACTCAGTCCTTACCCTGCAGCATTCACCATGCTTCACCGTGAGGACAATCTGCCGGTAAAGCTGAAGCTGTTGCGGGTGAAAAAAATGACATCAGGAGGAAAAGACGTTGCGGGAGCCGTTTGGTCGGATGGCAAAACAAGCCTGAGTATTTGCTGCGGGGATGGGTGGATTGCGGTGGAGGAACTGCAGATGGAAGGGCATAAACCTTTGTTAATCAATGTCTTTCTTAATGGTGTCCGTTATGCTCCTCCCTGGTTTGTGGATTGATTCCGTTTCTGGCAGCATGTGAGCAGCAATGGCTTTAACTATGGGAGATTCAGTGTTAAAACTTAGTTAACGCTTTCAAAAACAGTTGATTTTATTAACAACTTTAAGTTTTTTTGAACATTTATAAGGGTTTTAGGCTGAAAGACTTGACTTTTTGCAGAAATAGCTTATATTTGCACAAAATTAATCCAACCCATTATTAACCAAAAACAAGGAAGATGAACAAAGCAGAATTGATCGACGCCATGGCTGCCGAAGCCAAGATGACAAAATCTGATGCCAAAAAGGCACTGGATGCATTCATTGATGCTACATCCAAAGCCCTGAAGAAGGGTGACCGTGTTGCACTTGTTGGTTTTGGTTCCTTCGGTGTGGCAAAGAGGGCTGCAAGGAAAGGCAGAAATCCTCAGACCGGCAAGGAAATTAAGATCGCTGCCAAGAAAGTGGTAAAATTCAAGGCCGGCAGTGAACTTGCCAAGAAAGTGAAGTAATCGTCTTCACAGAGAAAAGAGGGTATTCCGGTTGCGGGGTACCCTCTTTTTTTATTTTTTTTTTCACTGAATTCATGTAGGTTTGTGTTTTCATTAATTTTTGCCGATCATGAACAAGAAGGAACTTACCGGATTGATTTCCGCTGATGCAAAAATTTCGCTCAAGGCAGCCCGGTCCGCCCTCGATGCCATCACAGGGATTATTTCGCAGGCCCTGAAAAAGGGAGACAAAGTCACCATCAGCGGTTTTGGATCCTTTATGGTTTGGAAACGCCCGGCAAGAAAGGGGAGAAATCTGCTTACAGGTCAGGATATGATTGTTCCGGCCAGGAAAGTCGTGAAGTTCCGCCCCCTTATCGAGCTGACGGACTAAATCCTCCTGAATGCGGTCAGCACTGAATGATATATGAAGATTATGCAGGCCGGTGATCATATTGAACAAACAATTCCCGATGCATTAAAACCGGGACTCGTTGCTTTCCTGTCCGGTTTTATCACTGAGGAACGCTATGCCCGGTTCCGCCAGGTTATTGAACAAAGAACCCGTTATCTGACTGTGGTCGTCGAGAATGCCTTCCAGTCGCATAATATCAGTGCAGTATTGAGGAGTTGTGAGTGCTTCGGGATACAGGATGTACATATCATTGAGAATCTGAATGTTTACCGTACCCACAAAGACATTGTACTTGGAGCTGATAAATGGCTGAACGTGAACAGGTATAATGGCGACAATGCAGTGAAATCCTGTATCCGTGGTCTGAGGCAAAATGGCTATCGTATCGCCGCTACCAGTCCAAGTCCTGATGCCTGTACTATTTGGGATTTACCCCTTGACCGGAAAACCGCCATTGTCCTGGGAACCGAAATGGACGGCATTTCTGCTGAGGTGAAACAGGCAGCAGACCTGTTCTTCACTATTCCGATGACAGGCTTTACGGAAAGCCTGAATCTTTCGGTTTCTGCAGGGATATGCCTGTTCCATCTGAGCGCAAGAATCAGGGAATCGGTTGCGGATTGGAAACTTGGCGATGATGAGAAAACCGCAGTGATCATTGGATGGATCAGACATTCGTTAAACCGTCCGGAAACACTGATACGGGAGTTTTTACGGATGAACGGTGTGGCATGAGTGCTTTGTCTGCATCAAAACAACCATTCATGAGATACGCAGTAATATAATGACCCAGTCCAACCTTCATGGTTAAATCATGAAATCAAAATCCGCCGGGAACAGGCAGCATGGTTCGGGAGTAGATATGGAACTCCTGGCCTATACCCTTGAATGTATTTCTGACTGTGTGAGCATCACAGACAATAACAATATTATCTTGTATGTTAACGATGCATTTCTGAATACATATGGTTATTCGAGGGATGAACTGATTGGCCGGAATATTGGTATTGTACGGAAAGATCCCTCCTCCGACTTACGTGATGAAGTGCTTCAGGAAACGCTGGTGGGCGGATGGCAGGGAGAACTGGTCAACCGGAAAAAAGACGGGACAGAATTCATTGTTTCCCTCAGTACAAGCATTATCAGGGGTGAGGATGGCAGTTTCCAGGGCCTTGTCGGCGTGGCCAAGGATATCACCTTAAAAAAGATGGAAGATGAAGCCTATCGTCTGCTGGTGGATAATTCTCTTCAGGGTCTGCTGATCGTTCAGGAAGGAAGTATCGCATTTGCCAACAACAGGGCGGCTGAGATACTCGCTTATTCTGTCAGGGATTTGGTGCAACTCAGACACGGTACATTTGAGAACCTGATCCATCCGCTCGACCGCAGGAAACAAAAGGAAGCTTATCAGGCCTATGCTGAAGGAAAGATCAGGAATAACACGGCTGAATTGCGTTTCATCACGGGCAGGGGAGAGGTAAGGTGGGTGCAGTTGTTCTCCCAGGCTACCACCTATCGGGGACTGCCGGCCGTTCAACTGGCCTTTGTGGATATCACCGATATTAAAACTGCTGAATTCGGTTACCAGCGTATCCAGGATCAGATCAGGAAACAGAACCAGGTGTTGATAGAGGTACTGAATTCAGATCCCGGTGATTTTTCCGGATCGCTGAGAAAAATCTGTCAGATTTCTGCTGAAACGATGAATACGGACCGGGTGAGCATCTGGCTTTTCAATGAACCGGAAACAGAGATCCGGTGCATGCAGTTGTTCGACAGGAGGCGCGGTTCCGAAGGGCGGATGCAGATCAGGGTGGAGGAAAATCCGCCATATTTCGAGGCCTTGCTCAAAAACAGGATCGTAGCAGTTACTGAGGTGGAGGGGGATAAAAGATTGGAGGGCTTTTCCTCATATCTGAAGGAGAACAATATCCTTTCCATGCTTGATGTGCGGATAGGCCTGGGTGACGAACGCACAGGAGTGGTTTGCTGGGAGGAGTGTACCATGCAGCGGCATTGGACCGAAGAGGAGATTTCTTTTACATGCAGGATCGCTGATGTGATTGCGTTCTTCCTTGAATCAGGTAAAAGGATAAATACGGAAAACGCCTTAAGGGAGAGTGAACAACGCCTGATGCAATCCAATAAGACAAAAGACGCCTTCTTTTCCATCATTGCCCACGATCTGAAAAGTCCATACCATGCGATCAGCGGATTCGCTGATCTGTTGCAGAATGAATACGACCGGCTCAACGATGAGGAAAAACGAAAAATGATCGCCAATATTCATGTCTCAGCCAACAATACCTTTAAACTGCTTGAAAACCTGCTTGCATGGGCCAGTGTTCAATCGGGACAAATGGTGGTGGAGAGGGATGTGGTGGACATGTCGTTGCTGGTAAACGAAACCCTCCTGCTCCTTAAACCCCAGGCCGACCTGAAAGCCATCACCTTCCACTCCACATTGAAATTCCAGACGGAAGCCTGGGCTGATGAAAATATGATGAAAACGGTACTAAGGAATATTATCAGCAACTCTGTCAGGTACTCATATAATAATCAGCGAATTACTATAAGTAGTCAATATTTCAGCCAGGAGGGAAGATCCTTCCTGAAAATAATAGTATCGGATAAGGGCATTGGAATCAGGGCGGAGGATATCGGTAAGATTTTCGATATCGGGGCGAAATTTGTGGTTCCGGGCTCTTCGGGAGAAAAAGGTACCGGCCTGGGATTGATACTTGCCAGGGAATTTCTCAGGATGAATGAGGGGGAAATCTGGATGGAAAGCATGCCGGGAGTGGGCACGGATGTATTTTTTACGATACCGGTGAGGCCTTCTTAACGATTGTCTGTAAGGGTATGATCGTGACCAGTGCCTGAAAAAATGTTAAGTTTGTAACATTAAATTCAATGTATATGGGAAAAGGTGATAAAAAAACAAGGAGGGGTAAGATCATCATTGGCAGTTTCGGCGTAAGGCGCAGGAAAAGATCTGCAGGAAAATCAGCCCCGGATTCCGGTATAAAAGAATCACCGGTTAAGGAGGTAAGGCCTGTCCCTTCAGTAGAAGAGGTCCTTCAGGAAGCGGTTGCTATACCGCTCGTAACCGAACCGGAAACAGCACCTCCTGCGGCTCCTGCTCCAAAACCTGCCAGAAAAAAGGCAACTGAAAAGCGGAAACCCGCTGCGGAGGAACCCGGGACAGGAACTGAAGCCGGTTTACCTCAGGCCCCGGATGGCGTTTGATTTGAATTGTCCTGCCCGGATGCTTCCCCGCAGTAATTGCTGACCAGGCTCTTGAAAACCATCCCTCTTTCCTCGAAGTTTTTAAACCAGTCATAGCTTGCGGCAGCGGGGGAAAGCAGGCAGATGCTTCCTGCAGGGCTTAGCCTGAAACAGTTTTCCACGAGTTCAGGATAGGAAGTTGCTTCCCTGAGTTCCTGTCCCGTATAATTCATCCTGCTGAGCAACCCGGCGATGCTTTGTCCCGCTTTCCCCGTGTACAGGATCACAGGAACAGGGAACCTGACCAGATAAGCTGCCAGAGGCTCGAAATCGATCCCCCTGTCCATGCCTCCCACGATCAGAGTGTGTACCTTACCCAGGGTTTCAAGTGCCCGGATACAGGCCTGGGGTATGGTGGAAATGCTGTCATTGTAAAACCGGATTCCGTAATAATACCCCATGTCTTCCAGCCTGTGTTCCAGTGGACTGAAAGCCGGCAGTGCCCCGGCTATGCTGTTTTCTCCGACTCCTGCAATTCCGGCTGCCATACAGGCAGCCATCGTATTGAGCAGGTTGTGATCTCCCGCAAGCCGGGAGCGTTCGCGTATACCGGTAATCCGCAATGTCCTTTCCTTCAGGGTGAGGATCAGATCATTCTCCCGAAGGCTTGCACCCTGGGCCGGCAATGCGGTGAACGATACCGGATAGGTGTTGGAAACAGGGGGCCGCCTGTTGATAAATGATTGAATTACAGGATCATCCTGATTATACACCAGGCTGTCGCCGGGTTTCTGAATGTTGGCCAGGTGGATTTTGGTCTGCTGGTATTCTTCAAGAGAATCGTAATAATCAAGATGTTCGGGAAAAATATTGAGCAGCACTGCCGTTGCAGGGGCAATCCTGAGCCTGTTCACCTGATGACAGGATAATTCGCATACGATGCGTGTATCGGCAGTAACTTCGTGAGCAACTGAAAAAAACGGAATACCGATGTTACCGGCCAGGATGCTTTTTTCCCCGCTATATAATAATATATGGTGTAGCAGGGAGGCCGTGGTGCTTTTACCCTTGGTTCCGGTGATGCCGGTGATCTGAGCCCTGTATGCACGGATGAAGAGTTCGGTTTGTGAAGTGATCAATGCATTGGGTGCTGTCGCTTCTACATTTTTGAAAGGGATTCCCGGTGATTTAATTATCACGTCCGCCTGTGCCGCTGCATGAAGGTAGTTCTCCCCGCTGAAAACCCGCAAAGGGCTTGATTTCCATTCGGCCTGCTGGGGAAGATATGCAGGATCGGTATTACTGTCAGCGATCCAGAGCTCCTTACCGGGAAAACAATGTGCCAGAAAATCCAGGCTTGAACGGCCCTCCTTCCCGAATCCGAGGATCAGGATCTGCTTCTGCTCAAAGTGCGATCTTATGAGTTGTTCGAGTTTTTCCATGCCTGTGTCAGCCAGTTCAGTGGCTCATCGGGAAGAAAATGCTGATGATTCCAGTGCTTTGCAATGGATTCGTCGGCCGCTGATGAATTTTCCTTCACATTGCAGTGATGTCTGTATTTTTCCAGTAAAAGGGGCAGGGGGAGGCCTGCCCTGACGATGGAGAGGCGGAGTGCCAGCCTCACTTCACCAATCGTACCGATACATTCAAAGGGTTTGGTTTCCTGTAACCCGGCAAGCATCTGCAGATTTTCCCACTGTTCCGGATCTTCGTACAGGTCGCTTCTGAAAATGCCGTAAAGCTGGTCCTCATCGAGAAATGGAAAAAGGATAAGCCAGGCGAAGAGGCATTTCGGACATTTTCCACACCATGTATCATCCCTGCTTCCTGCATTACAGCTTCTGAATGCTTTAAAATACGCAGGCATGTGGCTGAAAATCCGGGCGATCTGCAACTCTAGCAATGGCCTGAGAAAACTGAAGTAGCCCGGCTCCAGACCAAGAAAACGGCTGCAGTAGTCTCTGAAATCGCTCTCAAACCCAAAGGTTTTGGAATACTGGTGATTGATGTCTGTACCGGGGATGGTGGATTCGTTGGCACTGGCCTCATTGGAAAGTGCCACATGTTTTATTCCGGTCAGTCTGCCGGCTATCAGCGACATGAATGCAATCAGAGCCGAAAAGGGCGTATGTCCGTTCAGAAAGCCTTCGCTGTTCAGTTTCAGCAGTAACGGATCCAGATTACGGTGGAACAACACGGAACTGTTCTCGTCAAAACCTTTGATCCTGATGGTACGCAGCATAGCCGGAGAAGGATTGAGAAGAAAGGGTACGACATGTGTATGACCGGTAAGGATCTCCAGCGTGACGGCCGAGTCTTTCCCTCCGCCCACGGGAACGAGATATCCGTCTTTCTGCTGGGCTTGCCGGGGATAACGGCTGTGCATTGCGGAACTCCGGATGTCAACAAACTCCTCCTGCCCAAACTGCAATCCGTTGGTGTAACGGAACTCCCCAAGTCCCAGGTAGAAAAGCTTTTTCCACCAGGCGATCATCGCATCACTGAGTGCTCCCGGTACAATGATGATCTCAGGAGAACAGAAAGCTTTCCAGTAACTGATCATTTCAACCAGTCCAAGCTGAAATACCAGTTGTCTGAAACCCTGGTCTTCCGGCAGGCTGGGGAAATCCCTGTATTGTGGCCGGAAAGGTATGGTAAGGGAAGGGGTGAACTGAAAACTGCCCGGAACAGTGAAATGGTAACGGATTTGCAAGTGGTTGCCATGAATTTCAACATCATAGGCATCGTAACGGAACACGGGGTATGCTTTCCTGAAATATTCGGATTTTTTCTGTGGTTCCATCCTGTGTTCACTGAAATGATGAAGAAAATTCCTATCTTAGCTTTTTCAAAGATAATCCAAAAGCGGATAAACAATAGTCGCTTATCTGTAACGTTTTACCGGACGGACTTATGCAGACCAGCATTTTAAAACCATCGGCAGGACGTATCCTGATCTCTGAGCCTTCACTGCGGGATTTTTATTTTCGCAGATCGGTTGTATTGCTGGCTGAACACAATGATGAAGGTTCCTTCGGACTGATCATCAACAAACCCATCCATTTGTCCCTGAGGGAGGTAGTGAAAGGATTTCCTGATTTTGATGCCAGAGTTTTTCTCGGAGGACCAGTTAAAACCGATAGTTTGTTTTTTCTTCACACCCGTGATGACCTGATCAGTTCGGGTTTAAAAGTGATCGAAGGACTGTTTTGGGGAGGAGATATCGAGCAGGTGAAGGAATTGATGCTCAGCCACCTGATTCTTCCTTCGGAAATCCGGTTTTTTGTGGGTTATTCAGGCTGGGCACCACGTCAGCTCGATGAGGAGATGGAAAGGAATTCCTGGGTGGTTTCACGCACCAGCAAGGACGAAGTGATTGGCAGTGAACCTGAGCAGATTTATACAGATGCCTTGCGGAAACTCGGAGGTGAGTATCTGCTCTGGGCCAATTTCCCGAACGATCCCTCCCTGAACTGAAGTTTCAGCATATCTATCCTGATCCTGGATAGCGGTAAAGGAAATATATTTCATCACTTGTAATTGTTTCGCCGAAAACCTGCATTACGGTATGCAGGCGGTACTGTTCGGGATTCACGAGCGGCCAGGGGAGCAGAAGCAGATATGCTTGTTCTCCGGCTTTCTCAGACGCTCTTTTAATGACTTCGCCGGGGGGCAGTCGCCTGCCTGGCAGATAGGTACTGTCCCAATGAATAAAGGTGTAATCATCACGGATTCCCGGATCCCAGAACCTGACACCTGGCAGGTAGGGAAGCAGGGAGGTCATGGTGTGCACATTATATGCTATGACAGGCATGTCATCCTTCATTTCCGTTTTCAGCACCATGGCCATTTCTTTCGATCCTGAGAATTTCTTTCGCAAATCCAGGTTCAGGAAGTGTAAGCCCGTAATAAGGGATACAAACAGGCTGACAGCAAGGAATATCTTGATTACCAGTTGAAAACGCCGGGATGTTTGATGTTGGGGCCACAGCGGGTGTTGCTGTTCCTTGTTGACCATCCACAGGGCTGCCATCAACCAGATCAGGATCAGGCCGTAATGACGGAGATAACCGCTGTGTTTGAAAATGAGGATATAAGATAAGCCGGCAAAGGCTGTCAAAATGAAAAAGAGCGCTCTTCCGCTTCTGCCCAGAAAGATGATGCAAAGCAGGAAGAAGACCGCAAAAAAGATAAGTTCGCTCCAATGCCTGGTAAACAGGGTGATGGCCGGGTTATCGCCACAGGCCGGCACAAAGGCATGGGCGATGGCATCTGCAGGGGCAAGGTAAGCAAATTCATTGAACAAGCCCGGCTTCCAGGAATCAGCAGGCGGAATTACGCTGTAAACAGCGAACAGCAAGCCGGCAGTCAGCACCAGAATGGCCGCAAGGTTGTTCCTGCCCAGGAGCGCCTTGTACCCTCCGGTTTTCATGATATCATAAACCAGTATCAATCCCATGGCCCCTGCCGGGAACATGCTGTGGGTGTTGGTGTTGGCAAGCAGGGCTGCAAGCAAAGCGAATGGGAGCGGATATTGTAACCTTCTGCCGTACAGCGCGGTGAGGGTAAACAACAGCAGGACGCTCATGCCGTAACTCCGTGCAATCACGGCATATTCATAGATCATGTAATAGGAGAAGATGAACAGGATTTTGGTGAGGAGGTCGAAGGGTCCGTAGCGAAGGAAGATAAAGGCCGCTGTCACTATCAGCAGTCCGTTCCAGATGGACATGCTGAAATAGGGCAATCCGCTTCCTGAGAGCAGTGCCAGGCTCAGATGCCAAAGCGGCGGAGAACCGTCGTAACCCATTTCTGAAATCAGTTCCCTGAAAGACAGATCTCTTCCGAGCAGCCATGCCTGTGCCTCATCCCGCCAGGGTTCATGGTAAAATATGCCAAGGAATACCAGCATGGCATACAGCAATAAGATGAGGATGAGAACGCCTGTTGCAGGGCCGGAAGTTTTTCCCGTGATGCTGTTGTCTGTCAATACATCGGTTTTACCCATGACCGCCTGTTTTGCATGTGCAAAACTGCAAAGATCTGACAAAGCGGGAACAACCGGCGCATTTTTTTTTAACAGCGCATGCTATTCCTGTACTGCAGTATAATCAATTTCGGATCCGAGCACACTGTGAGGTATCAGGTAAACTGCAAGCAATACGGCAGCGGCGGCAATTACCCAGCCACGCTGATCAGGATCTTTCCTGGTCCTGAACAGGGCAATGATCCAGAAAATCATTGCCACGGCGGTTTTATTGTCAGTAAGGTCATGACCCCAGGGCCATCCCGTCCAGAATTCACCAAAAGCATAATATTGTACCACCGGCCCCAGGAATAATCCCCCGGCAAAGAGTAAAGCACTGGTATATAAGGTAATGGGAAAGTAATTGCCCATTTTGAACAGGGCTCCCAACCCGGCCCTGGTGGAAAAGACCATCGCAAGAAACATCAGGATGATATGAGGGACAAGGTAATAAGCAGGCACTTTGCCTTTGAATCTCAGGACGATGGGTGCTTCATTCAGGGGCAACTCACTACCAGTGCCTGAAAGCGTAATGGTGTACATTACCTTGCCTGCCGGATCCTGGTGTGGAAGTGCTGCGATCAGGTAGTCGCCTTCCCTGACAAGATCAGCAGACTGCCATTCATCATGACTTTTATAGCGCTTGAATGTGTATGTGCCGCCGATTGCGGCATTGGGTGCACTGATCTTCACAAGGGCATCACCCTCGCTGTCAGAACTGGTGATCAGCTTTGCCCTGACTTCTGTCCCTTCAAAGACTGTCTTGACCCGTTCAGGATAGGTTGGTCCGGTGGCACGCTGGTACACTGCCAGACCGGCCATCAGGAAGAACGACAATACCCATAGCAGGATGGATTTGCTTCGGTGACTCATTGTGATAACCTTAAATGATTAATTAACAAGTCAGCGTGGCTTTGGTTGTCCTGATGAATAAAAATTCCACCGTTGCACCGCGTTTCAGCATGGCTGCCAGAAGGTTGGTCAGGGTGAACAACGGAAAACTGCACAGGAAAAACAGACGCTGAAGCAGGAATTTCCAGCGCGGATAGCCTTCCCGGTACACCTGGTTTCCTTTGAGAGACTCGAACAGCAGGTCACGTTTGGGACACATCAGATTCAGGATACTCTGGATCATCCCGTAGGGGTTTTGTTCCAAAGAACCGTAGTTCTCCGACAACAGCCTGTATCCTTTCTGCCGCATCATTTTTTTAAACGCCTCAGGCTTTACGAGGCTCAGGTGTCTGGGAGGATCCAGGTGAAGCCACTTGCCTTTGAACAGGCGGCTCTGGATGCTGTCCGCGTTGGGGAAAGAGATCATCAGCAGGCCGTCTTCCCGCAGGATATGGTCAACGATCCTGAGGGTTTCCAGAGGTTCGGGCAGGTGTTCGTATACATGAAACATGCAGACAGCCTTCATGCTTTTTTCCGGGAAATCAGTGATTTGCAGGCTGCCGGTTTTTAGTCTGATCCCGGGGATCCGTGCGGCTCTACCGGCGGCTTTTCCGTCTAATTCAATGCCATGAGCCTGTATGGCTTTTCTTTTCAGCAGGGCTTTCAGGAAATGTCCGTTTCCGCAGCCAATATCCAGCACATGATCACCTTCATGCAGCCATTTTGCAAGTTTTCGTGCCCGGCCTTCACGGAAACGTTCAATGGCATCTTCTACAACGGGAAAAGTGAATTTCTTTTCCGATCCCCCGTAATAACTGTCGTTATAGGCTTTTTTTAAAGTCTGTTCATCCGGATGCGGAAAAAGGCTGTATGCTCCGCAGGATGAATGGAAGACCACCCGGTATGTGGTACCATATTGGTCTTCAGTGAAGTAGCAATGCGATGCCGCATCCGTTTCCCGGCAATAGCCACAGGGGAACAAGGTGTTACTCATGATCTGGGATCAAAGATTTTCCAGTGGAACAAACCGGTTTTCTGGATGAAATACTGCAGGGACACCCCGAGTACACCGAGTCCGTATATCACACTACGCCGGAAATTGATAGATGATCCTTCGGTGAAGTAACGGGTCGGACAGGTGATTTCTGCAATTTCGTAGCCATGCCAGAAGATCTGGGCAAGCATCTGGTTGTCGAAGACAAAGTCGTTGGAGTTGGCAGGGTAGTTGATCTTTCGCAGAACCTCCGCCGAGAAGGCCCTGTAGCCGGTATGGTATTCAGAGAGTTTCTGACGGATGAGCAGGTTTTGGGTCAGGGTAAGCAGGCGGTTGAAGATGTATTTATAATATGGCATGCCGCCTTTCAGGGCGCCTCGTCCCAGGATTCTGGAACCGAGCACTACCTGGTACAGGCCCGTTGCGATCAGGGAGGCCATGGCAGGGATAAGCTTCGGGGTGTACTGGTAGTCGGGGTGCACCATGATCACGATGTCGGCATTCAGGGAAAGTGCTTTCTCATAACAGGACTTCTGGTTCCCGCCGTAGCCCAGGTTGTTCTCATGCCCGATAATATGATGGATTCCGAGTTTTCTGGCCACCGCGAGTGTATTATCCATGCTGGCATCATCCACCAGGACGATCTCGTCCACCAGATCAAGCGGGATTTCCCGGTAGGTGTCTTCAAGCGTTCTGGCCGCGTTATAGGCGGGCAACACAACCACGATCTTTTTCCCTTGCAGCATTTGCGCCTATTTGGTTTTGTCGGGCGCCTGGGGGATGGCCGGAAGGGGTTTATAATTCTTTAATTCTTCCAGTATCACTTCGATGGCTTTGTTCAGCTGGTCATCCGTTCCTTCATATTCACGGGCCGGATCGTTTTCTATGTAAATATCAGGCTCAACACCATAGCCTTCGATGATCCATTTGCTTTCTTCCGATGAAAAGGAAGCAAATTCGGGCTTTCTGAGGTCTCCACCGTCGATGAAAGGCAGGCTGCCCCTGATCCCGACCACACCGCCCCATGTTCTGGTCCCGATGGTTTTTCCGATCTGGTGTTTTTTAAAACCATAAGGAAACAGATCGCCGTCGGAGGCAGAATAATGATCGATCAGCATCACCTTGGGCCCCAGCATCATCTGCCGGGGAGTCTGACCGGGTATCGTGGCATTGCGCGACATATTGGCCCGCGTGACTTCCCTTTGCAATCTTTCGAGGATCATGGGTGAGACATTACCGCCCCCGTTGCCGCGATCATCGATGATCAGGGCTTTTTTATCAAGTTGCGGATAAAAATACTTGGCGAATTCATTCAGCCCTGCCACCCCCATATCCGGGATGTGGATATAACCGACCTGTCCGCCCGTTGCTTCAGTCACTTTTCTGATGTTTTCCTGTACCCAGCTGTAATAGTACAGACTGGTCTCTGATTTCACCGGTGTAACCAGCACCGTTCTGCTGCCTGCAAGCTGGGGCTTGCTGTTTACCCTGAGCTCCACCGGCTGGCCGGTCGCATTGACAAGCAGGCTGTAAATGTCAGGAATGTCCTTCAGGTCGCGCCCGTTCACGGCAAGGATATAATCCCCTTCCTTCACTTCGACGCCCACTTCGGTCAGAGGTGAGCGGACGGATTTCGACCAGTTCTCTCCCGCCAGCAGCTGATTGACCCTGAAATAACCGTCGGACTCCTTGCTGAGCTTTGCTCCGAGCAGGCCAAGGTCTATCCTCTCAGGATTGTACTTATCACCACCGTTGACATAGGCATGGCCGACGTTAAGTTCGCCGATCAGCTCGCCGATCACGTAGTTGAGGTCATTTCGGTCGTTTACGTAAGGCAGCAGCGGTTCGTATTTTTCGCGCATGGCCTGCCAGTCTAAACCGTGCATGTTGGGAACGTAAAAGAAATCCCGCATTTGTCTCCATGATTCGTGGTAAATCTGGTTCCATGTTTCCCGGTTATTAACCATCACTTTCATGTTTGACAGGTTCACAGGATCTTCCAGTGTGGCTTTCCCCGTTGGCGGATCAATCACGTAATACTTGCCCCTTTTGGAAATCAGCATTTTTTTCCCGTCCTCAGAGAGCATGAACTGTACTCCCAGGGCTACCTCGCTTTCTTTCTTCTTCTTCAGATCGTAATAAAACATCACCGGTTCTTCTGTTCCGGCATTCCTGAAATTGTAATAAATACCGTCCTTCACGGCTGCAAGATTCCAGTAATTCCCTGCCTTCAGGGGAAGATCCACGATCCTTTCACCAATACCGTCAAGGTCGATCACCAGATCCTTTTTTAATGCCGCCTCTTTGGTGTCTTTTTCTTTAGGGTCTTTGTTTTCAGCGGCCGGTTCGGTGGTTTTAACTTCATCATTTTCAGGTGCAAATGGAGATGGAACATTTTTATCAAGCAACAGCATATAAATGCGCGACATATCAACATAGGCATGGTTCCATTCGGTATGGCTGTACGTGGGATTGAAATCCCTTGCGGAGACAAAGTACAGGTATTTGCCGTCAGGACTGAATACAGGGTTTCCCGAGTCGAACCAGGCATCGGTGACTTCATAGGTTTTTTTACCGGCAATGTTAAAAAGGGTGATCACATCCATCCCGGTTTTCCTGGGATCACTGAAAACAATCCACCTGCTGTCGGGCGACCATGCGAACTGGTTGTACTCGAATACGGGTGATTTGCTTACAAGGACTACTTCCCTGGTTTGAATATCCACGTATTGCAGGCGGTTCATTTTATCGTTCCAGAGGATCTTTTTGCTGTCGGGCGACCAGACGATCCGGAATTTATAGGTGTCGGCACCCTGTGTAACTGCCACCGGTGCTTCGCTTCCATCCTGTTTCTGGATGTAAATCTCATATTCGCCGCTTTTATCAGAAAGGTATGCGATGGTCTTTCCGTCGGGCGACCAGACGGCTTCCCGGTCATGGGCACCCGCACTTGCGGTAAGGTTGCGCGTAATGCCGGATTTCACGGGAACGGTGAACACATCCCCTCTGGCACTGAGAACAAGGCGTTTCCCGTCAGGAGAGAGTCCGCTTTCGGTGATGTTTTTGGAGGCATCTTTCCAGCTGTCCCTGTTGTGGCTCAGGTCATCGGCAATGCTGACCGGAATTTTTTCCACTCGCTCTGAACGAAGATCAAAATAATACAGGTAACCGCCTTTCTCAAATACGATGCAGTCGTTGCCCAGGCTCGGGAATTTGATGTCGTAATCCGTGAAATTGGTGAGTTTCTTTGTCTGCCTGGTGTCGATGTTGTACACAAACAGGTTCATCGTACGGTCCCTGTCCGACAGGAAATAAACCTGACGGTCTTTCCACATGGGAATAATGTCCTGCGCATTGCCGGAGGTGATGTTTACGGTGCTTTTGTTCCGGAAGTCATAGATCCAGATATCATCAGCCATACCGCCTTCATAATACTTCCATGTTCTGAATTCCCTGAATATCCTGTTATAGGCGAGTTGCATGCCGTCGGGAGCGTAACTGCAGAAACCGCCTGAGGGCAGGGGCAGTTCTTCCGACATGCCGCCGTTGGTGCTGACTTTGAAGAGCTGGCCTTTGAAATCATTGAAACTTTGCTTGCGCGACCTGTAAACGATGTATTTCCCGTCGGGGGTCCAGGTCATGACGATATTGTTGGGGCCCATCCTGTCGCTGATGTCGTCGCGGCCCAGGGTGGCGGTGATCGTGAGCCTTCTTGGAACACCTCCGCTTGCAGGCATCACGTACACTTCCGTATTGCCGTCATATTGTGCGGTGAAAGCGATCTGGCTGCCGTCGGGTGAGAACCTTGCAAACATCTCATAACCCGGATCGCTGGTGAGTTTCCGCGCCATGCCGCCGCTTTTCCCGACAGTGTAAAGATCTCCGGCGTATGAGAAAACAACCTGGTCGCCATGAATGGCAGGGAAACGAAGCAGGCGGGTTTCAGCCTGACTGAATGCCGGCACAATGAATCCGCAGAAAAGTACAAGAAGAATGACTGACTTTTTAAACATAAGATTGCTGATTATCTGATAAATGATTTGTTTTTCACCCGCAAAATTAGATATTTCCGGCAAGCATTCCAAGCGGCCGCATGCCCGCAGCAAAACGGTGAAAGGTCACTTTCAGGCAGAATGCACTACCTTTGCGGGAAACAGAATGCACCATGCTATTGTCTGTCATCACTTCATCTTCGGATCTGTACCAGTGGGTGATCCTTCCCCTGCTGATCTTTCTGGCCAGGATAGCCGACCAGAGTATCGGAACCCTGCGGCTGATCTTCCTTTCAAAGGGAATGAAACATATCGCACCCCTGCTCGGCTTTTTTGAAGTGATCATCTGGATACTGGCCATCGGCCAGATTATGCAGCATCTCGACAATGTGATGTGCTACCTGGCATATGGCGCAGGTTTTGCCATGGGTAATTACCTGGGAATTATACTTGAACAGAAGATTTCACTCGGAACGGTCATTATTCGTATCATCCTGAAAAAAATGAACCCGGAGCTCAACCGGCAACTTAATGACAATAATTACGGACTGACGCTGATGGATGCAGAAGGAAGCCGGGGAAAAGTGAAAATTCTGTTTTCCATCCTGAAACGTAAAGATCTTCCCCACTTTATTTCCATCATGCACCAGTTTGAACCCGATGCGTTCTATACCATCGAGGATGTGAAAGCAGTGAACGAGGGCGTTTTCAGGAACCAGCACCGGAAAACCATCTTCGACAGTTTTGCATTCATGCTGAAAAAAGCAAAATAGTGGCTCCCTGCCTGCTTTCCACGGCCAGTTGTCCCCCTTGCGATTATTTCGTGGTGCTGCTGCAATCCGGCAAGATACTGATTGAGCAGTGGGAACATTACGGCAGACAATCTTACCGGAATCGCTACCGGATAGCCGGGCCTAACCGTGTACAGGATCTCAGCATCCCGGTGGAGAAGCCAAAGTCAGCAAAGGTGTTAATCCGTGATGTGCGGATCAGCCACGCTGAAAAATGGCAACGCCTCCACTGGTATTCCATCACCGCTGCCTATAGCAAATCCCCTTACTTTCTTTACTATCAGGATGATCTACTTCCTTTTTACCAGAAACCCTGGACGTTTCTGCTGGATCTGAATATGGCTTTGCTGAATCTGATATTGAAATGGATGAAGGTCACCCCGGATATAGGTCTTACAACTGAATATCAGGCCATTCCCGGAATCCCTGATTTCAGGGAACGCATCCACCCCAAGAAACCGGCCCTGTTCAATATGCCTCCCTATCACCAGGTGTTTGCCGAAAAGTCTGGTTTTATACCGGGCTTGAGCATTATCGACCTTGTATTCAACAAGGGACCCGAAACCCTTGACTACCTTAAAACGTTCAAATTCTGAAGCCGGTTTCCCGGAAAATTGTGTATCTTTAGGAATTAAAGCATGGCCATGATGTTCGGATATTGTCCTCTCAGTCTTGTTCCCCTCAGGCTGACCCCTTCACACCGGTCGGAGATGGTTAATCAGATGTTGTTCGGGGAATGGTTCGAGATTGAAAGTGAGGCGGCAGAATGGCTGCAGATCAGGCTGCTGCATGACGGCTATGCAGCTTATGTCGAGCGGCAGGCCGTAATACTGACGGATGTTTTGCCTGACACTGAAGGCAGGGAATACGTGGTTGGCAGCCGGATCATGCGCCTGTGCAACCGTTCGGGAATTTTTCCGGCTGTGGATGTCATTCAGGGTACCCGCCTGAAGGGTATAAGCCCTTTTTCCTTTATCGTGCATAACCAGCAATACGAAAGCGATATTCCTGCGCAAGTCCTTCCGGCAGCCGTTGATAAGGAGCGCCTGATCCTGCGTGCCTGCTGTTGGATCGGGGTTCCCTATCTGTGGGGCGGGAGAAGTATTTTTGGTGTTGACTGCAGCGGGTTTATCCAGCAGCTTTTCCGGATGGAAGGGCTCGATCTGCCCCGTGATGCCTGGCAACAGGCACAATGCGGGATCAGTACCGCCGGTCCGGATGCCGCTGCTGCCGGTGACCTCGCTTTCTTTGGCTCCGGAGAAAAAGTCAGTCATGTGGGCCTTCTGTTGACAGGCAATACCATCATCCATGCCTCCGGACAGGTTAAGATCAGCCTGGTCGATGAGACTGGGATCCTTGCAGACGACGGCCGTAGTTATTCTCATAAACTATTATTTATCAATAGGTTGTAGTCGTAATAATTTTTTTTGCATTTTTTTTCCATTTTGGATTTTTTTTTCATCTATATAAGATGAACATTAATCCTATCTATGATGAAAAAAATGCTGTTGATGATGCTGCTGGCCATGCTGGGTGCGGGTGCAGCGGTGATGTGGTCCTGCCGGAAGGATGCGTCTTCCGTGGAAGGACCTGAAGTGAGGGAAAGGGTGGAGGACTTAGGCGATGATGCGGCCATCGAACAGAAGATCCTTGATTTCAATCAGAAGTGCGACTTCCTGGCGAAAAATCCCGGTGTGAAATCTGCCGGGATTGTTTCATCCGGGGAGGCAGGCTGGCTGGTGGAGGCCTCGCTGAACTACCTTTACGGTTTTCCGTTTGAATCTGCATCAACCTCCGTGCTGGACTCGGCTGGTGTATTGCTTGCAAAAACCGGAAATGACAGTGTTTCCTATATGGATCTGTCAGCCTGTTATTACAGCCTGATCGATTCCGTGGAGAGCCTGTATGCAAGGGTTTTGTGGGAGAACAAACGGATACTGCTGGCGGATGTTTCGCTGGGAGAAGCCGCTGATCCCGGGTTTTACCTGGTGAAGATGAAACTGCTTACCGGGGTGCTCAGGAGTATTATTCCGCCTTTCAGTAATCCCTACACACCGGATGACTGGTGGTACTACGCCGGTCTGGCCGGGCATTGCGGACCGGTAAGCGGGGGCTATGGCAGCGATGCGATCCGTGAAATCGAGACCTATCATGACTGGTTCATCAATACGGGTATTCCCCCGGCCGGTTGCCATTATTATTTCACGAATATTGAAACACTGGCCGTAAATGCGGAAAAATACCTCAATCCGAATGATGCCGTAGCCAATGACAACTGGTGCGATTACTTGCTTTTCAGAAGCGATCCGGCACTTTCAGGGCATCACGACTGCCTGTCGCCTGATGAAATGTGGTTCTATCTGCAAAGCCTGTATACCATTTGCCATGATCCTGCATATGAATGGGGCAATACCCAGCCTCCTTTCAAGGATTTCATGGGATTCAAGCTCCAGGACAACCAGTCTTCAACCGGGGTTATTTCGCACAGGGCATCGCTGACCTATGGGTTTGCCCATCTGTCCTGCGATCCGGCCCTCCCGACCGTACCACCTTATTTTTAACCTGAAATACAAAAAAGATGAACTGTAAAGCAATGTTTACCAGATTCATACGAATTGACCTCCGCCTGTCGACCGGCTTCGTTCTGGCATGTCTGTTATGTTGGAATCCCCTCTTTGCTCACCATGGCCCTGGTATTATTATCGACAGCCCTGTGAATGAAGAGATCACGGGAATGTTTGAGGACCAGACCGGTAATAAGATATTCCTTTGTAAACAGGGAAGCCATCCCGATCCCTGTTCCATGCTGATCCTGAGATTCAGTCCTTCGGGTTTGCTGACAGGGCAGTGCAACCTGGCCATTCCGGATACTTCAGTCATATTGTATGCCGGTTTCGAAACCCTTGAGGGGCAGTATGTCTTTACCGGTGTGGTCCGCGAGCCTGCCGTAACCTATTACCCTTCCTACTGTAAGCTATTGAGCGTTGTAACGGATCAATCTTTCAACGTAACTGCCATCCGTTATTATCCGCTTTCTCCGGTGTATTGCGTGATCGATGGGATGGTTGTCTGCAGTCATGAAGCAAATGTCCTGACCCTGGCATGCAATACCGGGGATTTTCAGGGGAGCACCCATTACAATGATATGGTGATCAGGCAGTTTAATGCTTCCGGTGAACTGATCATGGAAAAGGATTTTCACCTGTCATGGCCGCAGCGGGTGCTGGGTGTGGTACATGCCACCGGGAATACCGGAACATGTGTGATGACAGATGGCTTTACCGGCCAGAGTTTTGTTGAATTGCTTCATTTTGATTCCGGCTGGAATATTGCGGATGTTTTTCCGGTACTGCCGGCGGATTTCTTTGGCGAACCTTTATCTGCCAGGTGGATTGACAGTGTTTCCATGATGATTGTATGTCAGGTGGATATCAGTTTCAACGATTCAGATATCCGTTGCCTGCATGTTTCCTGGGATGGAACCATCCTGAACCAGTATTCCATGGTTTCCCCAAATACGGTTGACTGGCCTGCCACGGATCGGGGCATCCACGCTGTCGATGCAGGAGGGTTTACTTTCCTCGGAGCCGGGAATTGTTATCCGTTCAGCAATGTCAGCACGATTTCCGTTATCCGCATGAGTATGAGTCTACAGCCGGTTTGGACAAAAACCTACAGCGATGTGGAGAACTATTTTATCGTCGGGGCTTTCCCACTGCAAAACGGAGAATTGCTCGCAGCGGCCAGTTTTACGGTTCCCGGAAGTATCCCTTACCAGCGCGGACTGATTTTTTTCCGCATTGATACGCAGGGTGAATGGATGTCTGTGGACGAGTCAGGAGAAAAAGCGGCATTTCCTTTTGATTATTATCCCAATCCGGGTGATGATCAGCTAACCATCAGGTGTCCAAAGCCCGGTCCCTGGTCGGTGTCGGTCATCGCTTCCGACGGAAGAATATGTCTGGAAAGCTTCTGCGAAAATTCCCCGTGCATCCTTGCCATGGATGGTCTCCCTCCAGGCATGTATGCGCTATGCTTTACACGACAGCAATCCAGGCTGGTTAAAAAGTGGATGAAACGTTGATTATTAACAATATTAACAAACAATAATGATGAAATACAATCGCTTATATATAGTAATATTTTTGTTACCTGTTGCCGTAACGATGGAAACAGGAGCACAAAATTGCGTGAATTGCACCGGTACCGTCAATACCGGGCTTTCTTCAAGTGCCATAGGGGAGGGGGCCCAGGCCCTGGACGACCACTGTGTAGCTGTGGGCCAGGGCAGCATTGCTTCCTCAATGAGGGCTTTTGCCTTTGGTAACCAGGCAAAGGCCACGGCATGGTCTTCCATGGCAATCGGGAATCTCGTTTCGGCCAGTGCCATGCATGCCTTTGTCATCGGACAGGGTTACTCCCCGGACTATCTGCTTACCAATGCCACCGCCGGAAGCCTTGCCGTCGGGTTCAACAGCAACCTGCCTACACTTTTTGTGAGCCCGGCGAACGGTCCGGGTACCACCGGCAATGTTGGTATCGGCACTGCCACTCCAGGCGAGAAACTGAGTGTGCAGGGTGCCATTGAAAGCAGGAGCGGCGGTTTCAGGTTTCCCGACGGGAGCTTGCAAACCACAAGGGCTTTCACACCCTGGCAGGCTGCAACGAACAACCGGATTTTCTATGCTGCGGGAGATGTGGGTATCGGTACTGCCAATCCCAAAGCCAGTCTCGACGTATATGGCGATATCGTACTCGGAAAGCCCGGTGAGAATTTTATCATCCATTCCAGACCCTGGATCGGGGATGCCCTTATCATCGCACCCCAGAATGAGAACGGCGGGTGGGACTGGACCAGGAGCTTCACCCTGAAAGATAACGGACAGGTGTTTATCGGCGGAGAACTTTCATTCAGTTCCCCGCATACAGGATATAAACTTGCTGTAAACGGAAAAACAGTCACCAAAGAAGTGATCGTCACGATCCAGCAGTGGGCCGATCATGTATTTCATGACGGTTATCAACTGCCTGCCCTGGATGATGTCAGGACTTTCATTTCAGAAAATCATCATCTTCCCGGCGTCCCTTCTGAGGAAGAGGTCATCAGCCAGGGTATCCCCCTGGGTGAAATGAATAAAATTTTATTAACAAAGGTGGAAGAATTGACACTCTATGTTATTAACCTTCAGAAAGAGCTCAATGAACTGAGATCTGCCGTCGTCACTGAATCACCTAATACCAAACGCCATGAATAAAATTGCATCCATGCTGACCGTTCTGCTGCTTATCGTCATGAACCTTCAGTCTCAGACACACAGGATTGAATACTTTTATTGTGTTGATGATCCACCGCTTCATAAAGAACTTTACAAGGTGGTGTTCAAAGACCTGAGAACCTACGAGGCGGCAAAAATCATCAACCTTGAGCAGGGGAATCCTTTTGCACAGCCATGCCTGGAGTATAGAACCACCTATGAGCCCGGTATGATCCGGAGTTATAATAACAATGGTTGTGTTTTGTCCGATCTTGTCCCGGCAAATATTATCAAACGCCAGAAAATTGAGCAATTTGCCGGAAAAGTACCGGTGAGGGCCTCTGTTCAGATTTTTCCCCTGAAAGGTGAAAACGAGTTTGCCTACTATACCAATCTCTATGTTAAACTCAACTATGATGCGCTCATAGCCATTTACTCGAAATTCTATCTTTATAACAGTGACGGCACGCTGCGCTGTAAAATCGAGGACAGCGACGTGGAATTAACCGATGCTTACCTGACACCCGGTGGCCGGTATCTTATGCATCGATTCGGTGATTTCAGGTTCGACTCTGAAAATAACGTACCCGGTTTCAGGATCATCGATCTGGATAAAGGTAAACAATATATGGAAATGATCGTGCAGGCGAATAACCAGTTCTGGAATAGAATGATCGACAGTACCACCTTTCTGGGTGTGTGCAAAAATGTCAGTGCAGACGGTAAATTGATCAATACGGTGCATATCTTCGACTTAAAGAAGAACAAGTGCTATATCAAAGACTATCCCGCTGAGACTTTACTGAAGAACTACAGGCATGACTGTGTTGAAGTGGATGGCAACAGGACGGATTATTATGAGAAGGATTACAGAGGGGAGGACCTGTTATGGAAAGCCTGGAATATGGACGCAGGACAATAAGTGTTTTATTGATTCTTGCCATCGCAGCCTGTGCGCAGGCTCAGCTTTCGATCCAATACCTCCCCTGCAATTCCTGTACGGGTAATGAACTGCCACAGACCTTCAGGATAAATTCGACCACGACGGATGTAAATTCTGACTTCGGGAAACGTGATGTCACGAATGCCTCCACATGGCACCGGGGCATTGACCTGAACCTTGCCGGTATCAATGACCTCGGATATCCCCTGCTGTCGCCGGTTACCGGCAGAATCTCCAGATTGCAGGCATTTGGCGATAATTTTGTTTATCTGATCATCGACGGACCGGGAAACCAGGATATCGGATTCGGTCACCTGTTCCAGAACGGACCATTACCGAGGTTGCTGAATGATTTTGTACTTATCAGCGCGGGATCAGACGACCTTGCCATCATCAACCTGAAAACCCATCAGGCAATATCAACTGTAAACAACTTACAGCTTTCATACAATGGAGTTTCTTATGTTACGAGCAATCAGGTACAGGCCGGTCAGGCAATTGCACCCCTGGGTAATTCATCTGATGTCGCTCCCCATGTCCATGTATATCATCCGCTGAATCCGGATCTGGATCCACAGGATGTTTCCAATGCAAAAGATCCCCTTGAGATTCTGACGCATTACAATACCCAGTATGCATCCACCATACCCCATACCTACCGCATTACCCAACCGGGCAGCAATACTTATTATGCCGGGGATGTTACGAGTGCTGTGGAAGTGTGTATGACGATGCTGAATCCCGGGGTACTGGGAAACGCTCCCGATCAGTATTACCAGACCGCAGTCATGGATCTGGACGATGTGGCGCTGTATATCCGGAAGGACGGAAGCGTTCCGGGACCGGCATCTTCCTGGGGAAATCCCGGCGCTGCCTTCCAGCTGATCAAAGGGCCGTATTATGAATCCAGGATTTGCCATGGTGCCAGGGGAAATACCACGATCTATCCCGCCAGCCTTTCGGATAATAATTTCGGGTCCAATACCCATACCGGAATCTTTCCACGTGCCTATAAAAATGCGCCTGCCGACGATTTTTTCTTCGCTGATATCCTGACCCGCATCCACAAAAACGATGTTCCCGGCTCACCCGTGAATGTAGCCTGTATCATCGATGATGCACGTTACCCTGACGGAATCTGGCATCTTGCCATAAAAGCGGTCAGGGTGAACGGAACCCAGCTGAACAATGCCAGTCCCAATATCCCGTCCATCATTATCGATAACTTCAGACCGTATATAAAAAAGGTGAAAGTCACACCATCCGGATCCTCCGGCTTTCATTATGAGGGCAAATGGGACTGGGATGGTACACAGCTTATCTTCAGCAAGATACTTAACGGAAACATTGCTGTCGGGCAGGCCGTCACGGTAAGAATATTTACCAGTGAACCCATGCAGGAAGTGACACTTTCCATCGATAGCTGGCAGACAAGTACTTCTTCACCTGTGGGAAACTCCGAACGGAAAGAATGGCAGTTCCAGATACCTTCAGGGACATTGGGACCCGGTACCAACGTGCTGCGGATCACCGGTAAAGACATGTCGGGGAACCCTGTGGAGGGCTTTATCAATATTGATCCGAAATCTGCCGGCAGTTTTCCCGTGCGCACAGGTGAGATGTCGTGGGCACCTGTTCCCGGGGCTCAGAGCGATATCGTGCACCTGTTGGAGATCACCGCCCCTGAACCCCCGCAGGCAGCTTTTATTCCCGGCCAGGCTGTGATCAACCCCGGTGATGTTGTCGCCTTTTTCGACGCATCCACCGGCAATCCGGCTTCCTGGTCATGGTCATTCCCGGGTGGAAATCCACCGGTAAGCGATGTTCAACATCCTGTAATTCAGTATTTCAACCAGGGTACCTGGGATGTGACGCTTACCGTTCAGAATGCTTACGGCAATTCCACTGTTCACGGAACGGTAACAGTGACCAATCAGATGCTGCCTCCCTCAGCAGGCTTTTCTCCGCAGAATGTCACTGTCTCTGCGGGATCGGAGGTGCATTTTATGGATGTTTCAACGGGTTCCCCGGATTACTGGAGCTGGGATTTCGACGGAGCGGCCCCGCCCTCTTCCATTCAGCATCCTGTGGTCACCTTCACGCAAACGGGAAGCTACCTGGTAAGTCTTTATGTCAGTAACGCCATGGGAAGCAGTGTAGCGTCAACTACAGTCACAGTAGTGGATAATACCAGTCTCCTGGATGTCATGTGCGTTGCCAATCCTTTCCTGGGAACACCCGGTGTTGCCGTAAACCTGATGGGGGCGGTGTTCAATGGCATACCTCCTTATACCTTTACCTTTGATTTTGCGGATGGATATATGGTGACCATGGCTTCAAACTTTCCTTCTGAATCGGCCACGCACAATTATACCGCCGGCGGAACCTGGCATCCGCGTGTAACTGTGGTGGATGCCACCGCTCTGATGGGTTATTGCGATGAAATGGTGACGGTCACGGGAGGAAATCCCTGTGAAAACCTCCAGGCGGATTTCAGTATGGATCCGCAGACCGGCGGACTGACGTGCCCGGTGAATACCCTGGTCTCGTTCATGGATCAGTCGACCGGAGGAAGCCCGCCATATTTCTACCACTGGACGTTTTCTCCGGACCCCCTTACAGGAGCCCAGCCGGGTTTGCAGGAGGCCTTTTCCCAGGGACCTCATGAACTGATGTTCACCGAGCCGGGAAACTACCCGCTAAGCCTGCATATCTGCGACCAGTCGGGCTGCGCAATGACAATACACAGGTCTGTTACCGTTTACCAGCCGGAACACTGCCTGGTAGCCAAAGTCAACAAGATGATCAACGGAAAGGTGGTCTTATCCAAAGGGCAGCACCGCTTTTATGACCATACTTTCATCCCGTGGTGCACTGCCTGCAGCGATCCGCCGGGAACCAGCCTGTTCCCCTGTGAAACCAATAATTGGTGGAAACTGTATACGTGGCCTGATAACCAGCTTCTTACGAATAAAAGCGGAAAACCTTACGCTGATACCACCTGCAATCTGATCAGCGCCCTCGACAGGGAATTTGCATACAATTTCCAGCAAAAGGGTTATTACCGGCTGAATTTCAAAGCCTGGGACAAGACCTGTAATGTGATTTCCGGATATGACTGCCAGGACGAAACCAACCTGCTTGTACGTATCGTGGACTGCAATGAATATGTCGATCTGAGCGAAAACGGATTTGATCCCCAGCCCGGTTATAATGAAGACATTTTTGCAGGCTTCATCACCAGCGGTGCCCTGGGCGTACCCCTGATCATACCGCCTGATGTGGAGATAGCCTTTCTTGCGGTGGGAGAGATTAACCTGACGGATGGTTTTCAGGCTGAAGCGGGTTGCAGTTTCCGTGCGGCAATTTCAGATTGTCCGGGCAGCCAGCAACCTTCGGTAAGTGAAATATACCCCATTGCTGAAGAGAAGGTGTCTGATTGGGAGGTATTTCCCAATCCTGCAAGAGACCGGATCACCATCCGGTTTGACAAGGACATGGAAGATTACCGCCTGCAATTATGTGACCTGCTTGGGGAATCCCTGATCAGCGTAAATGCCTTGTCGGGCAGGACACAAACCATGGATATTGGCCACCTGCCTTCAGGGATCTACCTGGTACGCCTTTTTTACGAAGGCAACAGCAAAGCCAAACGTCTGGTGCTTATCCGCTGATCACCCGTCTGACCACATCGATCACCGTACCGTCCACCCATTTGATGGCGGCAACGACTTCCTCTCCCAGTATGGGTTTGGCAGGCTTGCCGCCACAAATGGCTTCTGCTTCCTGCTGCAGTTGGGCAATTGTTTTAATTGGAAGTCTGGAATGCTTCATTTTTTCAATCAGATCGGTACGCAAGGGATTAATGGCGATGCCTCTTTCTGTTACGATCACATCAATGAGTTCTCCCGGTCCGCAGAGCGTGGTCACCTCATCCCTGATTACCGGCATGCGGTCTCTGAAAAGCGGGATGGGCAGGATGGTGCATCTGGAGAAGAGGCAGTTCTGCCAGCCGCCGATGCCGTGCAGCAGGTATCCGTCGGAATGGCTTACCACGTTGGCATTGAAGTTCACATCCACCTCGGTGGCACCAAGGATCACCACATCCACCATCGAAGCGAAATTGCCTTTGCTGTGGTAGTTATAACTGGTGAACGGACTGGTGGCCACATGACGGGGATTTTCTCTCATAGAGCGAACGCCTTCAAGATCAAATGTCTGGCCGTCAAGAATATAATCCACCAGGCCTTCTTCGAGCATCTGAACGGGGTATTTGTTGGAGCCGCCTCTCAGGAAGCGGGCTTTAATGCCTCTGCCCTTCAATATTTCAGAGAAATATATCCCGATCGACAGGGCGGTACCGCCGGCACCGGCCTGGAATGAGAAACCATCGCGGACGATGCCTGCTTCATCACAGAATTGAGCGGTCATTTCGGCGATCATCAGGCGGTCGGGACTCCTGGTGATTTCGGTGGTTCCGGATACGATCTTTTCGGGGATGCCGACCTGGTCAACCTTCACGACATGATCTACATAGTTCCCGTGAATCTGCCAGGGAATACACGGAAAGGGTACCAGGTTATCCGTTACCACGATCACTTTATGGGCATATTGCGAGTCGGCGAGGGCGAATCCGAGCGGGCCGCAGGCAGCGGAACCGTTCACCCCGTTGGCATTGCCGAAGGGATCAGCCGTAGGGGCGGCGATCACGGCGATATCGATTACTACATCCCCGTCCTGGACAGCCTGGTAGCGCCCGCCATGCGACCTGAGCACACCTATGCCTTTCATTTTCCCTTCTGAACAAAACTTACCCAGGGCGCCATTCATCGAACCTTCAATATGGTGGATGGTTCCGTCTTCCAGGTACCTGGTCATGGGCTCATGACAGGGAAAAGATGCCGAGGGGAACCAGACAAGATCCCTGATCCCGAGCTCGTGGGCGACATCAAACACCTGGTTGGCGATCAGATCCCCGTTTCTGAAATGATGATGGGTGGAGATGGTCATCCCGTTGCGTATTCCGCACCTGATCAGGGCATCCCTGATGCTGTCCGCGAGTTTGTTGCCGTCTGCAGGGTAATTTGCGCAGGACGGAATCGGCGGTGCGTATTTATTGCCTTCCGGAATATACTTTCCAACCCCCATAAAAGGGACAACGGCTTTTCCGTTGATTTCTTCAGGAACCAGCCTGCCGGCCGCATTCCTGACAAGGTGATCATATTTTTTCATTCAGTGCTTCCTCCATCCAGTTTTCGGGTAGTAATTGCATGCCTGTGGCCAGGGCGATGGTGCGTTGCGCCCTTTTCACCACGGGCGGATCGATCATCTTGGTTCCCAGAGAGACCACGCCCAGCCCCTGCTGTCCGGCTTCATGGAAGGCAAGGACAATCTTTTTCGCTTTTTCAATCTCCTTTTGATCTGGGCCGAAGGCCTCATGGATCACCTTGATCTGCCTGGGGTGGATACATCCCATCCCGTCGAAACCCAGGGCTTTTGATCGCAATGCATTCTGTTTCAGACCTTCCTGGTCTGCTACATCGCTGAAAACTGAATCTATGGGCTGGATGCCGGCTGCCCGGCAGGCAATCACCAGTTTGCTCCTTGAGAAAAATGTCTCTGTTCCTTCAGCTGTCCGGGAGGTACCCAGGTCGGCCGTCAGATCCTCCAAACCGATGGCCATTGCCACGATGTTGTCTGCCGCCCGGGCGATCTCATAGCAGTTGACAACCCCGGTGGCACTTTCAATGATTGGCATCAGCCAGATTGGGGTTGACAAACCGGCCGCTTCCTGTATCTCTTTGATTTTGTCGTTGACAGCCGTGATCTGCCACACATGTTCGCATTTCGGGATCAGAATGAGGTTGACATAATGGGGTACAACATATGACAAATCCTCGAGACCGGCTGGGATCTGGTTGATCCTCACCATCCTTTCGGCACCGTAAAAGTCCAGGGAACGCAAGGCATTTCTTACAAGAAAACGGGCTTCAAACTTCTTCGGGGGAGCTACCGCGTCTTCCAGGTCGAGGATGATGCCGTCGGGCTTGTGCAGGCCGGCATTGATCATCAGGCTGGGTGTATTACCCGGCAGGTAAAGCCTGGAGAACCGGTACCTGTCGGGGGCGGTCTGATAACGGTTGCTTTCAGGCAGAGGCGTTAAATACTGCTTTTCGCTGGGGTTTGCCATCTGAATGGCTGCTTCCAGCCTTGCGGCAATCACAAAAGGAAGTGCACCGCTGTCTTCAATCGTCACCTGGGCGTGAACGATGTCGAAATGGGCAAGAATTTCATGAACCTGGTTCCGGATCTGATCGCCGTACATAACCGCCACTTTGCTTTGCAATTTCAGATCGATGCCACCGGAATCGGAAGGGCTGAAGGTTACGGCACAGTCAGACCGTACTCCCTTACCTTTGTTTCCTGCGATGAATGCTGTTTCCACGGGAAAATAGTTTTGGGAAGTGAGTGAAAAAGAATAAAAAAAAAGGGGCAGGAGCCCCTTTCTTAGTGTTACTTTACTTTCGTTGCCCCTGGGCGCGACTTGTTTTCAGTCGGTTTGGGTTGTTCGGTTTTTGGCTTGGGAGCGGAAGTTTTGGGTTTACTGGCTTTTGCAGCTTCGGCGGCGGCAATGGAGTCCTGACGGGCCTGCTCGGCAGCAGCCATGGAGTCAGCACGGGCCTGTTCAACAGCGGCGATGGAATCAGCTTTGGCCTTTTCAATCACGGCATTGATAGAATCCTGACGGGCCTTCTCGGCAGCAGCCTTTTCTTCGGCGCTGGGTCCGCAAGCCAGAAATGAAAACATCCCGGCGATGACAAATAACATGAAAATTTTCTTCATGGTGGTAAAGATTTGATTTGAAGTGAGCTGGTTTCTAATGAAAATTCGTGCAAAATTAGTAATTAAATTTCATCAATGCCGATTCAATAAAAAAAATTAATTTTGCACGAAATTTGTAATGAAAGATTTTTCTGATAACACCAAAGTCTAACTTAAAATGAAAACAATGAAAAAATCATTCGTATGGGTACTTCTCCTGGCAATCGCGTCAGGATTGGTCTTTTTCAGTGGCTGTAAAAAGGATGACACCACGGCACCCGTCATCGCGCTTATCGGCGGAGCCACCGTGTACATCGATCTCGGTCAGGCATGGGTCGATCCCGGTTTCACTGCTGAAGACGATGAGGATGGCGATATCACCGCACAGGTCGTCGTTACCGGAACCGTGGATAATAAAGTGGTGAATGAATACATCATCACATATACCGTGGCAGATGATGCCGGTAACGAAACCACGGTCGAAAGAAAGGTGTATGTGAAAGCCGAACTCCTCAAGGGAACCTATGATGTGACTGATGTGGTGACCGGTGCCAATGCCGGTACCTATACCTACACCGTGACCATCGATCCCAGCTCTGATTACAACAAACTGTTGTTCAAGAATTTCGGCGGTTTCGGCGCTACTGTCACCGTTACGGTTACCATCAATGGCACCAATGTGACCATTCCCTCCCAATCACCTCCAGGCATGCCGGCAGGTTATGAAGGAACCATCTCCGGATTTGGGACCTACGACGGCAATACCAAGGAAATCAAGAACATCACCTACACGGTGAATTACACCGGCGGCGGCACCGACAACGGTGTGGCCACATACGACAAGCTTTAATCTGAAACTGATTCACAGGAAAAAAGAAGCTGCCGGTTTCCGGCAGCTTCTTTTTTTATTTTTGCAGAACTGAGTTTACTGCTGTGGCCACCGCCAAAAAGAAACACCGCCGTTTCGAACGGCATCCCCTGCTGATCAGCGGCCTGTTGATCCTGTTGCTGATCCCGGTCTATATGCTGAGCCGTCTATCCCTGTGGATCGTCAGCAATGACCTGTTCCCCTGGGACGGCTTCGGCTCCTTCCTGCTGATCGTTTTCGGCGGCTGCCGCTTCGACCTGTCAGCCATCCTGATGGTCAACCTTCCATTCCTGATCCTGCTTAACCTTCCCCTGAAGATCAGAAACCAACCCGCCTGGCGCTGGTTCACCGGCCTGGTCTTTGTCCTCTCCAACTTCATCGCCACCCTCGCAAACCTTGGCGACAGTGTCTATTTCCGCTTCACCCAGAAAAGAATGACCGGCGATTTCATTAATTACCTCAAAGCCGGCGGCCATGATCTGATGAACCTGCTTCCACAGTACCTCAGGGATTTCTGGTTTGT
>CAZSQJ010000005.1:0-2792 GCA_964608665.1 uncultured Bacteroidales bacterium | reverse complement strand
GCGGCCATGATCTGATGAACCTGCTTCCACAGTACCTCAGGGATTTCTGGTTTGTTCCCCTCCTCCTTCTGATCCTGTTGATTTTTCTGGTACTTATCTTTGTCAGACTCAGGCCCACCAAACTGGAAGGCAAGGGTGCCGGCTTTTATGGTAAACATATCCTGTCATTCATCGTGGTGATGGCGTTTGCCGTGATCTGTATCCGGGGTGGATTCCAGCTGAAACCCATCAGCCTGGTCACTGCCGGTCAGTATGCCCCGCCTTCGCATGTTCCCCTGGTACTCAATACACCCTTCTCCATGATCAAAACCTGGAGCCAGTCCGAAGTGAAGGAGGTCAGGTATTTCTCAAATGAGAAAAAAATGCTTGCCGTCTTTCATCCCGTAAAGCAGGCAAGTAAGCGCGACTGGCACCCCCGCAATATTGTGATCATCATCCTCGAAAGCTTCTCCGCCGAATATTCCGCTTTTCTTAATCCTGGCATGGAATCATCAGGCTACAAGGGTTATATGCCCTTCCTTGATTCGCTGATGGCGCAATCACTCTCATTCAGAGGGTATGCCAACGGAAAACGTTCCATAGAGGCCATTCCTGCCATCGTGGCCGGCCTTCCTTCCTGGATGAATAACGACTATATCACTTCCTCCTTCGCCGGTAACAGAATCCATACCCTTGCAAACCTCCTGAAGGGAAAATCATATCATACGTCCTTCTTTCACGGCGGGAACAACGGTACCATGAATTTCGACGCTTTTGCCCGCATGGCTTCCTTCGGGGAATACTATGGAAGGAAAGAATATGGCAATGATGCCGACTTCGACGGAAAATGGGGCATCTTCGACGAAGCCTTCTTTGCCTTCTTTGCCCGCAAACTGAGTACCTTTCCACAGCCCTTCCTGAGTGTCTTTTTTTCGCTCTCGTCTCATCATCCTTATCCGATACCTGCCAGATACAAGGGAAAATTTCCCGGAGGAACCCATCCCATCCATGAATCGGTAGCATACACCGACCATGCACTGCGGATGTTCTTCCGCAAAGCTTCCGCCATGCCCTGGTACCGGAACACCCTCTTTGTGATCACCGCCGATCATACGCCGGAACCGGGACTTCCGCTCTACAGGACAAGGCTGGGTAATTACCTGGTTCCCATCCTGTTTTTCGATCCCGATACCAACCTGCAGGCATTTCCCGCCAAAACGGTACAGCAGATCGATATCATGCCCAGCGTGCTGGATTATATAGGTTTCAGGGAATCCTATGTTTGTTTCGGAAGTTCTGTCTTCGATCCCGCCGCACCCCGCTATGCACTTTCTTACCTGAATAATTCCTATTTACTTGTGAAGGACAGGCATGCGATGGTGTATATGCCCGACAGCGTAGCGGCCCTGTACGATCTGAAGACTGATCCCATGCAGAAAATCAACCTGGTCGGAAAAGGTGATCCCTCACGGGATAAAATGCTGACTTTTCTCCGGGCTGTCATTCAGCAATATAATTACAGACTGAAAAATAACCGGATGACGATCAATGGAACTGAATGATAAGCCGGAAGCCGGCAGTGTGCTGTTTATTGTGAACCCGGTTTCAGGGAAAGGGCACCCGGAGGAGATGAGCGCACTGATCAGGAAACACGCCGGCCTTGGTGAAACAGCCTTCCGCATTGCTGTGACGAACCATCCCGGGCATGCCGTTGCACTTGCGGCTGCTGCCGTTGCCGGCGGAACTGAATTGGTTGTTGCCGTCGGTGGAGACGGTTCTGTGAACCAGGTAGCCAGTGCCCTGGTGGATACAGACACTGTCCTGGGAATAATTCCTGCAGGATCCGGTAACGGACTTGCCCGGCAGCTCGGGATCCCGGTGGATCCGGTTCAGGCGCTCGGGCTGATCAGCCGGAGAAAAACCATTCGCATTGACAGCGCAACCGCCAATGGCACTTTCTTTGTCAGTATGGCCGGCGTGGGATTCGACGCCCTGGTGGCTGAAAAATTCGCCCATGCAAAAACCAGGGGTTTTCTTACCTATCTGAGGATCATCCTGAGCGAATTCGCTAAGTACAAACCTAAAAAGTATGAACTCCTGCTCGATGGCAAATGCATGCGCTACAGGGCTTTTATGATCAGTTTTGCCAACTCCGGACAGTTTGGCTACAATACCTCCATCGCCCCCGGTGCCAGCCTGAATGACGGGATGCTCGACGTATGCGTGGTCGGAAAACCGGGTTGGACCGACCTTCCCAGGATCGTGTACCTCCTGTTTACCGGAAGGATCCAGCAACTTGACTATATCGAAACATTCAGGGCTGGGGAGATCAGACTGCGCAGAAAGAAACGCACTGTAGTGAATATCGACGGAGATCCGGTGTTGCTCGATAAGGATCTGCTGATTAAGATCAAACCATTATCACTCAGGGTTGTTATTCCATAAACTTTTGCAATGGCAGCAAGAAAACCCAGCGGTATCGTCTATTCAACGAATCCTGATTTTGAATATGCTTATGACGGTGCCCCCGAAAAGGATACACCCGAACCCGCACGCCAGGATCTGAGGGTTTGGCTGGAGAAAAACCACCGCGGAGGAAAAATGATGACGGTTATCAGGGGCTTTACCGGTAAAACTGCCGACATGGATGCCCTCGCCCGGAGATTGAAAACTTCCTGTGGTACGGGCGGCAGTGTGAAGGAAGGTGAAATCCTGGTACAGGGAGACATGAGGGAGAAAGTCCTCCGGTTGCTTGCCGACTGGGGTTACAAGGCCAAAAAAGCAGGGGGATGATGGATCTTTCTTCATACCGC